>CAKZMC010000060.1 GCA_937128055.1 uncultured Actinomycetes bacterium | reverse complement strand
CCCCTGACGCTTGCGCGCCGCGCCATCCCATCCTCTCCCGTTCCGCCTGTTCGAGCCGGGCTTCGATCTGCGGCGCCTGCTCGAGGAGACGAGGGGATGACCCCGCCGGACCCCTGACGCTTGCGCGCCGCGCCATCCAATCCTCTCCCGTTCAGCGAGGGGCATTCCTGGCCGCTGCTCTGTTATTGCCTGGACTTGATCTCTGTGTTATAGATAGTTGGGGATTCCGGTAGCCCCCGAAGAGCAAGCCCTAGAAAAGGAGGATTCCGAATGGGAGAGCCAAGCGACAAGAGGCCCGTTTTCGACGCGGACGAGTGCACCGGTTGTGGGCTGTGCGTCGATGAATGCCCCAACGACTGCATCGACCTCAACGATGATGACGTGGCCTTCCTCGCCAGGCCCGAGGATTGCGACGGTTGCGGCACCTGCGCCGAGGAGTGCCCCTCCGAAGCCATCTCCATGGAGTGATCCGGGGAGATTACCAGCAGGGGAGCCCGGGCTCCCCTTTTTAATTCCGGGGGTGGATTATGGGCGACGAGAAGGACGATGCCTCCAAGGTCAACATCTTCTGGAAGATCCCAATGTTCGAGTTCCTGGAAGCTGAGGAGCTCGACCGCCTCTATTCCCTCTGCGCCACCGAGCGCTTCGCCAAGGGGGAGTACATCTTCCTGGAATGCGACCAACCCCGCAACCTCTACGTGGTGGTCAAGGGCGAGGTCAAACTACTCAAGCAGACCGAGGACGGGCGCGAGACCATCGTCGAGATGGCCTACCCGGGGGAGATCTTCGGCGAGGAGGCGGTGTTCGACGGCCAGCCTTACCCCATGACCGCGCAGGCCCTCGACGACGTGGAGCTCCTCTCCATCTCGCGCGGAGATTTCTTCTCCTTCCTGCGCGACAACCCGGACCTCGCGCTGGAGATAATCACCGAGCTGGGCGCCAGGCTGCGCGAGGCGCAGAACACCATCCGGGCCTTGGCCATGGAGAGGGTGGAATGGCGCATCGCGCGCGTGCTCCTCATGCTCTCGCGCAAGGCGGGGGTCACGGAGCCGGACGGGGTGAGCATAGACCTGCCCCTGACGCGCCAGGACATCGCGGATATGGCCGCCACCACGGTGGAGACCACCATCCGCGTCCTCTCCAACTTCAAGAAGATGGGGCTGGTGGACACGGAGAAGGGCAAGATCATCCTCCGGGACAAGAAGAAGCTGGATGAAATGGTGAGCGAGGGATGCTCGCATATCTGAAGCGGGCAAGGAGAATGGCGGCACGAGACGCCAGCCCGGCATGCTTGCCGAACGCGGCGGGACAAAGGGGGGAATCCCGGATATGTTGACCCTCCCCTCCCCACGAGTGAAATCCGTACTTTCCCAGGCCAAAGCCAGCACAGAATATCACCCTCCTGTTTTCGCAGGGCAAGGAAGCCGGGGACATAACGCAACCCGTGTCTGACGAGGGTCATACCCAACGCCCGCCCGCGCATTGTAACTTGGGACTGGTGAGGAATCGCCCGAGGCCATCTTCCGCGAAGGAGGGAAAGAACATGCCGGAGGTCAAACTGTATTCCACCTCCACCTGCCCCTACTGCCGTATGGCCAAGGATTTCCTGGAGAGAGAGGGGGTACCCTTCACCGTCGTGGACGTCTCCGAGGACGAGAAGGCGGCACGGGAGATGGTGGAAAGAAGCGGGCAGATGGGCGTGCCCGTCATGGAGGTGGAAAACATCGTCGTCGTGGGCTTCGACCGCGGCGCCTACCGCAAGGCGCTGAGCGACGCCGGCGTCCGGCCCGCCGAGGCGAGCCCGCCCGCCTAGGGCAACGAAGCCGGGAAGGAACCGTGGGCGCACAAAACCCCCTGGGCATCGCAATCCCCCTGGCCACCACCGCCATGGGCATACTTCCCCACCGCGACCCGGAGAGGGCGCTGGACCTCTCTTTCTCCCTGGACATACCCTTCTGGCCCCACCTTCCCAACCTCTCCTATCGCGAGGACACCTACGTGCTCACGGTGCGCGGCATGCCCGGAACGGAGGTCGATTACGAGGGCCTGCGCATCCTCTTCGACGAGGACGCGTTTTACGCGGTGCTGGAGGATTACCTGTCGCTCGACCCCCATGCCGACCTCTTCGCGGTGGACCCGGGGGAATCGGCCACCTACGCAGGGTTCCTGCAGCGCGCCTCCGCGGACCACCTCGCCCTGCGCGGCCAGTTCATGGGGCCCATCTCCCTCTGCCTCATGGTGAAGGACGGGGAAGGCAAGCCCATCATCTACCGTGACGACGCGCGGGAGGTGGCCATACGCCACGTGGCCTCGCGCGTCAACCGCCACCTGCGTGACCTGCGGGAGATCAACCCACGCTCCTTCGTCTGGGTGGACGAGCCGGGCCTGGAGTTCCTCTTCACCGGCATCACCGGCTACACCGCCGAGCGCGCCCGCGGCGACCTCGCCCTCTTCCTCTCCCTGCTGGAGGGGCCGCGCGGCGTGCACCTCTGCGGCAATCCCGACTGGGATTTCCTGCTGCAGTCCGAGGTGGACCTCATCTCCCTGGACGCTTACAACAACCGGGATATCCTCATCGGTTACGGCGCGGGCATCGCCCGTCTTCTCGCGCGGGGCGGCGCCATTGCCTGGGGAGCGGTCCCCACCCACAGCGAGCTGCTGGAGGCAGAAAGCCCGCGCGGCCTCGCCGACCGCCTGCGAGTGATATGGGACAAGCTGGAAGAAGAGGGAATGGAAAGAAATACCACAGCGGGGAACTCCCTCCTCACCCCCGCCACCTGCTGCCTGGTAAACCCGGACCTCACCACCACCGTCGAGAAAGCCTTCGCCATGCTAAGAGAGGTGCGGGAATTCCTGCTCTGAAAGATAGGGCTTTGGCTAGCGAGCCATCTTAACCTGGGGCGTAGCGCCGCAAAACGCGCATCGCGCCTTCCAGAAAGGCCACCAGCGCATCCCGGTGCTCGCCCCCCTTTAGCCGCCTCGGATCGGCGGCGGGCAAATGCGAGAGTGGCTCTCCGGCCCCCCTCAGAAGGGGGATTACGCGCCGGGACAGGTCGCGCATCCTCTCGGCGCAGAGGAACTCATCAGCGTAGGCGACCCGGTTTTCCTCCCTGTCTGCATAGACGGCGTAAAAGGCCGCAAAAACGTCGCCCCATGCGAGAAAAACCGGCAGCCTCTTCCCCAACCCCAGCGAGGCGGCGACTCTCTCCCTGTCTATCCAGTAGTACGCGTGCCCGCGCCCGCCGCGCTTCTGCGCCATTCCCGCGCTGACCAGTCCCTCGAGCACATCATACACCATCCCCTGCCGGTACTTTACCTTCTCCGCTATGCCGTGCGAGCTGCCACCACCCGCCGTGAGAAGGTAGGTCACCACGTCCGCGCGCGCCCCCGCGCCGTAATAATCACGGAGGCGTAGCATGAGGTTGGCCGGGTTTGCGGGGTCCGGGGTTCCCGAGTGGCGTCGGATCCTGGGCTTTCCGCGCAGCAGCTTCCACGCCAGGAATATCTCGTCCGGCATCTTTCCCCCTTCCCCGTACATGCCACTCTCGCGGGGGAACAATTCCTTCACCGTAACCTCTGCGAGAACTCCGCGCGCCTCTTCTCTCACTCCTGGAAAAAGATCCCTGCCCGTCTCCGCTGCGGCATACTCCAGGAGAGCGCCCAGTGTTCTCGTGACCTCGGGCCCGAAGGCGCGCGCGATCCTCTTCAGCCGCCAGGGTTTCAGTAGACCGTGGTTGGCGATGGTCCAGTCGAGCGACTCGTCGAAGATGCGCGCTTCCTGCCCGCCGAAAGCGCAGGTGGCGACGAGCAGCGCCTCGGGATCCACCACCGCCTCGCGGCAGGGATCCACGGTGATAAAAGCGCCTAGCGCCGCCCACTGGCTCCACAAGAGGGCATTAACCCCCTCTAGCAGTCCTTGCAGCCAGCCCTCCATGACCTATCTCCTCCAGCACCGCCACGAGCCTTAGCCTAGCCTCACGGTCCTGTTGCAGGCACCAGGCGGTGGCCTCTTCCGCTTCCTCCGGCGTCACCGCCATCTTAACCAGGTCCCCGATGTCCGGCTCCCCCCTGTTCACTGCCGCCCACATCTTCAGGTAGACCAGGTGGCGGCGGGAGCAGAGTCGTACCGTCAGCCTGCGGCCATATCTCCTCGCTTCCGCCCTTTCGATGATATCCTCTGGCAACCGCGTATCGTCGTGAAGGACCGTGGCGGCAGTGCTGAACCAGTGCCTTCCCTCTCCGTATAGGGAACTTACTAGTGATGTACCAGAATTGGCAATACCTATTATGCCTTCCCTCTCCGTATAGGGAACCTACCCTGGCGACCGCAGTCCTGAATTCATCACTCAGATGTGGCTTGACGAGCACCGGTTTCCCGTCCTTCTCCACCACCAGACCGAGCCCGTCGATATCCCGCGTCGGCCGGTCGATGATGCCCCGCATGAGCAGGGCCATGGCACCGCAGACCACCACATCTACCGGGGAGGAGCCCTGCTCGTCCAGGGCGCTTCCCAGCGCCGACAGCATGGCTTCCGCCTTACGAGAGTCCATGGCTGCTCCTACCAATTCACCATTATTATTGGTAACTAATATCGTAATTTATGATATATTCTTGTGTGTCAACCGCTAGGCGGCACAGTCCACACGGCAGCCTAAGCACTTCCCACCCATGCCGGTTTCCTGCCTCGAAAGCCTCCCCGCGCGCGTCGCATACCGCCCGCCAAGGGAGCACTAAGGGCAAGTGACGGAAGACCGCGGAAGCTTTGTGACTAAAACCACCGGCGGGCGCAATGCTGGCCAGGCGCGGGAAGCGGGCGGTGCGGCGCAACGAGAATAATGAAGGAGTTGGAAAGGAATCCGCCTTGGGGTCAGCGTATAGCGGGGCCGTGTCAGCGGGCCTTGACCTCCACCTCCAGGACGCCATCCTCCGAGTACTGCCAGTCGACGCTGGAATCCACGGAGAGCCCCAGCTCGTAAAGGCCCTGTGCGATGCCCACCAGTATCAGGGGCAGGGCCGCGTTCTCCACCCGCATGCGCATGCCCTGCCTTTTCACGGCAAGCTCGGTGAGGCTGCCCAGCCCCCGCACGGCGAGCCGCTCCCTGAAATCCTCCTCCAAGTTGGTTTCGTCGATGCTATAGAACCCGCTCCTGGTGAATTGCCGCTGCGCCTCCACCACGGCACGGGGTATGCTCTCGCCCAGCTCCGCCTCCAGCTCATCGAAGATAGGGTCCAGGAGGGCGTTTCCCTGGATGGCCATGCGCCTCCCGGTGATCCTGCTCACGATCAAGCCCCTCTCCAGGTGCCACTGGAATTCCGCCAGGGCCTTGGGGCCCCCGCAGGAGGCGCACCTCTCCAGCTCCGTCTTCCCCTCCCTGTGCTCATAGGGCTCGAAGCGCATCCTCCCCCTCAATTCCTGGGGGTGGGGGGAGGGAAAGGTGGTGAGGTGGTAAAATCCTGGCGAAACTTCCTCGTAGGAATAACCATGGTCCACGCCGGTCAGGGCCTCTATGGCGCCGATGTGGGCGGCGACGCAAAAGGGCACGGAATAGGGCTCGGAGATGCTCACCGTGTCGAAATCCCGCTCGTCCCCTTCGTAGCGCATGTCAATCCTTTCGTATCTTCCCATGCCGTTCAACGCGCCCAGGTCCCGGAAGGCCTTCTCGATGGGCTCGTAGTCCATCTCCTTCCTGCGTATCTTCTCCCGCACTTCCCCGGGAACGAAGGCCGCGAGGTACACGCGGTATGCCCTGCGGCACGCGGCGATCACCATACGCTCCAGGGGCACGTTGATTATCTCCTCTATGCCGCGGAAGAGGGGGTCGAGGTTCTCGGCCTCCAGGAAGAGTATGCGGCTGCTCTGGGCCCTGGCCTGCACGATGTCCCCGTTGTTCAGCCAGAGTTGTTCGCTGGTGATGAGCTCGGGGACCCCGCACTCGGGGCACAACCTGACATCCATTCCTCCCGCTCCCTTGCTCTTACCGCCTCGCCGAAGCTTCGCCGTCCCTGTACGGCCATTATATCGTCTAACGCATAACGGGCCTTGAATTCGCCGCCCCACCCGCGGCACGGTACCCCGCTTCATGAATGTGGCCCGTATCGCGGAATGGCTTTACGGCCCCCCTCGCTTCCGAGGCCTCGGAGCCTGCTCGCCGCGGAGAGGACCCGTGGCTGGCCGTCCGCTCGCTCGCGCGAGAAACCCGTCCCCGGAAAGGAGGCGCCGGCTCGCCGGAAAGGAGGCGCCGCGCCTCCCCCGCAAGGTACGGCGTCTTAAAGGTCACCGGGGGTGGGTAAAATTAATCGCAAGGGAGAAAAAGACGGTGGGTCCCCGTGGAGGGAGAAGCGGCGGCGGGAAGAGGCGGGAAGGACAGGAAAGGATAACAGAGATGTCCATGGAGATGATACGCAAGAGGGACGGCGCGGTGGTCCCCTTCGAGGCGGCGAAGATCGCCGCCGCCATCCGCAAGGCCCTCGCGGCGGTGGGCGAGGGGGACCCGTCGCTGGCCGACTCCCTCGCCGGGGAGGTAACCGCCAGGCTGGAGCAGCGCTACGCGGGCGACATCCCCACGGTGGAGGAGGTACAAGACCTGGTGGAGGAGACCCTCATCGAGAGGGGCCTGCCCCGCACCGCCAAGTCTTACATACTCTACCGGGAAAGGCGGGCGGAGATCCGCCGCACCAAGGATTTCCTGGGCGTCAAGGACGAGCTGAAGCTGACGGTGAACGCCGTCAACGTGCTCAAGAAACGCTACCTCCTCAAGGACGAGAGGGGCCAGGTGGTGGAAACCCCCGACCAGATGTTCCGCCGCGTGGCGCGGGCGGTGGCCGAGGCGGAGTCCCTCTATGATCCGCAGGCCGACACCGCCGCCTGGGAGGAGGAGTTCTACCGCCTCATGGTCTCCCTGGAATTTCTTCCCAATTCCCCCACCCTCATGAACGCCGGCACCGAGGTGGGGCAGCTCTCCGCCTGTTTCGTCCTTCCCGTGGAGGACTCCATCCCCGGCATCTTCGATGCCGTGAAGCACATGGCACTGGTGCACAAGTCGGGTGGCGGGACCGGGTTCTCCTTCTCCCGCCTGCGCCCCAAGGGGGACGTGGTGCAGTCCACCATGGGCATCGCCTCGGGGCCTGTCTCCTTCATGCGCATCTTCGACGTCACCACGGAGATCATCCGCCAGGGGGGCCGGCGCCGGGGGGCCAACATGGGCATCCTGCGCTGCGACCATCCCGACATCCTGGACTTCATCACGGCCAAGGACCAGGAGGGCTTCCTCTCCAACTTCAACCTCTCCGTGGGGATCAGCGACGACTTCATGGAGGCCCTCGAAAAGGACGAGGTCTATTACCTCCGCAACCCGCGCAGCGGAGCCGTCACCGGCACCCTGCACGCGCGCGACGTCTTCAACCTCATCGTCACCCAGGCCTGGCGCACCGGCGACCCCGGCCTTATCTTCCTGGACACCATCAACCGCGGCAACCCCACCCCCCACCTGGGGGAGATAGAATCCACCAACCCCTGCGGGGAGCAGCCGCTGCTGCCCTGGGAGAGCTGCAACCTCGGCTCCATCAACCTCAAGGCCATGGTGAGCGGAGGGAAGCTGGACCGGGAGAAATTCCGCCGCGTCATCCGCACCGCGGTGCGTTTCCTGGACGACGTCATCGACATCAACCGCTGGCCCCTCCCGGAGACGGAACAGGTGACCAAGGGCAACCGCAAGATAGGCTTGGGGGTCATGGGCTTCGCCGACGCCCTGCTCATGATGGGCATTCCCTACAACTCCGAGGAGGGGCTGCAGGCAGCAAAGGAGATTGCCTCCCTCCTGGAGGAGGAATCCCACTTCGCCAGCTCGCAACTGGCATCGGATCGGGGCAATTTCCCGAACTACGCGGGTTCCGTGTGGGAAAAGCGGGGCATCCCCATGCGCAACGCCACCACGGTGACCATCGCCCCCACCGGGACCATCAGCATCATCGCCGGCTGCTCCTCGGGCATCGAGCCCATCTTCGCCATAGCCTTCGTGCGCAACGTCATCGAGGGCACCCAGCTCATGGAGATCAACCCCGTCTTCGAGTCCGCGGCGCGGGAAAGGGGCTTTTACGGCAATGACCTCATGATGGACATCGCGCGCAGCGGGACCCTGCAGTACGTGGAAGGTATCCCCGAGGACATAAGGAAGACCTTCGTCACCGCCTTCGACATCGCGCCGCAATGGCACGTGCGCATGCAGGCGGCCTTCCAGGACCACTGCGACAACGCGGTCTCCAAGACGGTCAATTTCTCATCCGACGCCTCCATCGACGATATCGAGGAGACCTACCTCATGGCCTACCGCTTGGGCTGCAAGGGGATCACCGTTTACCGCTACGGGAGCAAGCGGGATCAGGTGCTCTACCTGGGAAGTGACTCCATGATGAGGTTGCTGGAGAGGCCGGAGTACACCATAGCGGAGTCGGAGTACGCGGGCGGCTGTCCCACGCCCCTCTGCTTCTTCTGAAAAGGGAGACGGGGACGCTCGCATGAGATTGCTCGTCATCTACTGCGGGGGTCCCCTGCCCCCCAGGCGCGACCCCTTCTCGGTGGCCTTCGAGGACACCTTTGCCCTGCGCTTCCTGAGCCACCTGGTAAACGAGGAAGGCTACTGCAACGGTTGCGGCGTCCTGTGCGACCACTGCCGCGACACCTACGGGATAGACTTCTCCGGTGACATCGTGGACATCCTGCAGCTTCCCTCCGTTCTCCCCTATTACCTCGACGACCCGCTGGACCTCATGGGGAAGACGCTTCCCCTCCACGAGGCGACGGTGGCCGTGAACGTGCACCAGGAGGTGCTTCTCTCCCTCCCCCGCGTCGCGGCGGCGGCGGGTTCCCGCGTGCTCATCGCACCCTCGGAGGCCCCGGGATGGGTCGGACGTTGGGTGCGCGGCCAGGTGAGAAAGGCGTGCCGCGAGCTGGGGATGGGATGCGCCTTTCCCAAGCCCTTCTGTTCCCTTGCCCCGGGAGTGCATCCCGCTGTGGACGAATTCATGGACTACTTCCGCATCGGCCGCCCCCGCCTGGAACTGGTCATGGGCGACGGATACATCCGGGACGTAAAGGTGCTGCGCAGCGCCCCCTGCGGCAACACCTATTACGTCGCCTTCAACCTGAAGGGGGCTCCCCCGGACCCCTCCGTAGCGGAGACGGTGGCCAAGTACTGGCACAGCTTTCCCTGTGTCGCCTCCATGGAAATGGACGGAGAGCTCGGGGAAACCATCCTGCACATGGGCGGTTTCATGCATTACCGCGCGATGCAGGAGGCCCTGGCCGCGGCGGGGGTCGAGGTGGAGCTCCCCACCTCTCCCGCCCTGGCGCGCCTCGGGGCGTGAGCCGCGGCGAAGCGGGCGGGCCACGTTGCGTTGCGGGCGACGGCATGGGAAAATATGGTTGGCTATGCCTGGGGCTTCCGGCAGAGCTAAACAGGACCAGCGCGCTTACCGAAATATATTGGGGACGCGGAACAAGGGCGCGGCACCAAAGCGCGCAAGCCGGAAATGTCATGCGAGGTGGCCGCATGTCGGAGAAGCGGATACTCATCGCCGATGATGACCCCAACATCCGCCGCCTCATCGCGGAGCTAATGGCGTCGGAGGGGTACAAGGTGCTCACCGCCGAGGACGGCGAGGAAGCCATGCGCGTCTGCGAGGAGGAACATCCCGACCTCATCATCCTGGACATCATCATGCCCAAGGTGGACGGCATGGAGGTCTGCCGGCGCCTGCGCGACGAGACCGCGGCCCCCATCGTCTTCCTCACGGCCAAGGACGATATCACCGACCTGGTAAGCGGGTTGGCCATCGGGGGCGACGACTATATCACCAAGCCCTTCAAGGGAGCGGAGCTCATCGCCCGCGTCAAGGCGGCGCTGCGCCGCGCGGACATGGTGCGGGACTCCACGGAAAAGGAGGAGTACGTCTCCATAGGCGGGCTGGAGATAGACCGCAAGCGGCGCGAGGTTTCTTTGGATGACCAGCCTGTTGAGCTCACGCAGACGGAATTCGACCTCCTGTGGCTGCTGGCCAGCCACCGCGGCACCGTCTTCTCGCGCAAGGACATAGTGAAAGCCCTGTGGGGCTACGAGGATCCGGGCATCTCGCGGGCCATCGACACCCACATCGCGCGGCTGCGCAAGAAGATCGAGCGCGACTCCTCCAACCCGGAGTTCATCAAGACGGTCACCGGCGTCGGCTACAAGTTCTTCTGAGCCTTCTTGCGCGTCCCCGGGCACGCGAAACGGTGCTCGCACAGGCCCTTCCCCATCAAGTGCGGGTGACAGGGAGCGGGATATCATCGTTGCGCAGGAGGTCGGCACCTTCGCTACCGGCCCTTCCAGCCGGACCACAGGCCACGTGCGTGATGCATGTGGTGAAGCGGCCTGACGTAACCCACCTCACGCTCCCCCTTCCAGCCGTACCGCAGGCCACGTGCGTGATGCAAGGCTCGAGGGGGTTGCATCTATAGGACGCCGATAATGGTGGTATCATCGTGCCAGAGCGAGATAAGGAAATCGGAGGGAAGAGACGCGGAAAGACGAGGAGGATGGACTTGAAGAGCAGGATACCGGGCATGCTCGGCATTGAGTATCCCATCATTCAGGGTGGGATGATCTGGGTCTCCGACGCGAGACTGGCGGCGGCGGTCTCCGAGGCGGGAGGCCTCGGGGTCATCGGCGCGGGAGGCATGGGCCCCGAGACGGTAGAAGATGAGATAAGAAAGGCGAGGGAGCTCACCTCGAGACCTTTCGGGGTCAACATCCCCATCCTCAGCCCCTTCGCGGAAGGCGTTTTCGAGGCGGCGGCGCGCCTGGGCGTTCCCGTGCTCACCACCTCGGCGGGAAACCCCATGACCTTCACCTCTCGCGCCAAGGAGGCGGGGATGAAGGTGGTGCACGTGGTATCCAACGTGCGCATGGCCCTCAAAGCCCAGGAGGCTGGGGTGGACATCATCGTGGCCGAGGGATACGAGGCCGGGGGGCACAACGGCTTCGACGAGCTGACCACCATGGTCCTGGTCCCCCAGGTGGTGGACGCCGTGGAGGTGCCGGTGGTGGCGGCGGGAGGCATCGCCGACGCGCGCGGCGTGGTGGCCGCGTTCGCCCTGGGAGCGGAGGGGGTGCAGCTCGGCACCCGTTTCCTGGCCTCCACGGAGAGCCCCGCCCATCCCCGCTACAAGGAACTCATACTCGCAGCGGGCGACTGCTCCACGGTGATCACGGGACGCGCCTTCGGGCCGGTGCGCGTGCTCCGCAACAAGCTCGCGGAGATGATCCTGCAGGCGGAGAGGGAGGGTACGCCGCCCGAGAAGGTGCAGGAGATGATCGGCTCCGGCCGCTCCGTGAAGGCCTGCCTGGAGGGAGACCTGGACGAGGGTTCCTTCATGAGCGGGCAGGCGGCCGGCATGATCCGGGAGCTGAAGAGCGTGCGCGAGATCGTCGAGGGGCTCACGGAAGGTTATAGGCGCATAGTCGCTGACCTCTGATGCCCCGGTCTGGGCGGGCATGATCTCCCTACCCCGGAGCCGGGCACGCCTCGAAGCACGCGCAGTCCCCGGCTTGCCTTTCCACGAATGGTGTTGCGAGGCAGAGTCTACTCCATGAACGTGAAGCCTGCGGATATGCCTGCCGCCCCCGCGTCTGCTGCCCCCGCACCTGTGGCCCACGCCATATTATCCTAAAGTAAACGAGGGATCCGAAACGATATTTAGGATTGGTCCCGTTTTGACATGCGAGGAAATACGGCTCAAGGGTGGAAAGGACTATGTCGGCATGTTGTGCCCGCTGCGGCGTGCCCGCCGTCATCTCGAAAACCCATCGCTGGGAAAACGGCTGCATCGTCAACAGGGCGAACGGCAACGCCAATTTCAGCATCTATGAAGCCGGTTTCCATAACGGGCTTTTCGATGAGCTGGAACGACGCCTGGGGTCTTTGATCCACCGCATGGTGTACATCGCCGGCAGGATAGCCGCCGCCGGGATAGCCAAGAACCTCTTCAGCGCCCACCCCGCCGTGCAGAAGCTCATGTTCAGGACACCCCTATACCGGCATACGCAAGAGTCCCTCATTCTCTTCGCCAGGGCAATCGGCATGGGCAAGATAGAGCTGCTCGAGCACCGCATGGGAAAGAGGGGAGCCGTCAGGGTCACCAATCCCTTCCACCTGGCCCACTGCACCGCCGTCATACTGGGAGGTCTCGACGTCATGTACGGTTTCCCGGCCGCCTTTACCGCCCGCGCAGAGGGCAGCAGCTACGTGGGGGAACTCGTGGTGGGGAAAAAGGATGACGTGGCGAGCGACGAAGCCTACTCCAGGCTGGCCTCGCAAAAGCTTCTGCCGTCAAACACGGACGGCAAGTGGTCGCTTCCCTCCTGCAGCCGTTGCAGTGCCCCCCGCGAGCTCGGCGAGCTCTTCCGCTTCGACCTCTCGGAAGGGATCATCGAGGAGAGGGCGACCGGGGACCGCCATATCTTCTACGGCCACCAGTCCCTCAACGCCATCCTGCGCGAATTCGAGCGGGAGCTGGGTCCTGAGGTCGGTGACTTCTTCCTGCAGGCGGAAAAGGACAACTTCGCCGCCAAGCTCGCCTCCGTCGCCGTGGGAGCCGGGCTGTGGAACGAGGATATCCTCCGCAGCTATCTCGCCCTCAGGGGCATGGGCTTCCTCTCCCGCATGGAGGATGAAGGGGACCGCACCCTCTTCGAGGTGGGCAACGTCTTTACCCCCACCGTGATAGTCGGGCGCCTAGCGGCGCTGTGGGAACACGTGAAGGGGAGGCACTCGCGTCAAACATACCACACGGAAGGGAACACCTTGCAGGTGGAATTGACCTCCTCATGACGGGCGTGCCCCGGTCACGGCGTCGCCGGCGCGGACGCCCCTTGGCCCCGCAACGGGGCGGAAACCACGGCCGGGCCTTCAAGGCCGCGAAGTTTCAATCCCCGTGGAGTTTTGTTAATATATTTATCTGCGACGGGCGCTTAGCTCAGCGGGAGAGCGCTGCCTTCACACGGCAGAGGTCGAGGGTTCAAATCCCCCAGCGCCCACCAGCAAGGGAAGCCGGGCCTCACGGCCGGCTTTGTTCTATCTCGTGCGTTTTTGCGGGAGCATGCCTCCGAGGCATGGGCATATGCAGCAGCCGAAGCATGCCGGGAAGGAGCAGGAAAGGGCGTTTGGCGGTCAGCGATCCGCAATCGCGAAAGGAGCGCTTAAAGTGCCGGCGAGAGATGTCGTCGTCCACCCCCGCTGTATTATGCTGAAAGACGAGCGAACGTGTTGTGCCGCATGAGAATGCGGGTCGTGAGGCAGCGCACGGATTTACCCGCACCGAACGCGAGCGGAAATGATGAGTGACTGGGAGGGGCTCACTTCAGCCGAAGCCGAGGAGCGCCTTGCGCGCTTCGGCCCCAATGCTTTACCCGAACAGCGTTACGTCCTGCCGCGGCTGATCATGCGCCAGTTCCGGGGCATCTTCAACCTGCTGCTGCTGGGTGCGGCGGTGGTGACCTTTGCCCTGGGTGAGCCGATCGACGCCTCCTTCATCCTCTTCTTCGTTTTCGTGGGGACCAGCCTCAACGTGTACCAGGAGTACAAATCGAACGCCGCGGTGGAAAAGCTCAAGTCGTACCTGGTGAGGACGATCACCGTACGCCGTGACGGGCGGGACCAGGAAGTGCCCACCGACCGCATCGTCCCCGGCGACATCCTGAAACTCGAAGCCGGGGATATAGTCCCGGCAGATGCCGTCGTCCGCCATGCCCGGGAGCTGCTGGTCGACGAGACGACGTTCACCGGCGAGAGCATCCCGGTGAGCAAATCGGCCCCCGCGCCAACGGAGGAAGCGGGTGACGAGCACCGGCTCCTGCAGGGGGTGGTCATCATCCGCGGCAACGCGCTGGCGGAAGTCACCGCCACGGGCACGGGGACCCGCCTGGCAGGAATCGCCGCGACCGCCACCGAGGTGCAGGCTGAGAGCGAGTTCGTCAAGGGTATCAGCCGCATCAGCAAGTTCATCCTGTGGGCCACGCTCATCACCCTGGTGTTCGTCGTCCTCGCAAACGTACTCATCGACGGCCGGGAGACGGACATCGCGCGGCTCCTCATCTTCGCCATCGCGCTCGCGGTCTCGGTGATCCCCGAGGGGCTTCCCATGGTCCTGACCTTCTCCCTATCGCGCGGCGCTCTCCAGCTGTCCAGGAAGGACGTCGTCGTCAAGCGGCTCTCCTCGGTGCAGGACCTCGGATCGGTCAACCTCCTCTGCACCGACAAGACCGGCACCATCACGGAAAACCGCCTGGTTTACGCGGGTGAATTCCCGGTACCGGGATCGCCTTTCCACCCCCTTCTCCTGGCCCGGCTGGCGGGCCATGACCTGGAGGAGCGCAACCCGGAACCGTTCGACCGCGCGACCGACGAAGCGCTTTCGCCCGAGCAGCGCGCCGACCTGGCCACCTTTGAGGTCCTCGAGGAGGAGGCCTTCGATCCGCGGCTGCGCAGCAACGGGGTGGTGGTGCGCAGGGCCGATGGCGCCCGGCTGCACATCCGGCGCGGCAGCCCCGAGTATTTCCTCGAGCAGGGAGTGGTCGCGCGGGACGCCATCGAGAACTGGCTGGCCAGTGAGGAGAAGCAGGGCCATAGGGTACTCGGGGTCAGCTATGATGACGGCAGCGGCGCTCGCTTCGCAGGACTCATATCGTTCGTCGACAGGCTCAAGGACACCACTGTCGAGGCGATCGCGGCAGCCAGTAGCCTGAACGTGGCGATCACCGTCATCACCGGCGACGCCCTCATGGTGGCCGAGGCCGTCGGTCGAGAGGCGGGACTGGTGTCGGACGATGACGAGGTCATGGATGCGACCTCTTTCCTGTCCCTGCCCCCCCACGAGCAGCACCGGCGCGTCAGCGGCATCCGGGTGTTCGCGCGCACCACCCCGGAGCAGAAACTGGAGCTGATCGAGCTCCTCAAGGAGCACCACGTCGTCGGCTTCCTCGGGGAAGGGATAAACGACGCGCCGGCGCTGAAGGCGGCCAACGTCTCCATGGTGGTCCAGTCGGCCGCGGATGTGGCGCGCGAAGTCTCAGACATAGTCCTTCTGAAGAACGACTTGAGGGTGATCGTGGACGGCATCCGCGAGGGGAGGAAGACCTTCGCCAACACGCTAAAGTACATCCGCGCCACGCTCATCTCCAACTTCGGGAACTTCTACGCCGTGGCCATCGGCTCCCTGATGATCACTTTCCTGCCCATGCTGCCGAAGCAGCTGCTGCTCCTCAACCTGCTCTCCGATTTCCCCATGATGGCCATCGCGTACGACCACGTCTCCGACGAGGAAGTGGCCCGGCCACAGCATTACGACTTCCGCTCGCTCTACATCATGTTCATCACCCTGGGGCTGGTCAGCACGGTCTTTGATTTCGTCTACTTCGGGCTCTTCTACCGCATCTCTCCCGAGGTGCTGCAGACCAACTGGTTCATGGCCAGCGTGATCACCGAACTCTTCCTCCTGGCGTCCATCCGGTCCTTGCTGCCGATCGAGAAGGCCGGACGGCCGGCCCAGGTCATCATCTGGCTCTCGGTAGTGGCATTCGCGCTTACGCTGGGCTTGCCGATGATCCCCTGGACCGCCAATTTCTTCGAGTTCATCAGGCCCACGATGGCCCACCTGGGCCTCATCGTCTCGATAGCCCTGGTCTACCTGGCTGTCTCCGAATTCGTGAAGCGGCTGCTCGTCCGCGCCCTGAACATGCGCTAGCCCGCATCGCCCTCCCCGGGCGATTTCGGAGAGAACGGCTCGCATCGCCGCGGCACGCCAGGGCGCGGATTGACGGCGGGCCCGGGACCCTCATGCCCGCTTCTTGATGTACCCGTTTTCCCTGAACCAGCCGATCGTATTCTCTAAGGTGGTCCTGATGGGCGTCAGCGGTAAGCCCAACTCGCTGACCGCCTTGGAGTTGTCGAAATGCTCCCCCATCTTCCCCAGGCGCACCTGGGATACCGAGACCACGGGGGGCTTCCCGGAGACACGGGCATGGGCCTCGAAGACGTGCCCCAGCAACAGCGCGATCCCGTAGGGAAGCTTCAGCCTCGGAGGCTTCACTCCCGCGACATCGGCAACCATCCAGAAAAAGTCCCTCACCATCAAGTTTTCGTTGCCAAGGATATATCTCTCCCCGATCCTTCCCCTCTCGTCCGCCAGCAGGTGCCCGCGCGCCACGTCCTCGACATCGATTACATTTATGGCCCCGTCGATATATCCCGGCATCTCCCCGTTGGCGATGTCGACGATGAGCGCCCCGGAAGGTGTCGGCTTTATATCCCTCACGCCGATGACCAGCGTCGGGTTCACGATCACCAGCGGAAGGCCCCTTTCGCATATCTTCTTCGCCTCCACCTCGGCCAGGTACTTGGAGATCACGTAGTGGTCACCCGCCTCCCAACCGTTGAACTCGGCTTCCTCGTCCACGTAATTGCCCGCCCCGTGAGAGCCTATGGTATTGGAGGTGCTGGTGTAGACGACCTTCTGCAGCCCCAGCGCAAGGGCTTCCTCCAGAACGTTCCTGGTGCCTTCCACGTTCACCTCGTAGAAGATGTCCTTGTTCCGAGACCAGTGCGCGAAATAGGCGGCGACATGGTAAAGGGTGTCGCAGCCTTTCAGCGCCGCCCTCATGGACTCCCTGTCCCGCGTATCCCCGTACACCCTTTCCACGTCCAGGCCATCGATGTTCCGCGTGTCGCTGTCCTCCCTCACCGTTACGCGCACATCCGCACCGGCCTTCAAGAGTTCCCTAACCACCGCCGAACCGATGAAGCCCGTAGATCCCGTGACCAGGGTTTTCATCCCATGCCCCCTCGTATTCCCGGACGTGAAAAACCTTCCCCTGCCGCTTGTTTCGCCCCACCTTACTACAGGGAGGCGCGATCCTCCAGCGCTTTGCCGCCGCATAACCGGCAGTGCCGGATGATGGCCCCCTCGTCCTCTCCGCCGCAGCGCCACAGGCCGCCGGGCGTGCGAGGAAGGGGGCCTGCATGCCCGCTACAGGGCTTCGATCGATACCAGCAGGCTTTCGCCATCGCCCCTGGTGTAGCTCAACTTGCCCTCGCGGCCCGTGACGATCTCGAACATGCCATGCAACATGCCAACGACCATGAGATGCGGATACGCGTTCTCCATTCTGACCTCAAGCCGATTGTCCTTGAGGTCGTAGCCCACCAGCTCGCCCAGCCCCCTGATGGCGAAGAAATCCCTGACGTCTGATTGCGACGCCAGCTCGTCTCCCCGCAGGGTCTTCTTCGCATAATCCCTTTGGGCCTCGAGGATGACCGGCATGATCTCCTCTCCCAACTCCTGCTCGAATTCCCGGAAGATCGCCTCCATGTTGCTCGTACTGAGGAAGGTCATGCGCCTCCCGGTATGTTTGTCCGTTATGATGCCTTCCCCGTAATCGTAGACAACGTCTTTCATATAGAGAGGAGTATCACACCTCGTGCACCTCTCGAAGCGGATCGATCCGGGCTTCGGGGCGACGTAAACCGGCTCCAGCCGCGACGATATCGTCTCATCGCGCTCTCCCCTGCTTACAGTGCAGACAAGGCCGCCTTCGACTTCCTTTATATCGATGGCCGCCGGCAATCTCTCCACCGCGTTGAAGGTCGCCATGAGGTCCCCGGCAAGAAGGGGGACGCTATAGACGTTCCTGCAGTAGACGGTGAAGTATTCTCCCCTCTTGACCTCGCGGACTTCGAAATGGCCGAGCCCAAAGGTCGCGCCCACGGTCGCCACGTTATGGTAAACGATGCGCCCCCCCAGCGAGCGCGCCAAAACGCCCCTCATGCCGGACAGGTATTTCTCAAGAAATCCGAGTACGTCCTTGCGCCTTGCTTCGACAATGATGCGGAACATGGATTCTCCGATCAACGCTTCCACGTTCCGGAAAAATTCATTCAGGCCGGCAACCTCGTAAAACGCGCTGCGTTCCCGCACCTTATCCCGATCAAAAGTCAGGATGGCCCCGTTGTCCTGCCAGCGATTCTCTTTGGAGATCCTCCGGGGTACCCCACACTCCGGGCAGAGCTTGACTTTCTTCATGACGATTCCCTCCCACTACAAGACCGGTGACATTCTCGGCCTGCCTTCGTCCACGGTGCCGCATCGCATAAGTGGCGTGCTGGATCGTGTATCGGAAACGCGTTTGAGGAACATTAGGCAGGCAAGGAGCCGCTCCGTGCCGGGATGCGCGTTCTTCTTCCCGCTCTCACCGCAGGTCTGCGGGCGGAAACATTCTCCCGCCCATGCTTGCCCTTGGCGGGGCCAGGGCGCACTCGAGGAGGCCGCTGCCCCTTGTGCCGGGGCGGCCACCGTGGCGAGGGATTATCCCAAGGGGCGCTGCGTATAGGATATAATCGCGGCATGAGGATAACCTGCAGGGAACCCTACGATTTCACGCTTTCCTGGGGCGTGTTCTGCGCCTTCGCCGGCCGCCACGCCTCCCCCGACGGAGCCCTGGCCATGTGGTGGCACGACCGGCCCACCGCCGTCTTCCTCCACCAGGGCAGCCTCCGCCCGCCGGTCCTGGACGTGGTCACCGAGCCCTTCCCGGGGCAGAGCGAGCTTTTCCGGGCGCGCCTGCGGGGGATCCTCCACGCCGACCTCGACCTGAAACCGTTCTACGCCATGGCGCAGGAACACCCCGTGACCCGCGGGATAATCTCGGACCTGCACGGCCTGAAGCCCATTCGCCCCACGGAAATATTCCAGATGATGGTAATAGCCTTCAGCGAGCAGCAGGTTTCCATGGCCGCCGCCCGCAGCATCCGTGAGCGTATCCTGCAGGCCTTCGGCGCCCCCGTTCGGGGGTTGACCGCCTTCCCCCGCCCCGGAGACCTCGCCGGGCGCGACATTGACGCTCTCCGCTCCTGCGGGCTCTCCGCCCGCAAAGCGGGTTACATACTGCACCATGCCGCGGCGATGGCGGACGGCGACATCGATCCGGCCGCCTGGGAAGGGATGGCGGACGAGGAGCTGGTGCGCTCGCTGTGCGAGCTGCCGGGCGTCGGGAGGTGGAGCGCCGAGTACATCGCACTGCGCGGCCTGGGAAGGATGGACGTGGTGCCCGCCTCCGACCTCGGCGTGCGCAGGGCGGTGGGGGCCTACCTCGCCGGCGGTGGCGTTCTCTCCGAAGCCGAGGTGCGCGACGTCCTGAAGGACTGGTCTCCCTGGCGTGGCCTGCTCGCCTTCTACCTCCTCGCGCATCAGCGCAGGAGCCAGATGGGGCTTGACCAGGCGCAGTGACCATCCTCCTGCTCCACCCGCAGGTAATAGACTGTCTCTCCGGCCGGCTCCCCGGCCGTGAAATCGAAGGCGGCTTCCCGCCCCCCGCACGCCGACCAGGCCACCGACCACTCCCCTCCCTCGCAGCGCATGAGCTCGACTTTGCGCAGGGGCGCGGTCCCCACCACCCGGCCGTGCAGCCTGGGAGGGGCAAGGGGAAAATACTCCGATCCCATGGGAAGTTCGTCCGCGAACAACTCGAGGATAATGCGTGCCCCCGTGGTCCCGTACGCGCGCCGGTTCCAGAGCGCCCTCCATATCCCCTCGTAGCTAAGCTCCTCCGACCAAACGGCGGCGAGTCCCCGGGGGTAGATATCGACGGGGTGGATGCGCTCGTCCGCCGCGTAATCGTGACGGTCGCTGCCGGCGATGACCCCCAGCCGCAGGCCGGCCGCAAGCGCTTCCTGGAAATAGTTGCCATATCCCGCGGGCACCCGGTCGTCGCGCAGGCGGGCGGGGAACCACCCGTGCGGGTTCCCGTGGGTGACGGGAAACGGCCCCTCGTAACTCTCGGAGGCGCCGTGCATGCTGTATATCTCCACCAGGCGCTGCTGCGGGTTATCGACGTCCCACCAGGCATAGGCGGGGGGCACTTTCATCCTCACGAACTTGGCCCAGTTGAAGGGGATGAGGAATATGCGCCGCCAGGCTGTGTGGTGGGGTATGACCAGCGCCTCGTGCCCTTCCAGGCAGCGCGCAAGCTTCCAGGGGTCGTCGCTGCGCGGGTCCGGCCACCCGTAGGGGTAAGGAGCGGTCTCGTGGGGAGCGAAGAAGACGCCGCGGTGGCCGAACTTGTGGTGCGACCATTCGTATCCCAGCAGCGCCACGAAGCGCCCCGGCTGGTTGAATTCCCGCTGCAGCTCCCGCACCAGCTCCCATTCCTCCTCCCTGCCCGAGGGCTCGATGGCTTCCATGGTGTCGTGCATGGTGACGGCCGCGAAATCAAGGCCTTCCGCGTCGCGGGCCAGGCGGTAGTACTCGCGCGGCTCCAGGGTGCCGTCGCAGAGGGCGGTGTGGACATGCAGGTCCCCCCACAAGAGGCGCAGCCCTTCCCGGAAGCAAGAGGGGTTGCTCTCCCCCGCGATATCCCCGGCCTCGGCCTTCACCCGGTAGGTGCCGGGGGCGGTAGCCCTGCAGGGGACGACCACCACGCCCCGGTCCTCCTCGCGGAAGGCCGCCTCCGCCGGCGCCTCCACGCCCGGGGGAGCGAGCAGGCGCACCCTTCCCGCGAAGGCGGGGTCCAGGTCGCCCCTGCCGTCCACCGCGCGCAGCAGCAGCCGCCCTTTCCCTTCCCCATCGAAGGAGGAGAGCAACGGCTGCAGGGCCGCCGCCTTGCCTCCCACCGCTTCCAGGTACGGGTTCTCCGCGATGAGACGGTAAATCCCCGTTGCCTTTTCGTCGACCTCAACCGCGAGGTTCACGCGCGAGGGATGCGGCGGGGAACGCCAGCCCTCGCTCCCGGAACGGCGATCTCCCAAGGTAATGAGAATCTCGTCACCCTCCTGCAGGCGGCCGTCCCTCACCTTGATGCGGACCTTGCGCTGCTCCAGGTACAGGTAGGCGAGGTCCAGCGCCTCCAGCTTCACGCCGCAACGGCGCAGGAATTCCCGCCCCAGGAGACGGAGGGCGCCCCGCAGGGGGAAATATCCCTGCGGTGCCACCTCCAGCCGTGCACCGCCGGAGGTGCGCAAGGAACAACTGTAATAATTCGGCAGGCGAGGAAAGCGGTTCTGGAGGCCCCCCCAGCCGTGCCCGTAGAGGAATGCCGCCCTCTTTCCCCTGCTTCCGAAATCCACCAGACGGCAGACGGCCACCTTGATCCCCCCGTCCTCGCTTATGCCGCCGGGACCGCAGCGGAAACGCAGGGTCACCGTTAGCGGGCCATCTCCCGCGCGCACCAGGGAAGGTGCCACCTGCGCCGTGCCCGGGGCCGTTTCGCGGGAGGGCCCTGGTTTGCGCCCGGGCCGGAAGAACTCGGGATCGTAGAGGAAATCCATGACCCCCCAGAAGAGCAGGCCACCGGCGACTCCCCCCAGAGCCGCCGCTGCCTTCCCTGTCCTTCTCAGCGCTTTCCTCATGCCTTGCCCCAACTCCCTCGCATTTCCCGCGCAACGCAGTCCCGTACACCGCCTCCTATTAAACCATCGCGCAACGCGATCCCGCACCGAGCATTATGCCCTGCGCTCAAGCGATGAAGACGAAGGCGTAGCGGTTCTGCCTCTGCTCCCTGTCCGTGAGGACCTCGATGGGGAGGCCGAAGCGGCGCACCGTGGAGAAAACGTCGACGAGCAGGGCATGCAGCGCCCCCATATTCTCGGCCATCCTTACATATTTTTCCATAACAAACCCTACCTCCCATCCTTCCGCTCTCAGCGCGCACGGGGGCGCGCCCGTCCCGCAAGCCATCCCCGGGAAGCGCCGCGCCACAGCGCCCACCATCACCGCCTCGCCCCGAGGCATACCGTTAGCGGCCGCATAAGCGGCTCGCCGCCCGCCGCCCTCCTCCCGCGCCTCAGCGGGCGAGGTTCATGCCCGAGAGGGCGAAGTCCCCCAGCAGGGAGGCCCGGGTGACCGCCTTCTCCCCGTAACGGTCGCGGATGGCGTCCAGGGCGGCGGCGAGCCTCTCCTCCCTGGGATCCATGATATCCCAGATGGTCACCTGCTTGCCTTCCTCCCGCCGGCGCAACTGCGAGACGGAAACCCCCACCGTGGTCACCGGCTCCGTCCACAGGCCGGAGGAGGCCTCCCGCCGCAGGAGGTCGCGCGCCGCCGCGTAGACCGGGGAGGGGAGGTCGGTGTGCTCGGGCAGGGTGCGGGCGCGGGCGTAGCCCAGGGCGTAACCGACGCGCAGGCGCAGGCTCACCGTCCTTCCCAGGTAACCGTCCCGGCGCATGCGGCGGGTGACGGCGTCGCACAACCCCAGCAGGGTGTTCTCCAGGTACTCCAGGTCGCGGGTGCCGCCGCGCAGGGAAAGGCTGTGGCCGAAGGACTTCATCCCCTCGACCTCGCCGCTGCGCGCCACCGCCCCGGCGTCCCGGCCGTGGGCGGCCTCCCACAGGAGGCTTCCCACCACGCCGAACTTCCACTGCAGCGCCTCCCGCGGCGCGCGCGCCAGGTCCCCGATGGTCTCTATGCCCATGGCCCGGAGATGGCGGCGCATGCGGGCCCCCACCCCCACCAGCCTGTCCACGGGGAGGGGGGCCAGTATGTCCGGGAGCTGCTCCGGGAGGACCAGGGTCAGCCCGTCCGGCTTGTGGAACTCGGAGGCCATCTTGGCTACCAGCTTGTTGGCGCCGATGCCCACGGAGGCGGTGAGGCCCAGCTCCCGGCGTATGTCCTCCTTCAGGTCCCCGCCCACCCGCAGGGCCTCCTCCCAGCGCCTTCCTCCCGGGGGGTACCGGCGCAGCAGGGGGGTGAGATCCACGAAGAGCTCGTCTATGGAAAAAACTTCCACGCGGTGGGAGTGCCGCTCGCAGAGATGCCGCAGGCGCCGGGCGTTGTCCAGGTACTTGGGGATGTCGGCGTGCACGAAGCATGCGTGGGGACAGCGGCTGCGCGCCTCCCATACCGACATGCCCGCCTTTATCCCCCAGCGGCGGGCCTCGTAGGAGGCGGTGGCCACCACCCCGTGGGAGCAGAAATCGCTGGAGGTATGGCAGACCACCAGGGGGCGGTCGCGGTAAAGAGGCACGTCCCTCTGCTCCACGGAGGCGAAGTAGGCGTCCATGTCCAGGTGGAGGACGCAGCGCCCCTCCTCTTCCCTCCGCCCCCGGTCGGCGGCCCGCAGGAGGCCGTGCGCGGCGTACTGGGTCATGCCCTCTCTCCTTTATCCCTCGCTGTGCACCCGCACCAGGCTCCACCTCATGCCGTCTGTGGAGAAACGGAGCTCGTAGACCTCCGGCGTGTCGCTCACCACCGAGTAATAGAGCTCCAGGTAGCGCCCCTTCAGGCTGCGGTAGCTCCCCAGCACCCGCCGGACGCGGTACTGGCGGCCGCGCCACAGGAAAGCGGTGGGCCGCAGCTTCCCGCCGCGGAAGACCGCCGACACGTCCACCGGTTCCTCCACCAGGGTAACCATCTATTCCTTCCTCCCCATCGTCACTGCACGCGCCGCACGCGTCGCGCCCCGCGCCTGCATCCCGCGCCAGGACCCCCGCGGCATCCCGCGCCGGCGCCGCACCCGCGAGGGACGCAAGGAGGGCTTACGCCCTCCCTGGATGCCTCTCCGCGCAACCGCCCGCCGCGCGGGGCGCCGCCTCAAATCCGCTTCAAACCCTCTCCCGCAGCAGGGACACCACCTTTCCCACCACCTTCACCTCCGCCTCCCCCTTCCTCACCCGCAGCGGGGCATAGCGGGGGTTGGAGGCGTGCAGCTCCACCACCCCTCCCCGGCGCCGCAACCTTTTCACGGTGGCCTCCCCCTCCACCAGCGCCACCACTATCTCCCCCTCCTCGACTCCCCCGCCGGGGTTCACCACCACCAGGTCGCCGTCGCAAATCCCGTCGCCGATCATGCTGTCGCCCTTCACCCGCAGGAGGAACCGCCCCTTCCCCCCCCAGCGGGCGGGGACCGGCAACCATTCCTCCACCTCCTCGGAGGCGTAGCGCAGGGGCCCCGCAGGGACCTCGCCCACCAGGGGCAGGTAGGCCACGCCTCCCCGCAGGCCGTCCCGCACCCGGATGGCGCGCGCGCCGGGCGCGCGGGAGATGAATCCCTTCCTCTCCAGCGCCTCCAGGTGGCGCAAGGCTCCCCGGGTGGAGGAGAGGCCGAGGGCCTCGCACAGCTCCCGCACGCTGGGCGGGTAGCCTCTCCTCTCCAGCGTCTCCAGGACGAACGCCAGCGCTTCCTCCTGCCGGGGCGTGAGCTCCTTCATCCTCCGCATACCTCCTGCCCCTATTATAGTAAATATTTGTTTAATAGTAAACACTCGTTTAGGGTGCCCTGTCTCCGGGGCGGCGAGGGCACCGGCCCCCCTGCGACCTGCGCCGCGGCCAGGTTTCAAACGCGGGGGATGGGGGTACATAGTTGGTGGACCTCGCCGTAGCGGGATCAAGGTAGCGTTTCCGAAGAAACACTGGAGGTGAAAAGATGGTGAGGGGACCTCACGGACATGAGAAGACGAGCGTCGAGGTGCTGAGGGTTCTCTGTCCAAAATGCAACAACCGGGTGTCCATCGAGCCGGGAGAGGACAAGGCCAAGTGCAGCAAGTGCGGCACGGTCGTGAAACGCCCCTCCAAATCGAAATAGGTGCCCGAGCACCTGGAGAGGCAATCCCCCAGCGGGGGAAGAGATAATATCCGAGAATCGGCCATGGACAACGAAACGAGAGAAGGTACGGAGCTAGACGTAACCCTGGAAAGCCTCGGCGACCTGGCCCTCATCGTGCTCAGCGGCGAGGTGGACGTATACAGCGCACCCAGGCTGCGCAACGTCATCCGGGACCTCGTGGACGAGGGAAAGTACCGCATAGTGGTAGACCTGGAAAAAGTGGCCTTCATGGACAGCACCGGCCTGGGGGTCCTGGTGGGAGGGTTGAAGAGGGTCAAGCATCACCAGGGCGAACTGGGCATCATCTGCAACCAGGAGAGGATACTGCGCATTTTCCGCATCACCGGTCTTACCAAGGTATTTCCCATCTACCGGTCACGCGAGGACCTGCTGGCGAATATCGAGGGGGCGTGAACTTGGGGCGGGAAAGGGATGTCGCCTTCGAGCTGGAGATGCCGGCAAAGGCGAAATACGTGAGCCTGGCGCGGCTGCTTGCGGGCTCCATCGCCCGCCGCATGAAATTCAGCGAGGAATGCATTGACGACCTGAAGATAGCCGTCTCCGAAATGTGCACTAACGCCATCGTGCACACGGGAAACGGCACCGCCGAGAAACCGGCCATACTGGTACGGTTTCTGGCGGGCACGGATCACCTTACCATCGAGGTCAGGGACCAGGGACCGGGCTTCGACACCGGCCTCATCCTCGGTTGCGAGCGCAGCGAACTCCTGGACAAAGGCTTCGGTATCCCCCTTATCCAGAGCCTGGTGGACGTCTTCGAGTGCGACTCCCATCCCAAGGGCGGGACCGTGGTTAGCGTCACAAAGTACCTTCGCCCGGAGAAGCGGGATTCCTGAGGCCTCTACCCCCCCAAACCGCTCGCCCCGCCCGCGTCGCGACCCAGGCACGGGGCACGCCGCCGGCATAAAGCGGGGACAGCAAGGCAAAGGCGGGGGCGGGAAGGGGCGCACCTCACCTCGCAGGCCGCAGCCCTGAAGGGAACGGAGGCTCTTGCGGACAGCGCATGAAGGGGAAGGCGGCGTGGCGGAAAACGACGGAAACCGGTGAGGGCGATGACGGAAGAGGATCGCTATCTAAAGTTGCGGCGCAAGATGATCCGGCAGCAGATCGCCGACCGCGGCGTGCGTGATCCCCGCGTACTGGAGGCCATGCTCCGCGTTCCCCGCCACCTCTTCGTCCCGGAGGAAATCCGTTACCGCGCCTACGACGACTGCCCGCTGCCTATCGGGGAAGGGCAGACCATCAGCCAACCTTACATGGTGGCCTGGATGACCGAGCTCCTGGAGCTGCGGGGAACGGAAAGGGTGCTGGAGATCGGCACGGGCTCGGGATACCAGGCGGCGGTCCTCTGCGAGCTGGCCGGGGAGGTCTACTCCATCGAGTTGCATCCGCGGCTGGCCCGGGAAGCGGAGGGGAGGCTACGTGCCCTCGGATACGCGAATTTCAGCATCCGCGCGGGCGACGGCACCCTCGGCTGGCCGGAAAAAGCGCCCTTCGACGGGATAATGGTCACCGCCGGCTCGCCCTCCGTGCCCCAGCCCCTGCTGGAACAGCTGGCCGAGGGGGGGAGGCTGGTGATCCCCGTGGGATCGACGGGCATGCAGATGCTCACCCTGGTGCGCAGGAAGGAAAACCGCTTCCTGACCACGGAGGAAGGTTCCTGCATCTTCGTCCCCCTGGTGGGCAAGCACGGCTGGAAAAGGGATGCGAGGTACTGAGGGGCGCCGCGTCACCGGAAGCGTCCTTCCTTCCGAGGCACGCGACCCCGCCTCGCCGCTATCCTGGTGTTATAATCGTCGCATGCGCGAGATCGTGGTGGTGATACCGACATACAACGAGAGGGAGAACATCGAGCGGGTGGTGGAGGCCGTGCTCGCACAACCCCTCGATCTCTCCATCCTCATCGTCGACGACAATTCTCCCGACGGCACCGGCGAGATCGCGGACCGCCTGGCCGAAGAGGACGCACGCGTGGAGGTGCTGCACCGCCCGGGCAAGGGCGGCCTGGGCACCGCATACCGGGCGGGTTTCCGCTATTCCCTGGAAAGGGAGGCGCAGTACCTTTTCGAGATCGACGCCGATTTCTCCCACAACCCGGACGACATACCCCGCCTTTACGCCGCCGCGCGCGAGGCGGATGCCGCCGTGGGGTCCCGCTATATCAAGGGAGGCGGCTGCGAGAACTGGAGCCTCTACCGATGGATGATCAGCCGGGGCGGCAACCTTTACACCAAGCTGGTAGCCCGCACCCGCACGGTGGACACCACCTCCGGCTTCCGCTGCTACACCCGCCGCGTCCTCGAGGCCATTCCCCTCGACCGCGTGACCTCGCAGGGATACGCCTTCCAGATCGAGATGACCTTCGTTGCCGAGGCCCTGGGTTTCCGCGTGGTGGAGGTGCCTATCGTCTTCACCGACCGCAGGGGAGGCGAATCCAAGATGGGCGCGGACATATTCTGGGAAGGCCTCAGGGTCGTCTGGGGACTGCGCAGGAAGTATGCGGACCTGCTTAAGCGCTGAGCAATTACTCCCGCTTACTTTTTTGCGGTTTCGCCTTCCGCATCGCGAGACGCGGCTGGAAGGTTCGTCCCCCAGGCCGGCGCGGATGGCGGCGTTCACCTGTTTTCCGAAGCGACCTCATCGGAATACAGGCACAGGCTGTCGGGACCCTCGACCTTCGCCGCGGCAAGCGCCGCGAGAGCCCGCTTGACCAGGTCTTCCTCGTTGTCGGCGTTGGCCGGATAAGAGGCGATGCCGGCGCACATGGAAAGCGCTTCCACCTCTTTCCTCTCCCGGGAAGGAAAGGGGTATTCTACCATCACCTTGCGGATGCGCTCCGCCAGCCGCATGGCTCCCAGCCTCCTGGTTTCCGGCAAAAGCAGCGCGAAGAGATGGTCCTGGAAACGAGAGGCGGTGTCGACTTCCCTGGTGTTGCGCTTGATGATGTTGCCCACATCGGAGAGGACGAAATCGCCCATGAAGCGGCCGTTCCTCTCCACATAGCCCTCGAAATCGTCGATCTCCAGGAAAACCAGGCACACGTTGAGGCTGTAACGCCGCGCGCGGCAGATTTCCTCATGCAACCTTTGCTGGAAATAATTCGCATTGTATAGCCCGCTGACCGTGTCCTTCACCACGTTCGTCTCCAGTTCCGAATAGAGCCTCGCAATGAGCACCGCCAGCCCTGCCTGGTCGGCGAGCAGGGTGAGCAACGGCATGCTTTCGGCGTTGAAGATATCCCGCAACAAGCCCAGGCCGATTATCCCCACCACCCTTCCCTCGGCACGCATGGGCATGGCCAGCAGGTGCTTGATCGCCGCGTCGCGCAGATAATCGAATTCGTCCATTTCGGGGCCCACTTCCCTCTGGACGATGACCCCCGCATCGAACGCCTTGCCGCATACGGAGCTGGTGATGCTCAGCGTCCTCCCCACCATGGCTTCGGCCCCGTCCCCCCTCGCCAGCACCACCTGGAGGGTGTCCACCGCCTCTCCCGGCATGAGCACCATTCCTATCCCTTCGCCGCAAAGGGCCAATGCCCGGTCCAGGAGTTGAGAAAGCTTGGGCAGGGGATCGGAATACGCCTCCACGACGTTCACGCTGGCGCAGATGGAGGTCACCTCCTGCAGGTTATTCTTCAGGCGCTGGTTTTCCTCCAGCCTCTCGCTGAAAATGGAAAGTAATTCTACGATTGGTATATTTTTCTTCAAATCCACTACCTGGCAGTTCTCCGGGAGGCCCTTCAGCTCGCCCGCTTCCCCGCTCAGGAAGAGGATGTCCGGCCTGCCCTCCTGCAAGAGCTTGCTCCGCGACTTGTAAAGGGGCAGCGGTTTTAACGAAGATGGCCAGTGCTCGGGCACCTTCTTCTCCAGGACGCCGATCAACTCGACTCCCTCCAGGGAGGACAGCGCCTTGACCAGTTGGGCGCACCTGTCGTCGAACCCCAGGAAAGCCACCCTCACTTGCATGCCGCCAGCACCTCTCGAGCCGATTCACCACATGCACAGCGCATCACTCATTATTCTATATATTGCCACTTATCGAATGCAATCGGCATGCGCTTTAGCGGGCGGCAGTCGCAGGCTCCGCGGCAGGAAAAGCCCTCCCCTTACCCCGCTTCCCGCGCTGTTTCCGGTACCGCTGCGTACAGGCGCGCTCGAGGCCCGGGGGCGGGGCGGTTTCCGCCCGGTCCTCACTCCGCCCTTCCGGCGGCGGCGCGGTGCTCCTCGTCCACCAGGTGTATGGGGAAGGGGAGCTCCGCCCCTTCCGGTATTTTATGTATGTACTTGCGGCGGAATGATGCGTCCTGCATGCGGCAGGTCATCGTCTTGCGGTCGTATTCCGGGTGGACCTTCATGCGACGCCAGATGTCCCTGAGGGGCTCTTCCTTGACGTTTCCGAAATGCAGGGGCGTGAAATCGCAAGGGGTCACGAACCCGTTGTGGGTGATGTGGATCTGCCATTTGACGCCGAAGCAGCCCATGATATGGTGGTCGTTGACGTGACACATCAGGCAGACCCGCGGGCCCCGGAAATCCTTCCACTGCTCTTCCTGGATGGGCCGGAAGGCCTCCCGCTCCGCGTCGGTCAGGATGAGCTCGTCCTGCTTTATGCATCTGCCGGTGGGGACGAGATCGAAGACGGTCAGCTCCCTGACGCCGAGTCTCTTGCAGAGGGCGAGGAAGTGCCGGTGGTAACCGCGTTGCACCTTTTCACGGCTCATGTACGTGGAGATACCCACGGCCATCCCGCGCGAGACGGCTCTCTCTATGCCTGCGATTGCCTGTTGGTATAGTCCCGGCACCCCCCGCAGGCGGTCGTGTTCCTCGGCCCAGGGGCTGTCCAGGCTGACGAATATGGTGTCGCAGCCCGCCTCGCTTAATCTCTCCAGGTTCTCCTCGCTGAGCAGGTACCCGTTGGTGAAGAGGTCCGCGACGCAGCCGTTCTCCACTATCCTGCGTATGATGATATCGAGGTCGGGGTGGAGCAGGGGCTCGCCGCCCGTGATGATGACGTCGGTGATTCCCAAATCGGCACACTGGTCAACCACCTCGCACCACTGGCCGGTGGTCAGGGACCCGTCGCGGGAGCGCCGGAAAGCGCTGCAGTGCACGCAAGAGGCGTTACATTCGTGGGTCACGGCGATGGTCGCCGCATGCGGCCCCCATTCCCGTCCCAGGCCGCGGTCGATGATGTTGCGGTAAAACCTCTCGTACGCCCTGGACTTGACCGGCGGCAGGTGATACGAAAAGCGGTCCGGCCTGGCGAAGCGGATGAACGGCGTGCGCGGCCCGATGTTCTTCAAGATCCATCCGCCGGCCGCCATGAAGAGAGGGAAGGTGGGAGGGCCGAAAGCCCTGTACATATCGCGCCGTATCTTGCGGGTGAGCTTCACCCCCTCCCGCCGGCCGCTCCGGCCCGCTCTCCCTTTCCCCTCGTCCCGTTCCTTCCTCTCCGTCAACCTCCCTCCCCCGTCTCCCCATGCCACTCTTCCCGCTCTTCCCGCTCTTCCCGCTCTTCCTCCGTCTTCTCCAGCTCGCGCCCGCCGATGATCATGCGCGGGAGGGTGGTCGCCAGAAGGCTGGCCACGCCCACGGCGAGCAGGATGAAGAAGAGCGTCTTCGAGGCCACGAACTCCAGGGAAAGGGCGATGCCCGTGAGAAGGGCGGTCCACAGGTAGATTATGAGCACCGCCTGGCGTTGCGAATGGCCGATGTAGAGGAGGCGGTGATGTATATGCTCCTTGTCCGCGTAATGGAAGGGTTTTCCTTTGAGGGCGCGGCGCAAGATGGCCAGGCCGGTGTCGGCGATGGGAACCGCCAGTATGATGATGGGGGTAAAGAGGGTGGCCACCGCCGTGCGCTTGAGGATGCCCTGTATGCTGATGGCCCCCAGGATGAAACCCAGGAACATGGCGCCTGAATCGCCCATGAAGATGTTCGCCGGGTGGAAATTATGCCGCAGGAAACCCAGGCACGCCCCTCCCACGGCGGCGGAGATGACCATGGCCTGCAGGGTGTTGGGATCCCCCCCTATGCGCGAGCCGTAATAGAAGAAGGCGGCGGCGGAGATGAGGGAAACGCCCGCCGCCAGACCGTCCAGGCCGTCGATAAGGTTGATGATATTGGTGAACGCCACTATCCAGAGCACGGTGAGCATGATGGACAGGACGGGGCTGGCGGTGAGGTCGATGACGTTGCCCCGGGGAAGGGCCAGGCTGGTTATCTCCACCCCGAAGGAGATGAGGACGAGCGCGGCCATCACCTGCCCGGCCAGCTTTATCCACGGGGAGAGGTGGCGCATGTCATCCACCGCACCCAGCACGGCAATGAAGGAGGCGGCGACAATGATTCCCAGAAGCTGGTAAGAAGAGAGGGCTTCGCTCATGCCCCGCGGTTTGGCGAGGGAGGGGGCGGCGGCCACCAGCACCTTCGCCGCGAGGACGGAGAGGATCACCGCTACCAGGATGGCCAGGCCCCCCAGGGAGGGGGTGGGGTTCTCGTGCACCTTGCGATCGTGAGGCATGTCCACGGCGTCCACCCACACCGCCAGGCGCCGGGCCACCGGGGTGAGGATGAGTACCAGCAGCAAGGACACCCCGAAGGAAAGGACGTAGATCAAGGGGACTCCTCCCCGCAGGAAATGCGTTCCACCGTCATCCCCGCCTCCCTCGCCAGCTCATCGGCAAGCTCGTCCTCGTACCCCTCCCGGTAGTAGACGCGCACGATACCGGCGTTGATGAGCATCTTGGTGCAGAGCACGCAGGGTTTATGGGTACAGTACAGGGTCCCGCCCCGCACCGCCGTCCCGTGCAAGGCCGCCTGGATGATGGCGTTCTGCTCCGCGTGCAACCCACGGCAAAGCTCGTGCCTCTCGCCGCTGGCCACGCCCCGGCTCTCCCTCAGGCAACCGACCTCCTCGCAGTGGGGAAGACCGCTGGGAGCCCCGTTGTAACCAGAGGAGACGATGCGCTTCTCCACCACGATGATGCAGCCCACGCTGCGGCGGAGGCAGGTGGAACGCGTGGACACCTGCCGTGCGATGGACATGAAATATTCTTCCCAACTAGGCCTGCTCATGGAGAACTCCTTGCCGCCCTTCTTCCGCGACTTTTAGAGATGGGGATAGAGCGGGAAGCCCGCCAGCAGCTCGTCCACCCTGCCTCGCACCCGGCGCAGCACGTCCTCCGAACCCAGGTTCCCGATCACGGTGGCTATGAGGTCGGCTATCTCCACCATCTCCGGCTCCCGCATGCCCCGAGTAGTCACGGCGGGGGTCCCCAGCCGGATACCGCTGGTTACCGCGGGCGGCTTGTCGTCGAAGGGCACGTTGTTCTTGTTCACGGTTATCTGCACCGCATCCAGCGCTTCCTCGACCTCGCGACCGGTGAGCCCCTGCGGCCGCAGGTCCACCAGGAGGAGGTGGGTGTCCGTGCCCCCCGAGACGATACGCATACCGCGCTCCATCAAGGCGCCGGCCAGGGCCCTGGCGTTGCTCACCACCTGCCTCTGGTAGGCTGCGAACTCCGGCTGCGCGGCTTCCTTAAGCGCCACCGCCTTGGCGGCTATGATGTGCATGAGGGGACCACCCTGGGTCCCGGGGAATACGGCGTGGTCCAGCTCCTGGGCATATTCGCTGCGGCAGAGTATCATCCCTCCCCGTGGACCGCGCAGGGTCTTATGGGTGGTGGTGGTGACGAACTCCGCGTGAGGCACCGGGTCGCAGTGGATCTTTGCCGCCACCAGGCCGGCAAAGTGGGCCATATCCACCATGAGAATCGCCCCCACCTCGTCAGCGATCTCACGGAAGGCGCTGAAGTCGATGTCGCGCGGATAGGCGCTGGCCCCGGCGATGATGAGGCGGGGCCGGCATTTCCTGGCGATCTCCCCTATCTCCCCGTAGTCGAGCCTCTCCGTCTCCCGGTTCACCTCGTAGAAGTAAGCCCGGTAGAGTGCGCCGCTGATGTTGGCATGGGTGCCGTGGGTCAGGTGACCCCCTGCCGCCTTATCCATGCCCAGGATGACGTCCCCGGGTTGCAGCACGCAGAAATACACCGCCATGTTGGCCTGGGCCCCCGCGTGCGGTTGCACGTTGGCGTGCTCCGCCCCGAAGAGCCGCTTGGCGCGCTCGATGGCCAGGGTCTCGGCCACGTCCACGTACTCGCAGCCCCCGTACCACCTTCTCCCGGGATACCCTTCCGCATACTTGTTGGTGAGGATGCTCCCCGCCGCGGCCAGCACCGCGCGGGAGGCAAAGTTCTCGGAGGCGATGAGCTCGATTTTGCGGCGTTCCCTTGCCAGCTCCGCGCGGATGGCCTCCGCCGCCTCGGGATCCACCTGGGCTATCTCGTCAAGCTCGCCCACCCTCGTCTCCTTCCCGGCCTCTCTCGATCCCCGCTATCTTCTCCAGCCTCCGGGAATGCCTGCCCCCCTCGAAGCGAGTCTCCATCCAGGTGCGCACGATCTCCCCCGCCAGCCCGGGACCGACGACGCGGGCTCCCAGCGCCAGCACGTTGGCGTCGTTGTGCAGTCGGCTGTAACGCGCCGTGTAGAGGTCGTTGCACACGGCGGCCCTCACTCCGCGCACCTTGTTGGCCGCCATGGCCATGCCGATACCCGTGGCGCAGATGGCGATCCCGCGCTCCGCCTCGCCCGAGGCCACGCGCCGGGCCACGCCCAGGGCGAAGTCGGGGTAGTCGCAGGACTCCTCGGAAAAGGTTCCCTCGTCCAGGACCTCGTGGCCCTGCCCCCGCAGCCATTCCGCCACCTGCAACTTGAGGGCATGGCCTGCGTGGTCGCACCCCAGGGCCACCCTCATCCTGCCAGCTTTGCCTTTCATCCTTCCGCCCCCGGCCTTCCCTTCCTCGTCAACGACCTCACCGGAGCTCGCATGACGCACGTTCCCGCGTCCGCTGCCTATCCAGCACGAAAACCGGGCCGCCGCTCAAAGCGGGCGACCGAACAGGGCACGCAAAGCTCCCTGCAATGACGCATCCAGGTCATCCGCCACCCCGATATATACCCGCAGCGAACTCCCAATGGGGTCAATTATATCAGAGGCCTGTGATTGCATATCCACCAGGTACGCCCCCGGAGCAGCGGAAGCGCGCAGCACCTCGAGCACCTGGCCCAGCCTGGCGCGCGCATCCTCTTCGTCCAGCACCGGGTCATCCCCCAACCTCTCCAACACTTCCTCCGCCCGCAAGGAAAGGTGCTTGAGGGTGGTGGACTTGCGCAGCGCCGCGGGCTCGATCCTTTCGATGGTAAGGAGGTGCTCACGGGCCATGGCCAGGACCAGATCCGCTTCCCGCAACTTCCGTGAAGTGAGCACGGAAGCGCGGTGGCCGCTCATATCGCGGCCCCAGAGGTCCATGGCCTGGACGGAAGTCGAGGTGGCGGGGTTGCCTTCCACCGCGGAGGTGCCTGCCGAAAGGGAGTGCACGAAATCGAGATGCGGGTAATCCCTGGCCAGCTTGGACTGGAAGAGGCTTTCCGCCATGGGGCTGCGGCATATATTGCCGGTGCATATGAAAAGGATCTCTATCACTGCGTTCTGTCCCTGCCATGCCGGTTGGGGCATGCCCCGTCCCCGGGCCCTTCCGCTTCCCGCCACGGGCGCGCCGGGCGCGATAACCGCTTTCCCTGCCCGCCTTCCCGGATGTCCGACCAGGATACGTGGGCGCCCCCCTCCGTTCCCGTAAACTCATCGCGAAGAAAGCGCCGCCAGCAATTCCTCTTCGCCTATATCCCCGGGCCGCAATATAAGCAACTTCCCCTCCCTTATCTCCGCCACCGTGGAAGGCCTCCCCGAACCCACCCTTCCACCATGGATGACCAGGTCAACATCCTCCAAGAGGGAGGGATCGATGTCCTCCGCCCCGGCCGGGGCGCTGCCTCCGGAAGGGTTGGCGCTGGTCACCGCGAGGGGACCGGTAAGCGAGAGCAGGCCCAGCAAGAAGGAATGGTCTGGAATGCGTATCCCCAGGGTCGCCGATGACGGCGCCACCGCCTCCCGCCAGGGAAGTTCAGCCGCCTTCACCACCAGGGTCAGGGGACCCGGCCAGAATGAGCCCAGCCGCCGCACGCTCTCCCACTCCCCCGGGACGGCAAGCGCGACGGCCTCTTCCACGGTGCCCACCATGACCACCAGCGCCTTGGTTGCTTCCCTGCGCTTGATCTCGAAGATGCGGCCAACGGCCCGTGGCATATCCACCCTGGCCGCGAGGCCGTACACGGTATCGGTGGGCAAAACGACCACCGACCCCTTCTCCAGGGCTTTGGCGCAAGCCTCCGCCACGAGGGGTTCGTTCCCCTCCTCCAGGCGCAATGTCTCTGGCATAATGCTATTGTAGCCTATCGTGGCGCGCGCCTGGGAATGTGTTCGCAGGCAAGCCTCCTAATGTAAGCACCGGGGGCTGACGATAAATATCTTTTAGAGGGGATGTTTGGCGCTTCCGCTGGAAGCACCCTGGCAAGAGGAAAAGCCCGCGTCGATACGGGAGCGCGGGCGGACAGAAGCCGACGACAGGGACGGGAAGGACATGGAGGAGGAGAGGACAGGCCCGCCCGGGACCCCCGACGAGGGAGAGGCGGGCGAGGAGCTGGCCCGCAGGGCGGTGGAGCTGCTCATCGCCCTCAACGCGGCCATGATCAACATCCACATGTATCCTCCCACCAGCGACATGATCTCGGCTTCCGTGGAGACGGCCTTCGCTCGCGTTGAGCCCCTCCTGACCCAGACCGGGAAACTCACCTTGGGAGAAGCCGACAACCTTCTCCTGGTGAACGGGGAACGCCTCCACGACCGCGACCAGGTGCGGCCGCCGGTCCTTTCCTTCCTGGAAGGGCTGCGCCGCCGCGACGTTTACAGCATCACGTTCAGCCACGGCATGAGCCAGGAGGAGTTCCTCAGCTTCCTCTACATAATGGCCAAGGACCCGGAGGAGCTGCGCCAGCTGGGTGGCCTGGCGGAGGAGGTCCAGCGCGCAAGTTGTTCCCATATCCTGGTAAACGAGAGGCGCTTCGTCTCCGTCACCGACGAGGAAGTGGTGACCGCGGAGGCCGCCGAAAAGGAGGAGACCCGCTTTCGCGAGGAGGAACTGCTCCGCCTCGAGGAGAAGCTGAAGGACGAGCGCTTCGTCAATTACATCCTTGGAATATACGACCGGGGGCAGGCCGGCGAGGAAACCATCCGGGGCGTCATCTCCAATCCACCCCGCTTGAGCCTCCTGCTACGGCAGGCGGTGCGGGAGATCGTGGTGGGACAGGAGGACCCGGAAGCCGCCCTGCGGGCGGTATGCGACGCCCTGCAGAGAAGCGCCCTCCTGCTCAAGGAGCTGCCGGACGAGGAACTGCGGCGCATGGACGAGGAAGAGATCGCCAAGGCCGCCGCCTTCCTGGAACCCTCCGAGCTCAAGGACTTCCTCCTGCTCGACAAGCCGGAGGCCCTCGAGGAGCTCGACATTCGCAGGAAAATCCTGGAAGGTCTTCGTGAGAACAAGGCCCTCGACCTGCTGGAGAGCGTGATCCGCGAGCACGAATACCTGGAACGCCTCTCGGAAGAAAGCGAAGCTTCCCTCGGCGCCGAGCAGGAGAAGCGCATGCACGACCTCTCCGCGCTCATCGACGAGATCTACCAGTCCTCGGTGGGCAAGCCATGGGAAGCCAAGGTGAGTGACCGCGTCTTCCAGGCGGACATGTGGAAGAAGATCGTCAACGGCAAGAGCGAAACGGGGAGCGCTGGCGCCAGCACCCTCGTCTACCAGGTCAGCAGCATGCTGGTGCAGGAGGGACTTACCCTGGACATAGACGAGCTTTCACGCAGCCTGACCATCGACGAGAACATCCCCCGGCTGCTGCAGAAACTCTACCGGTCCAGGCGACCCGAAACGGTGATCAAGGTCCTGGAAAGCCTCCTTGACAACCTGGAGGACATGAGCCCTGAGATACGCCTGAAGACGGCGGAGACCCTGCGCAACATCCCCGATGCCCTGGAGATGAGCCGCCGCCTGCAGGAGTTCCCCGTCGCCTACGAGATGAAGGAGCGCCTGCTGGAAAGGCTGGAGCGGGAGCGCGAGCTCACCGAGATCTACACCACCCTGGCCGGATGCCTGGTCACCCTGGCGCAGACCTTCATCCTCTCCCAGGAATACCCGGCGGCCCTTGACATCATAGACACCTTCTGGCGCCACCACGGCGCCGACGAAAGCCGCAAGCCGGAGCAGCGAAAGGTGGCCCTGGACGCGGTGGCCACCGTGGCCAGCCCCTCGGTCCTGGATACCCTGGCCGACGTCCTGCGCGAGGGCGACATCCAGACCATAACCGAGGTGGCGGAGTTGCTCATCAAGTTCGAGGACAAGTCAGTGCAGCCGCTCATCCGGGTACTCAAGGACAGCGAGGACCTCCTGGTGAGGAGGGTCACCTTCGAGGCCCTGGAGAACATCGGCAAGGACGCTATCCTCAGCCTCATCAATGACCTCGAGAAATACAACCCCTGGCACATGTACCGCAACATCGTCTCCATCCTAGCGGAGATCGGCAACCGCTCCATCATCCAGTCCCTGGCGCGCTTCATCAAGCACCAGAACCCGGAGGTGCGGCGCGAAACCATCAAGGCCGTCTCCCGCATCCGCACCCCGGAAACCGTTTCCCTCCTGGTGGAAGCCCTGAACGACCGGGACGAGCAGGTGCAGAGGGAAGCCTGCCTGGGGCTGGGGCGCATGCGCGACGTCTCCACCGCTCCCGTCCTGGTCGACGTGGTCAAACCCCCGCGCAGCTTCCACCGCGAAAGGCACCGCAGCAACGCGGTTAAGGCGGCCGCGCTGTGGGCCTTGGGGGAGATCGGCGACCATTCCGCCATACCCTACTGCCAAAGCCTCTTGCGCAAGGGCTCCCGCAACCCCTTCCGGCTGGGGAGGCGGGATCCGCTGAGGGCAGCCGCCGCCCGCGCCCTGGGCTCCATCGGCAACGAGGAATGCCGCTCTTTCCTCATGCAGTTCACGAACGACCGGAGCGAGACGGTCAGGGATGCGGTTACGGATGCGTTGCGCCGCATACAACGCCGCAAGGCGAGTTCGCAGCCCGCCGCACAGGACGCCACCGAAGGGGAACGGGCTGAAGGCTCCTGATGCTCGGCGCAGCGGGCGGCACCCCTTAATCGCCGGTGATCAAGAGGGCTCGTTCCCGGGAATCCCGCACGGGCCCGCCTTCCCTCGCAGCCCGGTGTGCAGCCAGCCCTCCCTCCAGTTGCGGAAGGTGGTTTCCAGGTCGTTCCAATAGCCGGGCGTGACGGCGGGTCCCCTGACCACCAGCTCCCCTTCCTCTCCCCTCCCCGCGCGGGTGCCGTCGGCGCGCAAATGGCGCACGCGGTTGGGGGGCAGCGCCATGCAGGGGAAAGTCACGCGGCTTCGCCGTCCGCCGCGGGAGATGCGCAGCCCCGCGATGGTGGCGTGCTCCCCGGCGGTAAATGTCTCCACCAGCCAATGCCTTCGCCCGGGTACTTCCTGCTCCCGCAAGGGGCGTAAGGACGCCTCCGCCTCCTCTCCCAGCAAACCGGCGCTCAGCCACAATTTCGGCGATGCATGCTCTCCCGCCGGCGGATACATCTGCGCCAGCTCGCAGAGACAGCGTGGATCCCCCAGGATCGCCGCGGGCCTTTCCTCCTCCAGCAACACTTGGAGCTCCTCCGTCCCGTGGGAGAACAGGAAGCGCAGCCTCATCCCGGCAGCCAGGGCCAGCACCACGGCGGCGAAGAGGGAGGGCTTCTCGGGTGGGCTGCAGACCAGGCAGAGATCACCCACCCGCGCCGGCAGCAAGGGGGACAGCAAGCGCGCCGGGGACATCAGCCCCCGGTTGGTGACCATCACCGCCCGCATGGGGCCATCGCATCCACCCACCCCGCAGAGCAGCACCGGGTTTCCGGGCTTCAGGGTGTAGGGAAGGAAAAACCCTCCCGCGCCTTCCAGGGCCTGGTAAAGCGTGGGGGCGTCCTCCCCCGCCTGCGGCGCCTGCCCGACTTCCATCAGCCGCACCTTCCCCCCCAACGCCTCCCGCAGGCGCGGGTGACCTTCCAGCAGCCGCGTCCGTACCAGCGCCACGTTCACGCCGCAACTGCGCACGAGGTACGCCAGCTCCTCGTCATCACACGCGCTCAGCACAGGCACCACGATGCCGCCCGCCTTGATCACCGCCGACGCCAGGAGGAAACCCTCGCCCCCGTCCATGGTCATCACCAGCACGCGTTCCCCCTTCAGCAGATCCATCTCGTTGATGAGCGCCTCCGCCGCCAGGTTGGTGAAACGGAGTGCATCCTCATGGGTGACCGACCCTCCTGGAAAAATCTTACATGCATCCGGTGAGGCGACCTTCATGGCCTCCGCCCCGCCGTAGACACGGGCCAGGTTCTCGAAGAGGTTGGCCATGGTCGCGTTTCGGCTCTTTGCCCACGCGACCCTTTTACGCAGCTCCTTCACGTTTCACTCCCGTCACTCGGCGCCGGCAAGGGGGCGTCCACGGCGCATCACGCAATATGATACCATCGCAAGGCCCTCGCATCCCCGTTTCCGCCACGTAAACGTCCCGCAAGGGGGCGGGGGCGCGCGGGAACCCTCGACGGTCCTTCTTGCCGTTCCGCGGCCGGCATGTGGTATCCTGATTCCATCCGGCAGCGAAGCTGATTTCGTGGTGCAACATGGGGGAAGGAGGTCGCGGAGATGCGTTCCATGCTCGAGGGGATCAGGGTGATCGACTTCACCACCACCGTAGCCGGTCCCGGCTGCGCCTTTTTCCTCGCGGATATGGGAGCGGAGGTGATAAAGGTCGAAAGGCCCGGGTTGGGCGACGAGGCCAGGCTCTTCCCTCCCTACAAGGACGGCATGTCGGCATCTTTCGCCGTGCTGAACCGCGGGAAAAAGGGGGTGACCATCGACCTCAAGAACCCCGAAGGGGTGCGGCTCTTTCGCGAGCTGGCCTCCCTCTCCGACGTGCTGGTGGAGAGCTTCCGCCCCGGGGTCATGGAAAAACTGGGCCTGGGTTACGAGAGCCTCAGGGAGATCAATCCCCGCCTGGTGATGTGCTCCATATCCGGTTACGGCCAGTACGGCCCCCTCTCCCGCCTCCCCGCTTACGACGCCGTGATCCAGGCCATGAGCGGGCTCATGAGCACCACCGGTTTCCCGGACGGCCCTCCCTTGCGCTCCGGCACCCTGATCATAGACATAGCAACGGCCTTCAATGCCGCCTTCGCCGTCTGCGCCGCCCTCTTCGCCCGCGAGAGGACGGGCGAGGGGGAGCACCTGGACATCTCCATGTACGACGTCGGCATCAACCTGCTGGAGGCGAAGTTCGTGGACTACACGGTGACGGGCAATATCCCGCAGAGGACGGGAAACAGGTATCCCTACGTCACCCCCTTCGACACCTTCCGCACACGGGACGGACACGTCTTCATCATCTGCGTGGGTGATCACCCCTTCCACAGCCTCTGCGAGGCCATGGGCAGGCCGGATCTCGCCGAGGACGAGAGGTTCCGCGACCTCTTCGCGCGCAACGCCAACGAGGCCGCCCTGAAGGAGATAATCGAGGGCTGGTCGGACGAGCTTTCCACCGCCGAGGCATGGGAACTCCTGCAGAAGCACGGCGTGCCCGGGGCTCCCATCCAGGACGTGAAGCAGGTGGTCGAGCATCCCCACACCAGGGCCCGCGGCATGCTGGTGGAACTGGAACAGCCGGGCGTGGGCGGCATAACCGCCTTCGGCCCCGCGATCAAGGCGGCGCGGTCCGATATCCGGCCCAGGGGGCCCGCGCCCGCCCTGGGGGAGCACAACCGCTGGCTCCTCACCGAGGTCCTGGGCAAGGACGGCGAGGAGGCGGAGCGTGTGCTGGCATCCGGTGCCATGGGTTGAGACGTTCCTCGCGCTCGAGGGACTTTCTTCATCCCGGAACGCGAATACGGGCGAAAGGTGCCGGGCGGCGAGATAGACGGGGGTGAGCGATATGCGCAGGCTGGTCTTTTGCGGGGACGACCTCGTGCAGGTGGAGCTCCCGGAGCGCACCCGGGTCATCGAGGCTCCCTCCTGCCTTCCGGCCTTATCCGATTTCCAGGGAGCGGTCAGGGAAGCCCTCGGCCGGCCTCTGGGCTCCCCTCCCTTGCGCGAGCTGGTCAACCCGCGCTCACGGGTGACCATCGCCTTCGACGATCCCTGCCTGCCCCTGCCCCCCGTGCCCAGGGATCCCCGTGGCCTGGCCGTGGAGGTGGTGCTGGAAGAGCTCTTCTCGCAGGGCGTGCGGAGGGAGAACGTGAACCTGGTCTGCGCCGTGGGCCTGCACCGCAAGTGGACGGAACGGGAACTCCGGCACCTGCTGGGGAAGAGGGTGTGGATGGTGATGGGGCCCGACCGCATCGCCAACCACGACGCCGAAGACCCGGCGGGAAACGTGAATCTGGGAAATACTGCCAATGGATACCCGGTGGAGGTCAACCGCAGGCTGCTGGAATCGGACCTCACCGTCTACGTCAACGTCAACTGGACCAGCATGAACGGGGGCTGGAAATCGTACCTCGTGGGCCTGGGGACCTACCGGTCCATACGCGCCCATCACAACCCCTCCGTGCTCAGCGGCGGCTCGGTCATGGACCCCCGCAGCCGCTTCCACGACATCCTGCGGGAGCAGGGAAGGCACCTCGCCCGCCACGCCCGCATGCTGAGCCTGGAGACGGTGCTCAACAACCGCGTCTGGCCCGGCCCCCTCGACCGCTACCTATCCCTCTCGCGGAAGAAGGTGCCCCTTCCCTTCCGCGTCTCGCGCCCTTTCCCCCAGGCGGCGAAGAGCGCTTTCTCCTCCCTGCTGCGCGCCGCTTACTCGCCCATCGCCGTGCATGCCGGGAACCCCGACGCGGTGCACCCCGAGACCCTCCAGGCACTGTTCCGGCAGCAGAACGTGCGGGTGGACGAGCAGGCGGACGCCCTCTTCCTGGCCTTGCCCAACATCTGCCCCTACGCCGCCTTCTCGCGCATGAACCCCCTGCTGGCCATGAACGCGGCGCTGGGATACGTCTTCAACATGCACCTCGGGCGGCCGGTGGTGCGCAAGGGAGGGGTGCTGGTTCTCATGCAGCCCTTCCTGCCCGGTTTCCACCAGCGCCATCACCTTCCCTACATCGAGTTCTTCGAGCGGGTGCTCCCCCAGACCCGGGATGCACGGGAGATGGAGGCGCGCTTCGAGGAGGATTTCGCCAGACGCGGGGAATTCATCCACGCTTACCGGGAAGACCACTCCTACCACGGGGTGCACCCCTTCTACGTCTGGTACTGGGGAGCCCCTGCGCTCGAGCACCTGAGCCGGGTGATCGTGGTGGGGGCAAAGAGCCGCGAGGTGGTGGAGCGCCTGGGTTTCGAGTACGCGGGCTCGCTGGAGCAGGCCTGGAGCATGGCCGGGGAAATCCTGGGAAACGGCTTTTCCATCGTACATCTCGCCATGCCGCCCATCTTCGCGGCGGAGGTCCCGTGAGGCGCGCGGGCGCCGCGAGAGGCCCCCGCGGCGGGCCTCTCGTGCCCTGCCCGCTCAGCGGAGGAGCTGCAGGGTGACCTCGCTTCCCGGCTCCAGGCGCCCCACCTCCTCGGGAAGGACGGCGAGCGCGCTGCACGCCACCATGGAGCTGAGGATGCCGCTGCCCTGGGGGCCCGTGGGGCGGGCGTGGTAGCGGCCCTCCCGCCACTCGGCGATCACGCGGATGAACTCCGTCCGGCCCTCCCTGCGGCCCAGAGGAGCGTCGAGGACGGCGGTCACCGTGGGCCGGAAAAGGTCGCGCCTCCCCATCATCTTGAGGAGCGCGGGGCGTACGAACTGCTCGAAGGAGACCATCACCGATACCGGGTTTCCCGGCAAGCCGAAGAGCGGCTTCCCCCGGATGTGCCCGAAAGCCTGGGGCTTTCCGGGGCGCATGGCCACCTTCCAGAAGTTCATCTCCCCCAGCTTCCCCAGGACGTCCTTGACCATGTCGTAATCCCCCACCGACACGCCGCCGCTGGTGACGAAGAGGTCCACGCGATCCAGGTTCTCCAGGATGGTGCGTTCCAGGAGGGTCGCATCATCCCGCACCGTGCCCAGGCGCAGCGGAACACCTCCCGCCTCCTGCACCATCCCGTACAGGGTGTAGCTGTTGGAGTCCCGGATCTTCCCCGGCGGCAGTTCCTCCTCCACGCCTACCAGCTCGTCACCCGTGGAGATGATCCCTGCCACGGCGCTCCGGAAGCAGCGCACCTTCGCGTATCCCAGGCTGGCAAGCATTCCCAGTTCCGCCGCAGCGACGGCCCTTCCCGCCTCCATCACCGTATCCCCCGCACGCACGTCCTCTCCCGCCCGGCGCACATGCGTTCCCCTGGCAACTTCTTCCATGACATGAACGAGGCCGCCCTCGCTGCGCGTGGCCTCCACCGGCACCACGGCGTCGGCGCCCCGCGGCAGGGGCGCCCCGGTCATTATGCGCAGGGCCTGCCCCCGCTCGACGGCCACCTCCGGCGCATAGCCGGCGGGCAGGTCCCCCAGCACGGCGAGCTCAACCGGCCGCTGCGGCGACGCGCCGGCAATATCCGCGGCGCGCAAAGCGTAGCCGTCCATGGCCGAGTTGTCGAAGGGGGGGATGTCATGCCTCGCCACCACGTCCTCCGCCAGCGTCATCCCCAAGGCGTCCAGGAGGCCCACCTCCGCTTCCGGCAGGACGGCGATGGACGCGAGAATCGCTTCGCGCGCCTCCTCCACGCTCAACATCTTCACCCCTCCTCGCGCTGCTCGCACCTCCCCTGCCGCGCGCCCCAGGAGCCGCTTCCCCCGCAGCGTCCGCGCCACGCCCGGCGCGGGCGCCGCTATTGCTCCTCCGGCGGCACCGCCCAGGAGCCCAGCACGAGACGCTCCCTCGCCTTCTCCGAAAGCAGGTAGCCGATGAATTCCCGGGCACCCGCGGCGTTGGTATCCGGGTAGGGCAAGGTGCTCACCATCATCACGAAGTAGGAATTGACCAGCGGCTCGCCGCCCTCGTAGACGACCTCCAGCATCAGCTCCTCCCGCATGCTCTCGTACGTGCTGCGGTCGCAAAAGGTGTAGGCTCCCTCCCGGGAGGCGCGCTGCAGGGTCTCCCTCATGCTTCCCTTCTCCGTCCGCATCCATCCCGCGAAATCCTCCACCCCCGTCGCCTCCCAGAGGGAATCCGCCACCAAGGCGGCGCCGGACCCGTCCACGCGCATGACGAAAGGCCGTTTCGCCTCCGCTATCCTGGTGAAGGCTTCCGGGAAAGAGCCCGCCTCCCCGGCTCTCGCCGGGTCGTCCGCCGGGCCCACCAGCAGGTAGGTGTCGCGCATCACTTCCTGCCTGTCCTCCACATAGCCATATCTTTCCAGCATGCCCGTCTCCTCGGAGAGGTGGGAGAGCACCACGTCGCACTCCCCGTGCCTGGCCATCGCCACGAGATCCCGGTCCACGGCCGTCACCAGTTCCACGTCGCAGGCGGATCGCCGCTCGAAGTCCTCCACCCACTCCTCCAGGACGCCGAAACCGTCGAGGTCCCGCGTGGCCGCGAAGACCAGGGTGCCCCCGCCCTTCCCCCCGCAACCCGCCAGCAAGGCCGCCGAAAGCAGGCCCGGGACGAGAAGGCCGGCGACCCAGGCAAGGGCCTTGCCCTTCCCTGCGGCCCTCGCGTGGCTTCCCTCGCGGTTCTCCATGTTCTTCTCCAACATCCACATATGGATTTTCACGAGGCTATTCTACCTTATCCCTTGCGGGTGAAGGGCATGACGTGCAGCGCGGTGGCCTTGACCGCCGCCGTAAACTCCCTTCCCGGCTCCACTCCCATCTCCTCCCGGGAAGCCCGGGTGATGTGCGCCACCAGGGGAAAGCCGCAGTCGAGCCTCACCCTCACCATCCCTCCTATCTCCCTCACTTCCAGCACCCTCGCCCGCAGGCGGTTGCGCACCGAGCCGGCCTCGCCGACCCCGGAGAGCAGGGCCACCTCCTCGGGATGGATGAGGACCTTCACCCGGGAGCCGGGAGAGAGGTCGCACAGGGCTTCCAGCTCCAAGCCCGACACGCTTATGCGCGCCGCTCCCTCCCGGCACGATGTCACCTCGCCCTCCAGCAGGTTCTCCGCGCCCAGAAACTCCGCCACCGCGCCGTTAACGGGCCGGCCGAAGACCTCTCCAGGCTTGCCCGTCTGCAGCAGGGTTCCCCCAATGATCACCGCCAGCCGGTCGGCGATTTCCAGCACCTCGTGATAGTCGTGGGAGACGTAGATCGCGGTAACCCCCATCTCCCGCACCAGGCGCGAGATGTACGTCCTCATCTCCCTGCGCGAGGGCATATCCAGAGAGGCCAAGGGCTCGTCCAGGAGCAGCAGGCGCGGCTTCAGCACCATGGCCCTCCCCAGGGCCACCTTCTGGGCCTCGCCCCCCGAAAGAGTCAAAGCGTCCCGCTCGGCGAGGTCCACGAGGTTCAGCCTGGCGAGCATCTCGCCCACCTGCACCCGCCTCTCATCCCTGGGCACCCTGCGTACCTTGAGGCCGTAGGCCACGTTTTCCCGCACCGTGCGCCTGAAGAGCAGCGGCTCCTGGAAGATCATCGCCATCTGCCTGGCCAGTTCCTTCCTTTCCCCCCGGCTCATGCCCGAGAGGCGCGAACCGTTCCAGAACTCGATCTCGCCACGCGTCGGCCTCTCGAGCAGGTTGACGATGCGCAGCAGGGTGCTCTTCCCCGAACCGTTGGGGCCCACGATGGCCAGGATCTCCCCCTCCAAGACCTCCAGGCTCTCCACCCCCAGCACCGGGCGGCCGTCGTAGGAGTGCCGCAGGCCCTGCATGGTCAGCAACGCGTTCAAGCCGGGGCCTCCTTGCGAAGCCTGGAGAAAAGGCTCCGGGCCGCCCTCCCCGGATAGCTCAGAAGGGTCCCCTGCTGGATGAGGGTCATCACCCACACCAGGAGCAAGGTGATGCCCAGGAGGATTATACCCAGCGCGATGGCCAGGGTGCTGTTCCCCTTGTTCAACTCGAGGACGGTGGCCGTGGTGAGGGTACGGGTATAGGGTTCCCCGTTGAGGAGGAGGTTGCCCCCCACTATCATCGCCGCCCCCACCTCGGATATGATCCCCCCGAAGCCGGCGATAACCGCGGCCAGCAGGGAGAGGCGCGTCTCCCGCAGCAGGGTGAGGATAGAGCCCGCCTCGCTGGCCCCCAGGGACCTGGACTGCATGCGCAGCTTGGGATCGGCGTTCTGCAGGGCGGCCATGGTGATGCCGGCGATGAGCGGCATGGCCAGCGCTATCTCCGCCAGGATTATCGCCTTGGGAGTATAAAGCCAGCCGAGGAAGCCCAGCGGTCCCCGCCTTTTCAGGAAGAGATAGACGAACAACCCCACCACCACGGGAGGAAGTCCCATGCCCGCGTTCACCAGGGTCACCACCAGCTTGCGGCCCCGGAAACGGTAGAGGGCCAACGCCGACCCCAGCGGGATGCCCATCACCATGCCGAAGGCGGTCGCAATGGCGCACACATAGAGGGTGAAAAGCGTCACCTTCATGACGTAAGGATCGAAGCGCGCTATGAGTTTCAGCGCCTCCACGAAACCGCGCCATATCTCTCCCACCTTCTTCTTCACCTCCCGTAAAAGCATCGAGCGACGATGCCGCCCTTATGGCCGTGCCGTCGCGGGACCGCTTTTCTCCCTCACCTTCATAAAGCATCGGGAAAGAACAGGGGCTCGCCGTATCTGTCCAGGCCGAAAACCTCGAGGAACTCCTGGGCCTCCCTGCCGGTCACGAAAGCGGCGAACGCCCGCGCGCCCTCGCTGTTCGCGTCGGGGTGTCTCTCCGGGTTAACCACCATGACGTGGTATGTGTTGAAGAGCGCCGTATCCCCCTCGACAAGGACCTCCAGCTCCAGCTGGCTCTTCATGCCCAGGTAGGTGCCCCGGTCGCTCAGGGTATACGCTCTTTCCTCCGACGCGATGCGCAGGGTGTCTCCCATGCCCCTGCCGCTCTCCACGTACCAGTCCCCCTGAGGGGCGATCCCGGCCGCCTTCCAGACGGCGAGCTCCCTGGCGTGCGTGCCTGAATCATCCCCACGGGAGACGAACTTCGACCCGGAGGAGGCGACGGCGGCAAACGCCTCCTTCGCGGATGTCTTCCCCCTTATCCTGGCCGGGTCGGCTGCAGGCCCCACGATGACAAAGTCGTTGTGCATGACCGCCTCGCGGCCGACGGCATAGCCCTGGGCAACCATCTCCTCCTCAGCAGCGGGGCTGTGCACCAACATGACGTCGCATTCCCCGTTGCGGCCCATCTCCATGGCCTGCCCGCTCCCCACCGCGATCACCTTCACGGAGTAGGGGTATGCCTTCTCGAACATGGGAATCCACTCGTCCAGCAGGCCCGAGTCCTGGGTGCTGGTGGTGGTGGCCAGGATGAGCTCCCTCTTCCCCACCTCCCCCTCTCTCACGCCGCCGCATCCAGCAAGCAACGTCAGTGGCAGCAAGAGGGCGAGCAGCGCCACCGCCCTGCCCGCTCGCCGGCTTTCCTTTGTCAGAAACATCCCAGCGAGCATTTGACGATCTTCACGTTGAGGGCGTTGGCCGCCTTCCCCACCTCGAGGGGCGGCACCTCCAGCTCCTCCGCCAGCTTCAGGGCGACGGCGCAGGGTATGCGCCCTTCCTCCGCCCTCTCCCTCACCGCCTGCAGGACCCTCTCCTCGACCCCGGCGGACATGAGCTCACCTCCTATCCTTCCCGCCGCCCGGGAGAGCACCACCTCCCAGGCCGCCTCTCTTCCCAGCTCCGGGACCACGACCAGCTTGGCCCCGGGATTGATTTCCTTTATTTTCCTTTCGAGCTCCAGTGCTGCTCCACCGGAGATACCCTCCTCCCCGTTCACCACCACCGTGTGGGCCTTTCGCAAGGCAGCGAAGGCCGAGGGCTTGAAATCAGCGAAGGTGGAGGGCATGACGAAAACGGCGTAATGCGGTTCCAGGTAGCGTAGGACGCTGTTGCCCTCCACGATGACCACCGGCGCGTCGACGCGCGATAGCGCCGCCGCGAGGTCCCCCTCCAGGCCCTCCTGCGTGCTCCTCACCCAGAGCACGGGGAAGGCGCCCGCCAGGCGCAGGCGCCCGGTATCCGTTTCGGGCCGCGCCGGCACCTCGCCCTCCTCCACGACCACCTCTCCCGGCGGCCTCCGGTCGTGCACGGAGACCTTGACGCCCGCGCAGGCGCGGCAGCGGGAAGCGAGAAAGGCGGCCAGGGAACTCTTTCCAACGTCTTTGCTGGCCCCGGAGACGGTGATGATCTTGGTGGTGGAGATGACGTTCCCGAGCGAGCCCGGGGGCTGCGCGGGGCGCTGCTGATTGTCTCCCTCGTGGCCATCCGTAAAAAACCCGTCCGGAGGGGACGGGCGCGCCTTATCGCTCAATGCCCTCTCCTTTCCAAACACGGGAGGCGCCGGCGTTTCCACCTGCACCCTATCGGTCCGGTTCCATAGCCGAGGCCTTAGGAAACAGGACTCGGAGAGCCTTCATTCACCTGTCAATGCGTTTGCATTATACCCACTGCGCCATGGCGGCGCAAGTTTACACGCCGCAGCGGCCGGGCAGCTACGGCGCGCGGCGGCGGCTTGATATATAATGGTGTAAACGCGCCCGCATCCATGGGATGCGCGCAAGGGGAGAGGATTGCGACATAATCGTTGACGCCGGCACGGCAAGGAATCCGGAGGCTGGGCCCCGCTGGGATCTCGCTCTCAACGCGGGCGTAGATGCAAACGGGCCCCACAGCTAACGGGGCGATTGTCATGGGAAGGGAAGAGGAGGAAGACCGCTACCGGGTCATTATCGAGAACCAGGCCATGGGGATAAGCGAGGTGGACCAGGAGGAGAATTTTCTCTTCGCCAACCTCGCCGCGCACCAGATATTCGGCGTACCGCCGGGCGGCCTGGTGGGAAGGAACCTGCGGGACTTCATGGACGAGGGGAGTTTCCGGCAGGTGCGGGAAGAGACCGAGGAGCGAAAAAAGGGAAAGAGCGGTACCTACGACCTGGCCATCATCCGCGCCGACGGCGAGAGGCGCATCATCAGGGTCACCGCTTCACCGCGCTTCCGCGCGGACGGCAGCTTCCTGAGCGCCCTGGCCATCTTCTCCGACGTCACGGAGCTGAAGAAAACGGAAGAGGACCTGCGACAGAGGGAACGCTATTACCGTGCCCTGCTGCACAACGCCGCGGACATGGTCACCATCCTGGACGAGAACCTCCGCTTCCGTTGGGGAAGCCGCTCCACGGCCGCCATTACCGGCTACAGCGGCGCCATCTACGGCAAATCCGTCCTGGATTTCATCCACCCCGAGGACCTGGAGGTGTCGCGGGCGGACTTCGAATTCATCCTGCGCAACCCGGGAAACCCCTTGCACGCGATCAGGCGCTTCCGCCACAGCGACGGGAGCTACCATTACCACGAGGCTATAGTGAACAACCTCCTCGACGACACCACCGTGCGCGGCATCATAATCAACTCCCGCGACATCACCGAGCGCAAGCTCATGGAGGAACAACTGGTGTCGCGCAACCGCGAGCTGGACGCCTTCGCCACCACGGTCTCTCACGACTTGCGCACCCCCCTCTCCATCATCTCCGGATATGCCCAGCTCCTGCAGTCGGACGACCTCACGGAGGAGGACAGGAAGGCGTACGTCGCCAGCATCGCCAAGGCGGCGGAACGTCTGGACGAATTCACCGCATCCCTTCTGACCTACGCACAGGCCGGCAAACCGGAGGGGAACATGGTCTCCATAGATCCGGGCACCGTGATAGCGGAGGTGCTGGCCGAACGCGCCGTCGAGCTGCAGGCCGCCAAGGTGGAGGTGGAGGTGGAGAGGGGGCTGCCTCGCATCCACGCCGACCCCCTCAAGCTCAACCAGGTCATCTACAACCTGGTGGACAACGCCATCAAGTACACCGCGGAAGCGGAGAATCCCCATATCGAGATCGGCGCGGTGCAACAAGGCGGCGTAGTGACCTTCTACGTGCGCGACAACGGGCGCGGCATCGATCATCGTTTCCTGGATGACATATTCCTTCCTTTCAAGCGCCTGGAAGGGGGGAAACCCCACGGCCTGGGCATCGGCCTGGCCACCGTAAAGCGGGCTGTCGAGGCCTGGGGAGGACGAGTATGGGTGAACTCCAACCCCGGTGAGGGTTCCACCTTCTACTTCACCGCGGCCGCCTCAGAGGACTGAGGGCTCCTGTCGCTTCCCGCCGCACGCGCCAGCAGGTCAAGGTAGATGGACGTCTGGCGCTATAAGGAATTAATTTCCATTACCATTCGCTTCCGCCTCGCCTCCAGCGGGAGATGATCTCCCCCTTGGCGGCATCCGGAAGGTCGTCGAAGTAGGCACAGTACCCTGCTACCCTCACCACCAGTCCCGGGTACTTTCCGGGATGAAGGCGCGCGTCCTCCAGCACCTCGGGGTCGAGCACGTTGCACTGCACCTGCATCCCGCCGCAGTCAAAAAAGCTGCGCATGAGGGCCGCCAGCTTCTCCGCCCCTTCCCCTCCACGCACCTCATGGGGGGAGAAGCTCAGGTTCAGGGCGCACCCGTTGGGCATGAGGCGCGAGTCTACGCGCGCCACGGAGTTCAGTACGGCGGTGGGGCCGTGGCGGTCGCACCCGTTCGCCGGGCCCAGGCTGGCCGCCAGCGTCTCGCCGGCGCGGCGCCCGCTGGGAAGGGCCCCCACCTCCTTACCGAAGGCCACATGGCATGTGACGGAATAGAAACCGGGGACGTAAGGCCCGCTCCTCGTGTTCCTGTGGCGCGCGAGAGAGTCGTGGAATATGCGCACCACCAGGTCGGCGTACCCGTCCGGCAACGGGTGGTCGTTGCCGTATTTCGGGGCTTTGAGCAGCTCCGCCTGCAAGCGCCGCTGTCCGGCGAAGTCTTCCCGCAGGGCCGCGACAATCTCCTCCACGGTGTACTTACCCCGGCGGAAAACCACCTCGTGCAGCGCGGCCAGGGAGTCGGCCACATCTGCTACTCCTACCCCCTGTATGCCGCTCGCGTTGTACCTGGCCCCGCCCTCGGTAAGGTCCCTGCCCGCTTCCAGGCAGCCTTCCACCAGCATGGAGGAGAGCGGCGTGGGGTGATAATCACGGTTCCCTCTTTCCACTACCTGGAAATCACGGACCATGCGGTCCACCATGGCATCCACCTGGCGGCGAAAGGCCTCGATGATGTCCTCCATGTCCCGGAAGCTACCGGGGCCGGGAGTGGGAGCTCCCACCCTGCGCCGGCGGCCGAAGCGCCTGCCCTCGTTGAGCGCCAGCTCCAGGCAGAGGGGCAGGTTGAAAAGCGCGGCGTCGGTGGAGAGGAAGCTGATCCCGGGGAGGGCCAGCTCCACGCACCCCACCGTGGCGTAGTTGCGCGCCTCCCGCAGGGGGTAGCCGTGATGCACCAGGGAGGCCACCGCCGCCTCGTCGTTGAACACGGCGGGGACGCCCTTCCCCTTGCGGGCAACATCCGCCACGCGGAGGAGGTACTCGGGCGGGGAGCCCGCGTGGACGCGAGCCTGGTAGTTGGGGTCGCGCAACCCCGCTTCCTCCATGATTTCCAGGAAAAGGTAGGTGAGCTCGTTGACGGCGTCCTTCCCCTCACGGTCGGTGCCGCCCACGATGGCCGCCTGCACCACCAGGTAGCCGCCGTGATACTGGCTGATCCTCTCCGAGAGCAGGAAGACGTGCTCCGTCGCCTTGGCGCTGAAGGAGAGCAGCAGCTCCTTGGCCCTCGCCGCGTCGAGCCGCCCTTCCTCCACGTCCTGGCGGTAATAGGGATAGAGGTACTGGTCGACGCGCCCGAAGGATATGGCCGAATTGAGGCTCTCCAGGTTGACGGCCAGATGGGTCAGCCACAGCGACTGCAGCGCCTCGTGGAGGGTTTGCGCCGGCTGCCGGGGTACCTTGCGGCAGATGCGAGCGATCTCGCGCAGCTCCTCCCGGCGCCCCGGGTCCGCCTCGCTTCCCGCCATCCTATCGGCCTCCTCGGCGAGGCGCCCGGCATAAATTTCCAGGCCCTCGCAGGCGATGCGCGCGGCGCGGTATAATTCCCCCTCCTTCCCCTCCATGCCTGCCAGGTATCCCTCGATGCCCTCCCTGAGCATCCTCTCGTAGTTGGGTAGGAAGTGGCCGATGCCTCCTGCCTCGTTGATAAGGTAGTAGGCGGGCCGCAACTGTTCACGCACGTAGCGCGCGAGGTGCCGCTTGTCCCGGAAGGCGCGGAAATTCATGTTCCGCGTGAGCCAGTAGGGGATAACGCCGAAGAGCAGCCTCATGCGGTCGGGCCAGGATATGCGCAGCGGAGTGGTCTTTCTGCGCTCGATCCAGAGGAGGTCCTCGCTCATGAAGACGCCGGCCAGCTCCGGCTGCGTGATGGCCGAGATGCGGTAGGAACCCACGTTGCCCACGATGAGCTCGTGCGGATAGATATGCACCGACTTGTTGGCGAGGATGTGGCGCAAGGCCTTTGCCTGTCGCACCGGCATCGGCTCCGAGGGGTCGTCGTGCTTTTTGAAGTACTGCGTGACGAGGAGCGCCCTCTCGGGGCAGAGATGCACCGGCGTGGACAGAAGGGCTTCCTTTATGCGCAGGAAGCGCACGCCGCATGCGGCGGTATCGCTCGACGGTTCCATACTTCCTCTCCTCCCTGTGGACGGATACGCTTCTATTTTAGCATCCACCCGTTTTGCTCCCTGCAGGAACCCGTTCCCCGCGAAGACGGCGGGGATTCTCCCCCCTGGCCGGGGCGTGACGGAGCGCCCTCTCTTGCCAGGGGCGGCTCTCCTGCCGCGGCCGGCGAGCGCCGAGAGCGCGGGCCCCTGAGAGCCGCCATGAAGCCGGAGGCCAGCAAGGCCCCGGGCCAAACCCGCTTCCCCGCTTACGGTTAAGGCGCGCCGATGAGAGGTCGATTAAAGCAAGAGACCAGAGCGGCCGCGGGAAAAGAGCCCGCGGGTCGCGCTACCGGAAAACCTGAAAGCGAAGCGGAAAAGACGGCGGGGGGCGACCGAAGTTGGCGGAAAGGCCGGAGGCGCCTGAGAGCTTGCGGAGGCTGCGGGCGGAATTCGCCGCCGCCTCAAGGAAGTTGACGTTCAAGATCTCGCTATCGGCGGGTACCCTGCCGCTATTGGTGCTCGCCTTGTTTTCCCTCACCGTATTCCGCTTCGCCGCGCGCCAGTATCTCGTCTACCTTCTGGCCATCGGGGTGTTGGTCGTTCCCCTCGTGATCATCTGCGTCCTCATCTACCGCTACCTGCAGCGCCGCCTCTACCGCCGCCTGCGCTCCTGGTACAGCTACCCCAGGGACCCCGCGTCGGAAAGCGACCGCAAGCTGGCGGTCAGCCTGCAGGAAGACCTCTACCGCTCCGCTTTTACTCACGGCGCCCTCGTATCGGTCACCATCTTGCTGAGCCTGGCCTTAGGGGTGGTCATCTTCGGGCGCTTCGCCGACTTCACCCCCAACCTTACCCTCTCCTACGTCGCCTTCGGCCTTATCCTGGGCTTGGTGGAGTGGTTCCTGACCGTCTTCATCTCCCACCGCGAGATGCGCCCGGTTATGGAGATATTGCTCGCCTCCTGCGAGGGTTTCGGCTACTACACCGCCACCGGTCTCGGAAAGCGCCTCGCCTCCTTCGCTACGGTGCTCGTCGTCTTCACCCTGGGCATAACCTGGGTGGCTGCCTTCTACCTCTCCAGCGAGAACCTCAGGGAGGAGATGGTAAAACGTGGAATGGACAACGTGCGCCTTCTCGCGCAACGCCTGGGTTCCGCCATCCTCGAGGAAGCTCCCTTCTCCGACCTTGACGCCATCGTCGAGGAACTGGCCATAACCCCCCAGGAAAGCCTGCAGGTGATGAACGCGGACGGCGACGTCTATTACCAGCGCGAAAAGGAGCGCATGAAAGAGGACGTATGGCAGGAACTGGTATCCGAAACCTCCCGGGAGGAGAGCGATTCCGCCAGCAGCATCGAGATCCATAAGGGCCGCGAGTACCTGGTGACCATGGCCGCGCTTCCGGGCCTGCCGGGGTGGAAGGTGCTCCGCGCGGATCGCACGGGCGTCTCCTTCCATACCATGTGGCAGCTCACCCCCACCATGATCGTGCTCTCCATCTTCAGCGCCCTGGTGGCTGCTTTCATGGTGCTCATCCTCTACCACAACTTCTCCGATCCCCTGAAGCGCCTCGTCGGCATCTGCCGCGCGGTGGCGGGCGGAGAGCTGGACGTGGAGGTGCCGGTGGACTCGCTGGACGACGTGGGAGAGCTATCCAGCTCATACAAGGAGATGCTGGCCTCGCTGCGCCGCATCACCCAGGGCCTCCTGGAAACCTCCGGCGAGGTAAACGAGGGGGCGGAGAACATCGTGGCCGTATCCGAGGAGATCATGGGGGCCATAGAGGAGCTGAACGCGCTGGTACAGGAGCTTTCCGGACAGATCGAGGACGAGGTGGAGCACATCATAAAGGTGGAGGAGATCATGGCCGGCGTGGCCGAAACCATCTCCCTGTCCCACGCCCAAGCCGCCCAAAGCCAGGAGATAAGCCAGGACGCAGAGAGGATCGTGACGGAGGGCCGGGAATCCGCGCATGAGGCGGTGCGGAAAATAGGGGACTTCAAGGATATGCTCGACATCACCATGGACGCCATCCTATCCCTGGGCGAGAGCTCGGAGCAGATCGGCACCATCGTGGACATCATCACCCGCATCGCCGACCAGACCAACCTCCTCGCCCTCAACGCCGCCATAGAGGCGGCCCGCGTCCCGGAGTACGGCAAGGGCTTCGCCGTGGTCGCCGACGAGGTGAAGAAGCTGGCGCAGGAGGCGGCGGCCTCCGCCCAGAAGATAAGTGACCTTGTGCACGCGATACAGAAGGACGTGGACACGGCGAAAAGCCTCATGGAAAAGGGGACCATGGGCATGTACGTGGGCATGGAGACGGTGGACCGCACCGACCAGGCGCTGATCTCCATCTCCGAGGCCGTCAACCGCATGTCCCGCCTGGCCGAGAGCATAGCGCAGGCTTCCTCCCGGGAGCTCGACATGAGCGAGAGGCTCACCGCCTCGCTGGAGGCCATGCGGTCCAAGGTGGAGAGTACCGCCGAGGCTTACGAGGAGATCAACGCCTCCTCGGAGCAGCAGACCCAATCGACCACAGAGCTTACCGTGACCGCGGAGAAGCTGGCCGAGGTGGCCCACCACCTGCTGGAAATGGTCTCGCAACTCAAGATGGGGAGGCGTTGACTCGGGCTTCCGCGGGAGGCGGTCGATGCCTATCCCCTGGGAACCGGCCTCGCAACTCAAGATGGGGAGGCGTTGACGGGCGGCCTGCGGCCCGCCCAGGGCCTTGCCTCCTCGAGCTGCGCCGCGAGCCGGAAGAGGGTGGCCTCGTCCCCGAACTTGGCGATGAACTGCACGCCGATGGGCAAACCCTCCTCGTTCCAGTGCAAGGGGACGCTCATGGCCGGCATCCCGGTGATGTTGCTGATGGGGGTGAAGGGCACGAAGACGCCGGCGCGAACGATCCCGTAGAGGGGATTCTCGGGCGGGGAATCGAAAGTGCCCAGAGGCGGCGGTGGTTCCGAAAGGGTGGGCGTGAGCCACAGGTCGTAAGCCTCTGCCTGGCGGGATATGTCCCGCGAGACGCGCTGCAGCAAGGTAACCGCGGTAAGGTATTGGCCGGCATTGAAACCTCGCCCCATCTCTATGAGCGCCCACGTGAGGGGCTCGAAGAGGTCCGGGGCGGGAGCCTTCCCCGTCGCCAGCGCCATGCCGTCCGCCATCCAGGCTTGCGCCGCCCCCCACAACACCATGAACTGCGAAGTTATGGCCTCTACATCCAGGACGAGGTCCTTCTCCTCCACGGCATGGCCCAGCTCCGTGCAGAGCGCCGCCGCCTCCTCCACCGCCCGCACGCAGTCGGGGTGGGCCACCGCGTCCCCTGCCCGCACGGTGTAGGCGATGCGCAGCCTTCCCGGGTCCGCGCCCACCTCCTGCAGGAAGGGCCGGGCCGGGGGCGGCGCCCAGTAAGGGTCGCCGAGGTCCGGGCCGCAGGTGGCGTCCAGCAGGGCGGCGCTGTCCCTCACCGACCGCGTAAGCGCGTGTTCCACGACCAATCCGCCGAGGACATCCCCCAACGCCGGCCCCAGGGGATTGCGCGCACGCGTGGGCTTGAGCCCGAAGAGCCCGCAGCAGGAGGCCGGTATGCGGATAGAGCCCCCGCCGTCATTTGCGTGCGCCGCGGGAACGATGCCCGCGGCGACCGCCGCCGCCGACCCGCCGCTGGATCCCCCCGTGCTCCTCTCGAGGTTCCAGGGGTTGCGGGTGGGGCCGAAGAGGCGGGGTTCGGTGGTGGGAAGGATGCCGAACTCGGGCGCGTTTGTCTTGCCGAATATCACCAGGCCGGCCTTGCGCAGCCGCACCACCAACTCGCTGTCGAAGTCGGGGACGTAATCCTCGAAGTAAGCCGACCCAAAACTCAGGCGCACGCCCTTGTACGCGGCGATGATATCCTTGAGGAGAAAGGGCACGCCGGTGAAAGGCCCCTGTGGCAGCCTTCCCTCCGCCTCCTCGCGCGCCAGCTCATACATGGGCGTGATCACCGCGTTGAGCTGCGGGTTGAGGCGCTCCACGCGCTCGATGGCCGCCTCCAGCAGTTCGACCGGCTTGACCTCCTTCCTGCGCACCATCTCCGCCTGCGCCGTGGCGTCCAGGAACGCCGTTTCCTCCGCCAGAGACATTAACATCATCCCCTTTCCGCAATGGTCGCGAAAAACGCGTTTCACCCGTAAAACGGAATCTCCCCAGGTAAAATAGATTGCGGCAACGCTTTTCGTCCATTCTATACCTTCCTCCACCTAAACATAAGTGCCCGCCGCAAACCCATCCCATATTGCAGAACGCATGCATGAAACGGGATGCTTGGAAAGGCAACGAATGAGGCATGACCCCAAGTGTTGCCAAGTGTTGACATTAACATAAAGAGGCTGTAATCCCGATAACTTTCGGGGAATAATGAGATGAGACGGTGAAGCACCGCGTACAGAGCCCGCGGTCGCCTGTAAGCAAGGAGGATCGTATGTTTTGCAAGCAATGCGGAAAGGAAATCCCCCCCGACAGTGAGTTCTGCGGATACTGCGGCGCCGCCACCGGAGCCACGGCCTCCGCGGCAACGCCGCCTCCACCCCCGCCTCCCCCTCCATCCCAGGGTTACCAGCAGGCGCCGCCCCCGGGGGTCTACCAGCAGGCCGCTCCCTATCCCCCTCCGCCCAAGAAATCGGCGCTGCCCTGGATCCTCGGGATCCTCGGGGTCCTGGCGGCGGTGGCCGTGGTGCTGGTGCTGGTCTTCGTGGTCTTCAAGGGAGGGGCGGACAAGGGACCGGAAAAGGTGGTGGAGAACTTCTTCAGGGCACTGGAAAAGAAGGACATGGGCATGCTCCTCGACGTCATGGAACCGGACTTCGTGGACGAGCTCGAGGAGGCGTTCGGCAAGGATTACCAGGATGTCCTGGAGGAGTACCTCTTTTCCTACGTCCCCGACGACCTGAAGGTGGATATCAGGAAGATGGATACCAAGATAGAGGGTGACAGGGCGGAGGTCACCATCCTCGAGGGCACCATGACCTACACCGACGAGTACGGCGACAAGGTGAGCGAGGAAGCCTCCAGGAGCGACATGGATTCCCTGGAGCTGGTGAAGATAAAGGGCAAGTGGTACCTGTCCTCCGAGGCCCTCGCGGATATGGGGCTGGCCATAGAGGATATCGAGGATTTCCTGCGCGAGGAAGAGGGGGAACTGGACGACTACACCGACTACGAGGATGAATCCGGTTACGAAGACTACACCGACTACGAGGATGAATGGCCCGAGGAAACGGGGGTCACCCTTCCCGTTGACTCCGAGGGAGAGGCCATCGAATTGGTGTTGATGCTGTACCCTGACCTGAACGACTGGTACCTCGCAACGCCGGAATCACAGGTCGAGGTCTTCGACGAAGGAGACAGCTACCAGGTGCACTTCTTCGAATACGTGGAGGATGACGTCACGGGCGGCCATACCGCCACCTACGGCTGGTACGCCGTGGACAAGGAGACGGGCGAGGTCTTCGAGATAGTGTATTAGGGCTACTTAGGGCTACGCTCGCGCCGTCCTCGCGCAAACACTCTCACGGGCGCCCTGCTCGGGCGCCCGCTTTGCTAACCCGCCTCGCGCGACGCCGCTTCCTGGTGGCAACTCCTGCGCAACAGCTCCACCGCTTCCCGGATAATGCGTGAGACGTGCATCTGCGAGACCTTCAGCTCACGGGCGATGCGGGTCTGGGTCATGCCTCTCCGCAGGCGAAGCTCCATGACCTTGCGGTGACGCGGCGGCAACCCGGCGAGGGCGTCGTCGATGAGGATGTTCTTCTCCACCTCGTCGTAGGCCGCGTCGTATGTCCCGACGAAAGACTCCAGCGCCTCTCCGCCCTCTTCCCCGTGCGAGGCATCCAGCGAAAACACGCTGCTGTTGCGCTGCGCGGCCAGGACCTCTATGATCTCCTCCTCGCCCGTCCCCAGCCTTTCCGCCAGCATGGCCACGTCCGGTTCCTTCCCGTCCTGTTCCATGTCACGCCAGGCGGCGACAACGCGCTGCCTCAGGTCGCGCAGAGGCCGTGGCAGGCGGATCAGCTCCAGGTGGTCACGGTAATGCTTCTTCAGCTCCCCCTCGATGGTGGGATAGGCGAAGGTGATGAAGGAAACCCCGCGCCGGGGATCGAAGCGGTGCAGGGCCTTCATGAGCCCCAGCGCCGCCAGTTGGAAGGCGTCCTCGTAGGGCAGCCGGTCCGAACTGTATTTGTGCGCGAAGCGGTGCAACAGGTCCTCGTACCTCGCGAAGAATCTCTCCTTCGCCTTGGTATCGCCTCCGTTCCTTATGCGCTCCAGGAGGACCGCCTCGCTCTCATCGCCGTCCTGCATCCTCCAGGTTCTTTTATCGCTCACCTCAACACCTCCCGCTGCAAGGCTCCCTCATCCGCTTCCTTGCTCGCGCCCCCCCTGATCCTCCTCCCCGCTGCCTCGCCGCCGCCGGCTTCCGGGTCGCCGCTTACCGGAGCAAGGCGCTTTTTAAAAGCTAACGCCGACTCAGCTTGCCTTTCCATGATCTTGCGCATGCCCGAAGCAACAGGCGGCCGCCGCTCCCGTGCACCCCCAGCCCCTCCAATCCGCCTTCCCCCTCCCTCCGCCCGTCCTCGTGCCCAGCTTCTCCCGGCGGAACTCGCCTCCTCACCCCCGGGATGCGGTATCGCGAGCGGAGTATCGCGAAAGTCGCCTACGCGTGGGTCTCCTGGTTCCACCGGGGCTCGTCTACGTGCTGTTATCACGAAAGCCGCCTACGCGTGGGTTTCCCTCTAAGACACAGGGGGCCTACCCCAAGGGCCCGTTCTTCCCGCCTTCCGCCGGCGGCTCTACAGATACCCCAGGGGGTATCAAAATTCAAGACCTGACCCCTTAAATCTTTATTGTTAGGTGGGAGAGGGGGTAGCACATACAGGGGTGGATGAAGCCCGCCTTCTCGTCCACCCAGCGCTTGAGCACCCGCTGCGGCGCGAAGACCCGGCCCTCACGCAGCCGCGTGCGGCACACGCTGCACTCGCCGGAACGGCACACGGCCTCCACCACCAGACCCGCCCTCTCCATGGAGTTCATGAGGGGTTCCCCGGCGCGGGCGGGGAAGGTCCTGCCGCTGCGCTCCTCGGTCACCTGGAAGACGGTGTCGGGGTCCAGCCCCGGCCATCCCGGCTCGGTGGTGATGTCCTGCGGAGGGCCGTAGGCCTCGCGGCGTATCCTGCGCCGCGGCACCCCCAGGGAGAGGAGGGCCTCCTCGCACAGGGCGTACATGGGAGCGGGGCCGCAGAGGTAGAAGGTCTTGCCCGCCACCTCTCCCACCAGCGCGCGGATGGTCTCCGCGTCCAGCATGCCGCACCTGCCCTCGTATCCCTGCGGCGGCTCGGAGATGACCAGGTCGCAGGCGAACCAGGGGTGCTCGGCGGCGAGCCTGCGGAGTTCCTCCCCGAAGATGACGTCGTCCGGGTCCCGGCTGCCGTAGAGCAGGTGCATGGTGAGGTCCGTGCCCTTCTCCGCCGCCTCCCGGATCATGGAGGCGAAGGGGGTTATGCCCGAGCCTCCCGCCAGAAAGACCAGGTCGCTCGTGTCCATGAGGGGCTCGTGGTAGAAGCTCCCGGACGGTCCCGTGGAAAGAAAGACATCGCCCTCCTTCACCCTGTCCAGGAGGAAGTCGGAGACGAAACCTCCCGGCATGCGGCGCACGGTTATGTCCCAGAAATCCTTCCCCGGAGGGGAGGAGATGGAATAGGGGCGGGAGGTCGCGATGCCGCCTATCTCGCAGAAGAGGTTGACGTACTGGCCGGCGCAGAAGCCGGGGAGCCTCCCCTCCGCCGCCACCATGCGCAGGGTCCTGGCGCTCGCGGTCTCGTCTATGACCTCCGCAACCCGGAGCTTCACCCGCTCGGGATGCAGCCCCGCGAGGGCCTGCTCCACGCGGACCAGGGGGCTTTCCATAAGCTCGGCGCCCTCCACCTGTTTTTCCACTTGCTCCCGTAGTTTCTGCATGGCCTCTGCCCCGGGGCCGCCCTTCTCCATGTCTCTGAGGACCCTGCCCGCGGTGAGGAACCCGGAATAGAGGGAGGGCTCGTAGCCGCCCCCGATGTTCACCCAGGCACCGGAGAAATAGAGCCCCGCCAGCGGCCCCTCCGCCGGCAGCCGCACCGCCCCGCTGCCGGCGAAGGTCTCGTCGAAACCGATGATGCTCCCCGCCGGGTTGCGTGAATAGCGCATGTTGGTGAGGGGGGTGGCCACCTCGATGACCTCGATGTGGTCGCGCAGTCCGGGGGCCACGCGCTCCGCCAGCTCCAGGGCGCGCTCCGCCACCCGCTGCTTGGTCTCGAAATAGCGCTGCGGCGGCAGCTTCAGCCAGGGATCGGCGAAGGCGATGAAGGTGCACACCAGGGACGAGGTGCCGGGCGGGGAGAACTCGTCGTCCACCGTGTTGTACGCGGTCACCGCGACGTCCGAGGGTTCCAGGACCTCTCCTGCCCGCATCTTCTTCCAGTCGCCGTCGACGTCGTAGCTGTCGCTGCAGAAGGTCTCGTGGGTGAAGAGCCCCAGGTCCTGGTAGGGGCAGTCCACGCCCAGGTAGAGGTTTACGGTGGAGTTCCCTCCCGACCAGGCGCCCAACCTGCGCAGGTACCAGTCGGGGGTGTCCTCCTTGCCGATGAGCTCCAGGCAGGTGACGTAGGGGTTGGCGTTGCTCACCACCACCGGGCAGGCGATCTCCGTGCCGTCCTGGGCAACCACGCCCTTCACCCGCCCTCCCTCGACCAGGATGCGCCGGGCGCCGTTGCGCAGCCAGACCTCGCCCCCCATCTCCTCAATGCGGTCCATGAAAGCCTGCGAGAGGGCCTGCGACTTTCCCTTGACGTGCCAGGGCCCGAAGCGTATGTAGCTGGCCGTCCCCAGGGCGTAGATGAGGAATGAGATCCGCGACGGCGGGTTGCCGTAGTACCCGCAGATGACATCGAGCACGGTGCGCGCCGCGGGGTCCTTGATGAGAGGGTCCCTCACCTCCTTCAGGCTGCGCCCGAAGTAGGTGAGCAGGGTGGGAAATTCTTCCTGGTTTTCCATGACCATCTTCATGCCCACGCGGTTGGCCCGCAGCGCCTCCTCGGCGAATTTGAACATGATGTCGGTGAATTCCCTGATCCCCTCGGCATCGTGCGGGAAGCGCTCGCAGAGCGCGGCCTCGAAGTTCTCCCTTCCCGTGGGAACCACCAGGTCCACGTCGGGCAGCACGCAGCGGTAGAACTCGGGGATGGGGAGGAACTCCACCTTCTCCGTCACCCCGAGCTCCTTGAACATCCTCCACAGGGGTCCGGGGTTCTTCTCGTCGCCCAGGCCGGACAGCTCGTGCAGGGAGATCTCGAATTCGAACCGGCCGCGCAGGAAGGAGGTGGCGTAACCTCCGGGCACGTAATGCCTCTCCAGCAGCAGCACCCTCTTCCCCTCCTTGGCCAGGAACGCCGCAGACGCGAGACCCCCCAGGCCGGCGCCGATGACCACCACGTCGTAATCCTTCATCTCAACCTACCTCCCGTGCATGCTCCGCACGCCTTTTCGTTGCCGAGATACTCGGCATATGCCATGTCTCTCCACGATGATTCCTCATGACGAGCGCCGCGGCCCGGACCCTCCGCACGCCTCTTCCGTGCCACGCCGCCGCCTTCACCGCCGTTCCCCGGCAGCTCGCTTTCCCCTTCCCCCTCCCGCGATGACGCCGCGGCGTTTCCTCATCCTCCTCCGCCGCCGGCTTTTTCCAGGAACTTCCTCACATCCTCCCGGTGCTCCGGGGTGGTCACGTTGAGGGACTGGAGATAAGCCTCCAGGTCCAGCTGCGTTCCCAGGTCCACGGTGAAGGCCGTGTTCACGAAGCGCTTGGTATGCGCCAGTATGTCCGGTGGCCTTCCCGCCAGCCTCTTCGCCAACCTCATCACCTCGCCGGAGATCTCCCCGTGGTCCAACACGCGGTTGACCATGCCGATGCGCAGGGCTTCCTCGGCGTCGATAACGCGCCCGGTGAGGGCGATCTCCTTGGCGCGCGCCAGGCCCACGCGGCGGGCCAGGAAATAGGCGGACCCGAAGTCGGGGACCAGGGAGATGCGCACGAAGCTCAGGTAGAAGCGGGCGCGCTCCGTGGCGTAGGTGATATCCGAGGCCATGGCCAGGCCGAAGGCCCCTCCTACCGTCCACCCGTCCACCTCGGCTATGAGCGGCCGGGGTCCCTCGTGCAGCTCGCGGATGAGCCGGCCCATGGCGCGCATGGTCTCCGCGAGCAGGGCGGGGTCCATCTTCTCCCCCATGAGGGAGAGGTCGGCGCCGGCGGAGAAGTTCCCCCCCTCGCCGCGGATGACGATGACCCGCACCTCCTCGTCGTCCAGGACACGGCGCAGGCCCTCCAACATCCCCGTGACCATCTCCACGCCCAGAGCGTTCATGTTAGGCCCGTCCATGGTGCAACGGGCTACCCCTTCCTCCTTCTCCACCCTGAAAGCGTCGCCTTCCATGTCCACCTCCCCGACGCGCAGGCACGAAGGGGGCCAGGCCCCGTTCATGCCCGGAGGAGGGCGAAGTGCTTCACGTCGAGCATGCTGCCGCTGCGCTCCTCCGCGAAGACCGCCTTCACCCTGGCTCCCACCTTTATCTTTCCCGGGTCCGTCTCGTCCAGGTAATGGAGGATGTAGGTGTCGGCGCCGTCCAGCTTGATGACCGCGTACCCGTAGGGAACCGGCTTCTGCCGTCCGGTGGAGGGGTCCACGAACCCGAAGCTTACCACGGTGAAGGTGATCACCTCGCCCTCATCCGAGACGGGCACCAGCTCCGTCAGTTCCCGGAAGCAGGGCCCGCAGACGCGGCGCGGGGGCACGTAGACCCTCCCGCAGCAGGGGCACCTGACCCCCACGAACCTGCAATTGTCCCGCAACTCGCTGAGGAAACGCGACCCGTAGGTCCCCGCCGACCAGCGGAAGGGCTGCTCCGCCTCGCCGCTCTCCAGCTTGATCAGCTCCTTCCTCTCCTCCTTCGCTTCCTTTCCCTCCCCGTTCTTCTCCCCGGCCATCTCCCTCACCCCCGTGACCTTTCCGGTTTCTCCCTGCCCATGAGCAGCACGTCCGACCAGAAGCAGCCGCCGAAGCCGGTGGCCAGCGCCAGCCTCACGTCCGGGACCTGGCGGTCCTCCGCCCGCCCCTGTATCTGCAGGGCGCACTCCGCCACCCGCAAGAGCCCCGTGGCCCCGATGGCGTTGGAGGACATGACCCCGCCCGAGGGGTTCACCGGGCACTCCCCGCCCATGTCGGTGGCCCCCGAGCGCACCAGCTCCGGGCCGCCTCCGCGCGGGCAGAAGCCCAGCGACTCCATGTAGCGCAGCCCCGCGAAGGAGTAGGGCAGGTAGAGCTCCGCCACGTCGATCTCCTTGAGGGGCTCCCTGACCCCCACCTTGTCGTAGACCTCCCGGGCCGCCCACTCCAGGGCGGGGAACCACCAGCCGTTCTCCAGCGCCTGGTTGACGTAGGGGTCGCTGGTGTAGGCCCAGAGGTGGCGGTCGGCCACGGCCAGGATCCACGCCGGTTGATTGGGAAATTCTTCCACAAGATCCTCGGACGCGAAGACCAGCGCGCAGGCCCCGTCGGTGCGGGGGCACATGTCGCCCATCTTCACCGGCCAGGAGAGGTAGGGTGAGTTCATCACGTCCTCGACGGTCAGGTTGATGTGCAGGTGGGCGAAGGGGTTGTTGAGGGCGTGCCTGCGCTCGCGCACCGCCACGTAGGCTGCGTCCTCCTCCGTGGCCCCGGTCAGGTGCATGTACTGGGTTGCCTCCAGGGCCAGGCCCGCCACCGCACCGGCGAAGATGGGGCGGTCCCAGAAGGGATCGAAGGCGGTGATGATGGCCCCCGTGGTGTCGGACTCGGAGTTCTTTTCCCACCCGATGGCCAACACCCGGTCGAAGAGCCCGGAGGCCACGTGGTAGTAGGCGGCCATGGCCACCGTGGACCCGGTGGTGCCGCCGGTGGTCAGCTTCATGATGGGCTTCATGAGAGCTCCGCTGCCGTCCACGGACCAGGTGTCCACGTAGTTGATGCCCTCGAAGTGGTCCATGTTGCCGATGACCACGGCGTCGATGTCATCCCGCTTCATCCCCGCGTCCGCGAGGGCGGCGCGTACCGCCTCGTGGATGAGTTCCTGCCCGTTGACGTCGGGGCGCGAGGAGCGCTGCCTGGTCATGCCCACGCCCACCACGGCCACTCTCTTTCCCATCACCGCTCACCTCCCAGCACCCAGACGCAATGCGATTGGCCGCAGGGGCCGTTGATCCCCTGCGCCACCGCCGTGCGCACCCCTTCCACCTGGTGCTCGCCGGCCTCTCCCCGCACCTGCAAGGCGCACTCGATGATGCGGTTCAGCCCCGCAACCAGCACCGGGTTCCCCGCCAGGCAGCCCCCCGATGCGTTTACCGGCGTGTTCCCCTCCAGGGAGGTGGCCCCGCCGGCGGTGAGCCTCCCGGCCTCGCCCCGCCCGCAGAATCCGAGGCCCTCCAGCCACATGAGCTCCATGTAGGAGAAGGCATCGTACAGCTCGACGACGTCGATCTCGCGTGCGGGATCGTCGATGCCGGCCATGGAATAGGCCTTCGCCGCCGCCCGCTGCAGGGCGCGTACGTCGCTCAGGTCGCGGTCGCCCAGGTGGTAGGCGTCGCAGCAGTGCGCCACGCCCCGCACCCACACCGGCTTTCCGGCCGCCTTGCGCGCCCTCTCGGCCGATGCCAGGACGAGCGCCGCGGCGCCGTCGGAGACGGGACAGCAGTCCAGGACCTTGAGGGGCTCGGCGAGGTAAGGAGAGGACATGACCTCCTCCACCGTCAGCTCCAGGGGTAGCTGGGCCAGCGGGTTGCGGAGGGCGTTGGCGCGGTTCTTCACGGAGACCAGTGCGCAATCCTCCTCGCTCACGCCGTACCTGTCCATGTAGGCGCGCGCCTGCAGGGCCGCCGAGGTCACCGCCTCTATGCCCAGGGAACGCTCGTAGACCGGGTCGAACATGGCGTTGGTGATGAGCGACATGTCGCTCTCCGACCCCTTGTGATGGGCGCAGACCAAGGTTGTGCCGAAGCTCCCGGAGAGGATGCGCATGAGGCCGTAAAACGCCCCGAAGGCGCCGTCCCCCTCCACGGTGGATATGTTCTTGTCGTAGGACCCGCAGGCGTCCTGCACGGCCATGGAGGAGATGGTCCTGCCGTCGAAGAAGTCGTTGGAGATCGTTACCACGTTGTCCACCTGGTCGATGGTCATCCCCGCGTCCGCGAGCGCCAGGCACACCGCCTCGTAAACCAGGTCGGCGTACCCGTCCGGGCGCCTCTCACGCTCCATGCGGGTCATCCCCACGCCCACCACCGCCACCGGCTCCATTCAAACCGCCTCCCGCAGGGGCCGGAAGTAGCGCACGTCGCGTACGCTCCCCTCCCTCTCCGTGGCGAAGACCGCCTCCACCTCCATGCCCGCGCGCAGCTCGCCCTCCGCGAACTCGTGCAGCAGGTGCAGGAAACCGGTGTCCGCGCCCTCCAGCCGGATGATCCCGTAGGCGAAGGGGATGTCGAGGGGCGTTAGCTGGGAATGGTGTCGCCGCACCACCGTGTAGGTGACGAGCACCCCCCGGCTCGCAAGCTCCCTCCACTCGCATTCCGTGCCGCAGTCGGGGCAGTGGCGGCGCGGCGGGTGGTAGACGACGCCGCATTGCGGGCACCTGGTGCCCAGGAACCTCATCTCGTCCCGCAGGGCCTGCAGGTAGCGGGTCCCCGTCTCTCCCGCCGCCCAGCGGTAGGGGACCTTGATCCTGCCCTCCATGACCAGGATCTCCTGGCCCGTTCTCCAGTCCTCCATTCCCCGCACCTCCCTTCACCCAGCGGGCTGCTTTCCGCCCCGGGAAAACCGCCCGCTCACGACGCGCGGCCGCGCCATCTACGCCGGCCCCCCGTCACGCCTCCCCGCCCGCCGCAGCCGCGCACCCGCGGAGGAAGAGGTCGGAGAATATCTCCGCGATCTCCTCCGCCGTGTACTTCCCTCCCGGGCGGAACCAGACGGAGAGCCAGTTGCACATGCCGGATATGGCGCGCACGGCCATGGGGACGTCCAGCTCCCGGAACCTGCCCTCCTCGATGCCCCGCTCCATGAGCTCCCGGTAGAACGACTCGTACTCCCGGCTCCGGGAACGGATGAATTTCCGCTTATCCTCGGCAAGCTCGTTCTCGTCCGCCAGGTACACGGCGATCACGTCGCCGTTCGCTGAGAACATGTTCACGTGCCAGGCGATGAGGCGGCGCAGCTTATCTTCCACCGAACCGTCCTCGCGCATGATCTTCTTGGCCCCCTCCATGAGCCGCTCGATTGCCGCCCCGCAGATGGCGTAGAGCAAATCGTGCTTGGTGTCGATGTAGTAATAAAGGGCAGGCTTTGTCACCCGGAGCTCTCTTGCGATGTCCTCCATGGTGGTGGCGCGATACCCCTTCTCGCGGAAGAGGCGTGCGGCCACGGACAGTATCTCCTCCCAACGTGCCTTGTTCATCCACTCCCTCCCCTGCTTGACGAGGATTTTACTTAACGGTCGGTAATGACATTCTACTGGCGGGCAGCCTCTCCGTCAATCGCCGGCGCACCTCCCGGAGTTGCGTGGACAGGCCTCCCCGCCGTCCCGTTCCTTCCCGCGTATTCACGCCGCTCGCCGCCCGGGAACCTCCGGCAGCTCCCCGGGCAACCCGCCTTCCCCGCGGCGGCAAATGATAAAATGATGGCGCTTCGCATGAGGGCGCACGACGCAGAACGGCCCCGGCGGCGGGGCGTGGCCGCGAGGAAAGCCGCGGTAAGGGGCGAGGCGAGCCGCTCCTTTGCACGATACGGACGGCGGGCTGGGCGATGCGCGCCTTCCCGCATCACACGGAGGTGGACGATGGATTGCTCCCATACGGCTTCACGGTCCCGGGACATGGAAATAATTCCCTTTAACCCGGAGGAGGTCGCTCCCGGCTCCGGCCTGGAGGTCCGCTGCGAGTGCTTCCACACCGGGGACGGCGTGACCCTGCGCCTCAAACGGTACGCCAGGGAGGGCGCCCAGCCCATCATCCTCGTCCACGGCTACACGGGCAACGGCCTGGAATTCGACCTGCCCCACCGCGGACACAACCTCGCTCTCTTCCTGGCGGAGCGTGGTTACGACGTGTGGATCTCCAGCTTCCGGGGATGCGGCAGGGCGCCTTACCGCAGCGACACGAACGGCTGGCTCCACTCCGTCGACCACCTCGCCGCCCTGGACGCGCCGGCCCTGGTGGACGGGGTGAGCCTGGCCACGGGCAAGAAGCCCGTGTGGATAGGACACAGCATGGGAGGAATGGTGCTCTACATGTACCTCGCCGGCGCTCGCATCGCCCCCGGCGAAGGCGGCTCCCAGGTGTCGCTGGATCCCCTGCTGGCTGCCGAGAGGAACCGCTCTCTCCTGGGAGGGATCACCATCGGAAGCCCTCCTGCCTTTTACCACGGCGGGGGCGCCTGGGTGGCGACCCTCTCCCGCCTCCCCTTCTTCGAGGCCTCCGTCCGCGCGCTCATCCGCCTGTGCGGACTGCTGGAAAAGGCGTCTCCCCTCCTTCCCGTCAGCCGGCTGGGTGACCTCGTCGCGCGCTTCCCGCGCCTGGGAAGAGTGCTGGCGATGCATGGCCCCATCGCCATCTTCCTCTACAACAGGGAGAACGTATACCCGGAAGTGGGTTACAGCCTCCTGAGATGGGCTTCCGACAACGTCACCACGCGCATGACCGCACAGATACTCTCCCTCGTGCGCGACCGCGACTTCCGGGACTTCCGGCGCGCATGCAGTTACACGGAACGCATGGCGCACATCACCCTGCCCCTTCTCTTCATCACCGGGACCCTGGACTTCGTGGGGGCGGAAAACATCCGCGCGCACGGTTACGAGCTGGTGGCAAGCGGACGCAAGCGCTTCGAGAACTTCGCGGGGTACGGCCACACGGACCTGGTGATGGGGAAAAGAGTCCAGGAGGAAGTATATCCCGTCATCCTGGGCTGGCTGGAGGAACTCGGAGGTTGAGCGGGGATCGCGAGCGCCCGCGAGCGCCCGCCCCGCCGGCAGGCTGCCTTTCCCCCGCCCGCACCCTCAATCCCCTTCCTCTTCCTCGCCCCCCGCGCCGCCTTCCTGCGCCTCCGCTATCCAGCGCTCGAGGACCTGCACCATCTTCCTCGCCTGTTCCACGCTGGAGATGTTGAACTTGGCCTGCTGCCGGTACTCCCCGTTGATGCGGCGGTAACGCCTTATGGTGTAGCGCTCCGGGCCGTATCCCTCCCGCGAGCGCTCCCACTGGCGGTAGCGGAAGAGCACCGTGGCCCAGGCGCCGCGGGTGATGATCTCCTTGTCCAGCTCCTCGATCACCTGCACCCCGTCTTCCTCGTAATTGATGGTGATGTCCTCGACGTCCTCGAACAATCTTACCTCCCTTATCCGTGTTTTCCCTTACTACCGTTCATTTCCAGACATTCTCCCCGCCGGGAGGGGCGCCTCTCGGCCTTACCCCTCCATCTCCAGCCCGATGGGGCAGTGGTCGGAACCCTCCACCTCCGGGAGTATGTAGGCCGCTTTCACCCGCTTGCGCAGCTCCTCGCTTACGAAGAAATAGTCGATCCGCCATCCGATATTCCTCTCCCTGGCGCGCGTCTTCAGGTCCCACCAGGTGTACTGGCCGGGTTCCCCGTTGAACATGCGGAAGGTGTCCAGGTAGCCGTGCTCCACGAGCCTGTCCAGCCAGGCGCGCTCCTCGGGGAGGAATCCCGAGACCTTGCTGTTCTCCTTGGGCCGCGCCAGGTCTATCTCGCGGTGCGCGGTATTGAAGTCGCCGCAGGCCACGATGGCCTTCCCTTTCTTGCGCACGGCCTCCACGTAATCCAGGAAGGCATCGTAGAAATCCAGCTTGTAGCGCAACCGCTCCCGCGATTGCTTCCCGTTGGGAAAGTACACGTTGCAGAGGAGGAAATCGCCGTAGTCGGCCGCCAGGAACCTCCCCTCGGCATCGAACCTCGCTATGCCTAAAGCGGCGCGCACTCCCTCCGGCTCGCGCCGGGTGTAAAGACCCACTCCGCTGTATCCCTTGCGGTCGGGCGTGGAGAAGTAGGCGCGGTAGCCTTCCACCTCCCGCAGCTCCGGCGGCAGCTGTTCCTCCGTAGCCTTGGTCTCCTGCACGCACAGGATATGGGGCCGGGTATCCCGGAACCACTCCAGGAATCCCCTCCCGTACGCCGCCCGCAACCCATTGACGTTCCAGGATATGATGGTCAGCTTGCCCATGTCATCCCGCCAAGCCTTTGCAAAGCCTCCCGCTCTTCCTTGCCCGCTTCCCGGCCCTCCCTTCCTGGAGCCTCTCCTCCCTCCGCTCACGTGAAACCCTTCCCCGCCTCCCCGGCGCAGCGCCGCAGCCACGGCCTGCCTCCGCCGGGCGGGAGGCCCTCCGCATCTTCTTATATGGTCTCGCCACATACATTGTACATGCAATCCGCGCACACCGAATTCCCCCGGCGAGGCTAAGGCCGCTCTTTGCCCCCGCCCATAATGCTCATCCTTCCCTTTTTAGGGTATATTGACATTGTATGGTAACCGCCGCTTGGCAAGACGGAGCGAGATGACCGGCAGCGGGAAGGGAGCCCGGTAAAAGGGGCTCTCCCATCCTTCCCGCCGCGCTCCCCAAGCGGGAAAGCCGGATGAGGACGCGAGGCACGGCCTCGCCCTCCTGAAAAGGGAGGAGCGATGCGAAAGGCGGGGCCCCGCAAGAAAGGCAAGAGGCCAGGGCGCGCGAAAGAGGGATCGGCCCGAGCGGGGAGGCGGGGCGCTTCACCCGGCAAGCCTTACGGCGGCGAGGGCGAGATCCGCCCTGAGGAGGGGCTGCTGCGCCAGCTCGCGGAAGCCGCCTCCGACGCTTTCGTCTGCATGGATGGGGAAGCGCGCATCGTCTACCTGAACCGTGCGGCGGAAGAGCTCTGGGGGTATACGCGGGAGGAAGCCCTGGGCGCCTGCGCAAGCTCGCTGCTCGTATCCGAAAACGAGAGGGCGGACTTCCAGCGCTCCTTCCGGGAAATGGCCTCCGGCAAGGGTGAGGGGGCACCGGCCCAGAGGTACCGTATCAGCTCGGCCAAAAAAGACGGGGCTGCTTTCCTGGCGGAAATGTCCCTCTCCTACTTCACCGTGGATGGCAGCAGGTACTTCCTCGCCGTGTTCCGGGACGTCACTCAAAGGGAGCGGGTGGAGGAAGCGCTGCGCAAATCGGAGGAGCGTTATCGCGTCCTCCACGACAACGCCCGCTTCGCCGTCTTCTCCCTCGACCGCGACCTGGTCATCACCGGCGTCAACCGGGTGGTCACGGAGCTGCTCGGCTACCGGGAGGACGAGCTCCTGGGCAAGAACTTCATGGAGCTGAACCTGCTCCACCCCGACGATTACCAGCGGGTGGCCACCGCCCTCTCGCAGCTCTTCGGCGGGACGAAAGCCGCCCGCAACGACCTGAAGATAAGAAAAAGGGACGGGACCTACCTGGTGGCCGACATCGTGGGCGTGCCCATCATGGGCCCCTCGGGAGAAGTAGTGGAGATAATGAACATCGGCAACGACGTGACCGAGCAGAGACGCCTGGAGGAAGAACTCGCGGAATACCGCGCGAGCCTGGAAAGGCTGGCGGAGCAGCGCACCGGCGAATTGAACGAAGCCTTGCGGCGGCTGGAGCAAAGCGAGCGATACTACCGGGCCCTCATCGAGAATGCCTACGACCTCATAGCGGTGCTGGACGATGACCTGACCATCCGCTATGTCAGCCCCTCCGTGGAAAAGACCTCCGGATACACCCAGGAGGAAGCGATAGGGAAGAACGCGCTGGAGTTCTTCCACCCCGAGGACGTGCAGGCGGTGGTGGATTCCTTCCGGCCCGACCTGGAAGAAAAAGGCGTCACGGAAATAGCCCGCTTTCGTTACCGCCACAAGGACGGCACTCATCGCTGGCAGGAAGCCATAGCCTTCAACCTCCTGGACGACCCCGCGGTAAGGGGCATCGTCGTCAACGCCCGGGACGTGACCGAGAGCGAGGAAGCGAAGCGGGCCCTCGCGGAGAGCGAGGAGCTCTTCCGCGCCCTGGTGGAAACCTCTCCGGACGCCATAACCGTCACGGACCTTGCGGGGAAGATCGTCATGATCAACCCACCGGGGGCGCAGTTGCTGGGTTACGACCGCCCCGAGGAGGTGATCGGCAGGAACGTCCTGGAGTTCATCGCCCTCGAGGACCACGCGCGCGCCATAGACTCCATGCGCACCAGGCCCGGAGAAGGTAGGGTGAAGAGGGAGGATTACATCCTTGTCCGCGGGGGCGGGGCGCGATTCTGGGGGGAGATCAGCGCCTCCCTCCTGCGCGATCCTCAGGGCAGACCCGTCGGCTTCACCGCCATTACCCGCGACATAACCGAACGCAAGAAGAGCGAGATGGGGCTGGAAAAGCTCAACCGTTGCCTCCTCAGCTTGGGCCATGATCCTCTGGGGAACATCATCAATATCGTTGATGCGGCCGGGGAGATCATGGACGCCCGCCTCGCCCGCTACGGCAGGAAGGAAAGGGGCAGGTTCCAGGTCTATTCGTCGCTGGCGTCGGAGAAGGGACTCGTTGCCTTCGACAACGTGGACAACCTGGTCTGCTGGCAGCTGCTCTCGCGGGGCACTGACTCTCCCGTTTCGCGCAAGGACCTCCCGCCGGGCGTCTTCGATGACGACCCCGACGTGACCTCCTATCACCTGCAGGAGGCCCTCTGCTTTCCCGTGAGGCTCAAGGGAGAGCCCATCGGCTGCCTCTCCCTGTTTTTCGACACCGAGCGCCAATTCAGCGCCGCTGATATCGACATCCTCATCATGCTGGGAAGGGCTATCTCCATCGAGGAAGACCGCTGGGATTACCAGGAAAGCTTGCGGGATTTCATCGACATCGCCTCCCACGAGCTGCGCCATCCCGTGGCCCTGCTGGGAGGGTTCTCCGAGCTGCTGCGGGAGCGCGCGGACGATATGGACGAGGAGACGCGCGTGGAAGTGGCCGAGGCCATTCTCTCCGCCACCGAAAGGCTCAAGGACATAGCAGAGGGGCTGGTGCGCGTCTCCCTGGTGGAGCGTGACCGCTTCCCCCTGTCCCGGAAGAAGGAGGACATCGTCCTCCTCGCCAGGCAGGCCGTATCCGAGATGAAGAGGCTCTTCCCGGGGCGGGAGTTCCGCTTCAACGTGATAGGTGAGGTCGGGTCGTGCTCCATTGACGCCACCCGCATCCACGAGCTGCTGGTCATTCTCCTGGACAACGCGGTAAAATTCTCCCCCTCCCATGCCGAGGTGGAGGTTCAGGTGGAAGCGGCCAGGGAGGGGGTGAACGTCTCCATCCTGGACCGCGGGAAGGGGGTGGCGGAGGAAAGCCGCGAGCGCATCTTCGACCGCTTCTACCAGGTGGAGGAGGCGCAGTACCATTCCGAGGGCCTGGGGCTGGGGCTTTTCCTGGCGCGTCAGATCGTGCAGGGCCACGGCGGCCGCATCTGGCACGAGGAGCGCCCCGGGGGAGGTTCCATCTTCCGCTTCTTCCTTCCCTACCTGTGAGCGACCCCGGGTGGCGACGGCGTCCCGTTCCCGCACGCCGGACGGACCGCTGCGGAGGGGGGTTCACCTTGTCCCTCATCCCCGCGCATAGCGCGCCGGCGGGACGTCTCCGCGCCTGCGAAAGGGCATCCCCGCCGCGGGAGCTCGCGGCCGGCGGCGCCCTTCCCGCGAGCGGGGACAGCCGCCCCTCCAAGGCCGCCAAGGGGCAGGCCCTCCGGCCCCCGCTCGCGTCATGGCAAGCACTGCCCGCACCGGGTATCCTTGGCTACATGGACGTAGGAACCTGGAAGGACGCCGTGTTCCTGGAAAGGCCCAACCGCTTCCTGGCGGTCGTCGAGGTGGGCGGCGTGCGCGAGGAGGCGCACGTTCCCGACCCGGGCCGGCTGCAGGAGCTCCTGGTGCCCGGCGCGGACGCGCGCCTGAGGCCGGCCGCCGGAAAGGGCCGCCGCACCTCCTGGGACCTCATCGGCGTGGCGTGCCGGGAAGGTTGGGTGAACATCGACTCCCGTCTCCCCAATCTCCTCTTCGCCGAGGCGGTGCGCGCAGGATGGCTGGAAGAGTTTACCAAGGTTACGCGCATCATCCCGGAATACCGCCACGGAAGCAGCGTCCTCGACTTCCTCCTCGAGGGCGAGGGCCCTCCCTGCCTGGTGGAGGTCAAGGGGTGCACCCTTTCCGTAGGCGGCCTGGCCCTCTTCCCGGACGCGCCCACGGCACGGGGCTCCCGCCACCTCGAGGAATTGATGGAGGCGCGCAGGAGGGGGATGCGTGCCTGCGCGGTTTTCGTGGTCAAGCACCCCGGCGGCAGGGCCTTCTCCGCCAACCGTGGAACCGACCCCCTCTTCGCCGCCACCCTCGACCGTGCCGCGGGTGAGGGCGTGGAGATCATCCCCTACCTGGCCACGTGGCGGGGGCGCGAGATGCGCCTGGAAACCCGCCTCCCCTACCAGGCATAGGTGGGGTCAGGCCACGCCCATGCCCGGGCACGCGCGGGGCTAGGCCCCGCTCACGTTTCGTTTCCGGATCGCCGTGCCCTATAATCGATAGGGCCACCTTTGCGGCAAGAGGCCGCGAAGGGCCCTCCTCAAGCGGACCGGAAAGCGAAGGGGGCGAACCGATGGAGCTTCGCTGGCACCCGCTCCTGCGCACCTGGACCATGGTGGCCGCACAGCGCCAGGAAAGGCCTCTGCTGCCGGAGGGCGCCTGCCCTTTCTGCCCCTCTTCGGGCAAGGTGCCGGAAGGCTACGATATCCTCGCCTACGACAACGATTTCCCCGCCCTGTTGCCCGACCCGCCCGAGCCGAGCCTGCGGGGCGATGACCTCCTGCCCGTGCGGCCCAGCATCGGCAAGTGCGAGATCACCCTCTATTCGCCCTGCCACGACGTCACCCTCCCCGAGCTCCCCCTCGAGCACCTGGTGAGACTGGTGGAGCACTGGCGCGCGCGTTACCAGGAACTGGGAAATCTTCCCGGCATCGAGTACGTGCTCATCTTCGAGAACCGCGGGGAGGCGGTGGGAGTCACCATCCACCACCCCCACGGCCAGATCTACGCCTACCCCTTCGTACCCCAGCGCCTGCAGGTGGAGCTGGCCTCCTGCGAGGGCCACTGGCGGGAAAAGGGGAGCTGCCTCCTCTGCGACCTGCTGCGACGCGAGCGCGGGGAGGGGTCTCGTATCATTCACGCCGCGGAGGGATTCACGGCCTTCCTGCCCTCCTTCGCCCAGTACGGGTACGACGTCTTCATCGTTCCCGACCGCCATTTCGGGTCCCTGGCGGAGATGGGCGAGGAAGAAGCGCGCGGCCTCGCCCTGGCCTTGAAGCGCGTGGTGGGCGGCTACGACGCGCTCTTCGGCTTCCCTTTCCCCTTCATGATGTGCATGCACCAGACCCCCACCGACGGGAGAGATTACCCTTATTACCATTTCCACGTGGAGTTCTACCCGCCGCTGCGTGACCGCGACAAGTTGAAATTCAGCGCCTCCTCGGAGACCGGCGCCTGGGCGCACATCAACACCACCGTTCCCGAGGAAAAGGCGGCGGAGCTGCGGAGGGCGGTGGAGAAAGCGCGCGCCGCGACGGAGAGACGGCCCGGCGGGGAGGAGGGCGCCTGACCTTGCGTGAGCGGGAGATCGAGGAGCACCGGCGGCTCTTCCGCGAACGATTCGGGGAAGGAGAGGAGCCCGGCCTCTTCTTCGCGCCCGGCCGCGTGAACCTCATCGGCGAGCACACCGACTATAACGGGGGGCTGGTGCTGCCCCTGGCCTGCGAGCAGGGCACCTTCCTCTTCGTCCGGAAAAAGGAAGATTATCCCATGCTGCTGCTTTCCAGCCGCAACCCGCATATGGTGAAGATCTCCCCGGGGCACCTCCATCCCGCCGGGGACTGGGCGGACTACGTGCGCGCCGTCCTGCACGCGCTGCGGGAAGAGATGTGCGATCCGCCGCCCTTCGACGCCCTCTACTGCGGGGACCTTCCCCTGGAGGCAGGGCTCTCCTCCTCCGCCTCCCTGGAGGTGGCAACGGCGATCGCCGCCGCCTCCCTGGCGGGCACGGAGCTGAGCGGCGAGGAGGCCGCGAGGGCGGCCTGGCGCGCGGAAAGCGAGTTCGTGGGCGTCCCCTGCGGCATCATGGACCAGTACGCGGTGTCGCTGGCCCGCTCCTCGCACCTGCTCCTGCTGGATTGCGCTTCCCTGTCCTACCGGCACATACCTTATAACCTGCCGGGGGTCTCCATCCTGGTGGGACACACCGGCGTCCGGCGCACCCTCGCCGGATCACCCTACCAGCTACGGAGGAGGGAGTGCGAGGAGGCGCTGCGCATCATATGCGGGGTGGTCGGCGAGCGGGCATGCCTGGGCCGCGTGACGGAGGAGGAGCTCGCCGCCGCCGCTCCCCACCTTCCCGAGACGCTGCTGCGGCGCGCCCGCCACGTAGTGGAGGAAAGTCGCAGGGTCGCGCGGGCGGCGCGCTCCCTGCAGGAAGGGGACGTGGAGTCCCTGGGGAATCTCCTCAATCTCTCCCACGCCTCCCTGCGCGATCTCTACGAGGTCTCCTGCCCCGAGCTCGACGCGCTGCAGGAGATATCGCTCGCGCAAAGGGGGGTATGGGGCTGCCGCATGACCGGCGCCGGCTTCGGGGGATGCGTCGTCGCGCTCATCGACGGGAACGCCGTTCCCGCCTACCTCGAGAAGGTGCCTTCCCTTTACCGCACCGCCACCGGACGCGACCCCTCGTTCACCGTCACTCTACCCGGCGGGCGTGCCCGCAGGTTAAAGGGTGAGGGCTCAGGCTAAGCGGGAACGGCGGCGTGTTCGCCCACCTCGCAGGAACGGCCGTTGCGGAGGGAGTGGCGGTAGAGGAGGTTGAAGGCGAGCCAGTAGCTCAAGTGGCGGTGCAGGTAGATGCGCCTGGCGATGGAGGCGTAGGAGTAGAAGCTGCGCTGTACCTCGTGGGTGCGGTCGGCCAGCCATTCGGCGCTGAAGTTCTTCGGATCGTACACCACCCTGCTGTCCCAGGAGGGCTCGAACCAGAACTCCGACTCCACGCGGCCCTCCGCCAGCAGTTCGCGGTAGAGGCGCGTGCCGGGGTAGGGGACGAGGTACGCGAACTGAGCAACCTGGATCTTGTTGCGCATGGCGAAGTCCAGGGTTTCCACAAACGAGGATTCGTCGTCGCAATCGAAGCCGAACACGAAGGCGCCCATGACGTGGATGTCGTACTTCCTGAGCAGGCGCAGCGCATCGGCGTATTCCTCCACCTTGTTCTGGCTCTTGCCCATCTCCGCAAGCGCCCTGCGTGACATGCTCTCCAGGCCGACGAAGAGGAAGTGGCATCCGCTCTCCGCCGCCAGCGCCACCAGCTCCTCGTCCCTGGCGAAGGTTATCGACGCCTGGGACCCCCACCTGACGTTCATGGGGATGAGCCCCTTGAAGAGCTCCTTGGCGCGGCGGGGGTTGGCCGCGATATTGTCGTCGACGAAAGGGATCACCTTGCGGCGTATACGGTTGCCGCGCGGCAGGGATTCGACCTCCGCGAGCACGTTGTCCACGTCGCGCTCGCGCAGGCGCCTGCCGTTGAAGGCGGTCACCGAGCAGAAGTTGCAGCCGTGGGGACAGCCGCGCGCGGTCTGCACCCCGTTTGCGCTCCAGTAGCGACGGTGGTTGATGATGTCCCGGCGGGGCGGGACGGGACGTTTGAATTCTATATGCCCCTCCTGGCGGTACAAGGGCTCAAGCCGTCCCGCCTCGAAGTCTTCCAGTACCCGCGGCCAGACATTCTCCGCCTCGCCGACCACCACCGCGTCCGCGTAGCGCAGCGCTTCCTCGGGCACCATGGAGGCGTGAATGCCTCCCAGCACCACCTTGGCCCCCTGCCCGCGGTAGCGGCGCGCGATCTCGTAGGCGCGCGGCGCGGTTGCGGTCATGGTGGTGATGCCCACCAGGTCGGGCGCCTCCGAGAAGTCGATACGCTCGGTGTTCTCGTCGATGAGGCGCACCTCGACCTCCGGCGGGGTGTGGGCCGCGAGGTACATGAGGCCAAGGGGGGCCAGGAGCCCCTCGCTGAAAAGGTACCTCTCTCCCTGCTTGGTCGGGGCTATCAGGTGCAGCTTCAAATCATCTCGCCTTTCAACTGTGCTTCGCCGTACACGAGGAAGGATTATACTCGTCTCCGCCCCGGACGCCAATGTCGCAGCTCTCCCCGCCCCGCTTCCCGGGAGGAAGGTTCCCGGGAGGAAAGAGGCGCCTGCGTGGCACGGCGCGCTCTCCCCGTTCCCTGGCGCCCGGCCAAGTGCCCGGGTCCACAAACGTCATCGCGCTCGTCCTCCGCCGCGAGCATCGGTTTTCCGGGTTACGGCAAGCCGGCATCTTCCTCGCGGGGACGGGCCTCGCGCACGAGCGTACGGCCGCCACCCGTTCCTCCCTTCGGCAAGCCGGCAGCGAGCCTCCAGGGGGCGAGGGGCGCCGCAAACCCTTCCCGCGGCGCCGCACGTATCCTTTAGCCGGAGCACCGGGTCCCCGGTTAACCCGCTCGAGCCGGACCCGGCCACGCGCCCCGGCGCACGCCCGCGGCCTCCTCCCGGCTCATCTCTCCTCGTCGTAGAGCGCGAGAAAACGCTGCAGCATCGCCACCCTTCCCCGCATGGCCTCCGCCCACACGGCGAGTCTCTTCCTTCCCTCGGCCGTGATGCGGTAGACCTTCCTCCGCGGCCCCCTCTGCGTCTCCGCCCAGCGCGAGGCGACCAGCCCCTCCTGCTCCATCCGGCGCAGCGCGCGGTAGACGGCTCCCGTGTCGGGCAATGGCCCCGGCAGGGGGACCTCCCCCATGCGCTGAATCAGCTCGTACCCGTGGGCGCGGCCCTTTCTGAGGAGGAAGAGCAAGCGCGGCTCGAGGAAGCGCTTTCCCGGCCCCTCGCGCATGTAGGTCTCCACGTCAGTCAGGAGGTCGCGGCCGCCGTTCTTCCTCTTGTCCATATTCCTCTCCCCCGCTTCCCGGCCCCGTAACCTTGCCTCTCAAATATTCTAACATATGATATATGTTATTGACATATATATTACTCTAACATATATTGTGGCCATTCGGGGCAGTCTTGAAAAGGGAGGCGTGGAGATGAAGGTGGTGGATGTCCTCAAGGCGGCGCCGGCACCCAACCCGCATGGCGTGCATGCCAGCAGGATATACGACAACGAACATGCGCAGGCGGTGCACATCCTGCTCCGCCCCGGCGAGAGCCTCAAACGCCATGTCACCCCGGTGGACGTCTTCTTCTACGTCCTGGAAGGGGAAGGGACGGTGGAGATAGGGGAAGAGAGGCGCAGGGTCGGCAGGGACAACCTGGTGGAGAGCCCCGCGCACATCCCCCACCGCTGGATGAACGGCGGGGAAAAAGACCTGCGCGTGCTGGTGGTCAAAGCGCCCAGGCCCCGCGAGGAGACCAGGATCCTGTGAGCGCCGTGTCCGGACCCCGTCAGGTCAAACATGAACGGGGTCAGGCCCCGGCCTTGCCCGTTGTTTGCGATAAGGGGCGGAGGGGGAAAGATTAAACCCTAACGGACAGTGAAGGAGGGGATGATCATGGAAGAGGCGCGTATCTCCCATCACGAGTCGGTGCGCAGGGCATACCGGCGCATCAGGGAAGCGGGCATCACCAACATCTGGGACCGCTACCAGGCGCAGGGCCTGGGCGACGACCCCGACAAGAGGTGCCCCTTCTGCATGGGCGGGGTGCGCTGCGACCTGTGTTCCAACGGTCCCTGCCGCGCCGACGCCGCCAAGGACAAGCGCGGCGTGTGCGGCATCACCGCCGACGGCATGGCCATGCGCATGATGGCCCTGCGTAACGTCATGGGCGCTTCCACCTACCATTACCACACGGAGCAGACCCTGAAGACCCTGCGGGCCACGGCACGGGGAAAGTCGCCCTTCGCCATGAGCGAACCCGGCAAGCTCCGTGACTTCGCCTCGCGCCTCGGGGTGGATGTCTCGGGAAGCGATGCCGAGGTGGCCTTGCGCCTGTGCGATCTCTGCGAGGCCGACTTCAACCGCAAGGCGGACGAGCCCAGCCTCATCGTGGAGGCCCTGGCCACCCCGGAGCGCAGAGAGATATGGAAAAAACTGGGTATCTTCCCGGGAGGCATCTACGGTGAGATGATGCGCGTCACCAGCTCCTGCCTCACCAATGTCGACGGCCACTACGCCAGCCTGGCGCTCAAGGCCATGCGCATGGGCATCGCCATGGCCTACCAGAGCCAGGTGGTCAACGAGTACTGCCAGGACGTGCTCTTCGGCATCCCGCGCCCCCACCCCATGCGCGTGGACCTGGGGGTGCTCGATCCCGACTACGTGAACGCGCTGCCCAACGGGCACGAGCCCTTCCTGGGCTTCGCCATGGTGCAGCTGGCGCGCAAGCCCGCGTGGCAGGAAAAGGCGCGGGCGGCCGGGGCGAAGGGGCTGCGCGTCATCGCCTGCATCGAGACCGGGCAGGAGATGATCCAGCGCTGGCAGATGGACGACGCTTTCCACGGCTTCACCGGCAACTGGATCATGCAGGAGGCGGTGCTCTCCTCGGGCTGCGTGGACCTCTTCGCAGCCGACATGAACTGTTCCATGCCCGTCGACCCCATCTACGCCGAGCGCTACCGCTTCAAGCTCATCCCGGTGAGCGACCTGGTGGCCTTCGAGGGAGTGGAGGAGCGGCTTGACTACCACCCCGAGAAGGCGGAGGAGCAGGCGGCGCGCCTCCTGGAGATGGCCATCGCCAACTTCGCGGAGCGGCGCCGCGCCGTGGAGCCCATCACCGGCCAGCCGCTGAGGGAAGCGGTGGTCGGCTTCTCCACCGAGAGCATCCTGGAGGCGCTGGGCGGGAGCCTCGATCCCCTCCTCGCGGCCCTCAAGGACGGCAGCATAAGAGGGGTCGCCGGCCTGGTCTCCTGCACCTCGCTGCGGGACAGCGGCCAGGACGCGCACAGCGTGGCGGTGGCCAGGGAGCTCATCGCGCGGGACATCATCATCCTCTCCATGGGATGCGGCAACGCGGCCATGCAGGTATCCGGCCTGTGCGCTCCGCAGGCGGCGGAACTGGCGGGGCCCGGCCTCAGAGGCCTGTGCGAAAAGCTGGGGGTGCCCCCCGTGCTGAGCTACGGGACCTGCACGGACACCGGCCGCGTCGCCGACCTCCTGGCGGCGGTCTCCGGCGCCCTGGGAGGAATTCCCATTCCAGACCTTCCCGTGGTCGCCGCCGCGCCGGAATACATGGAGCAGAAGGCCACCATCGACGCCATCTTCGCTCTCGCCCTAGGCCTCTACACCTACGTCAACCCGGTGCCCACCGTCACCGGCGCGCCCAACCTCGTGGAACTCCTCACGCAGGGGTGCCGCGATCTAACCGGCGGGCAGCTCCACCTGGAGAAGGACCCCGTGGAAGCTGCGGAGAACATGCTGGCGCACATCGAGGAGAGGCGGAAAGCGCTGGGCATCTAGCGGCGAGGGCGCCCGTTCGCCGCGCCGGGCAGGAGACGCAGGCCCACCCGGCCCTGCGTCTTGGCTCCTCCTGCGCGGTGTTGCCGCTATAATGTTTTATGGCGTCCCGCGACCTCGCCCACGGGGTGTGCTCGCGATTCCGCTGGCAGGCGCGGGAAAAACGTCACGGAACGGAGGGCAAGCCATGCAGTACCGTGAATTCGGGAGGAGCGGCTGGGAGGTCTCCATCCTCGGTTTCGGATGCATGCGCTTCCCCACCTTGGATGCCATTCCCATCAGCGAGAACGTCAACGTGGAGGAAGCGGAGGCGATGGTCCACCACGCCATCGAGAGCGGCGTCAACTACCTGGACAGCGCCTACACCTACCACAACGGTAAGAGCGAGGCGCTGCTGGGCGAGTTCCTGCGCGGAGGGTACCGGGAGCAGGTGAGGCTTGCCACCAAGTGCCCGGTATGGATGGTGGAGAGGGGCGAGGACTTCGACCGCTTCCTCGCCGAGCAGATGCGCAGACTGCGGACGGACCACATCGAGTACTACCTCTTCCACGGCCTGAACGCGAGGAGATGGGAGGCCATCGGGGAGCTCGGGCTGCTCGCCAGGGCGGAGGCCGCGGTGAAAGACGGCCGCATCGGCGGCATCGGCTTCTCCTTCCACGACGACTTCGCCACCTTCAAGGAGATCGTGGACGGCTACGAAGGCTGGGCCCTCTGCCAGATCCAGTACAACTACATGGACACCGAGAACCAGGCCGGGACGCGAGGCCTGTCATACGCCGCGGAGAAAGGGCTGCCGGTGGTGGTCATGGAGCCGCTGCTGGGCGGCAACCTGGCCCGTCCGCCGCGGGAGATCGCCGCCATCTTCGAGGGTTTCCCCGTGCGGCGCACTCCCGCGCAGTGGGCGCTGCTCTGGCTCTGGGAGCAACCCGGGATCTCGGTGGTGCTCAGCGGCATGAGCGACATGCAGCAACTGGAGGAGAACCTCCTTACCGCGGAGCTTTCCGCCACCCATGCCCTGAACGCGGAGGAGCTCGCCCTCCTGGAAAAGGTGCGCGGCAAATTCGCGGAGCGTGCGGCCGTCCCCTGCACCGCCTGCGGCTACTGCATGCCCTGTCCCAGCGGGGTGAACATCCCGGAGGTGTTCGCGCTCTACAACAGCCTGGTCATGTACGACGACCAGCTCACGCCGCGCTTCCGCTACCACAGGTTCCTCGAGGAGAAGGAGCGGGCCGCCGCCTGCACGCAGTGCGGCGAGTGCGAGGAGAAGTGCCCTCAAGCCATAAAGGTGAGCGAGCTCATGCCGGAGGTGCATGCCGTCCTGGGCGAGGGCCGACCTCCTCGCCAGGCCTGAGAGCGGGGGGCGGAACAGTTTTCAACGTTATAATGTTGGAAGCCACGGGAGGTGAGAAGATGTCCAGGGAGAGCACGGTCCTCAAGTTGGGCGACACGGCGCCCGATTTCCGGCTGCCGGACGCGTGGAGCGGCGAGGAGTTCGCGCTGTCCTCGCTGCTGGGACGGCCCGCGATGATCTATTTTGGACGGGGCACCTGGTGACCGCACTGCCGGGAGTATATGGGTCATATACAAGAGCTTTATCCCGAACTGGAGAGGCGCGGCGCGCGGGCGGTGGTCATCCTGGCCCAGAAACGCAAGGCCATCAGGGAATTCCTGGAAGATAATCCCTACCCCTTCCCCGTGCTCGCGGACGAGAAGCGGCAGGTCTCCAAGGACTACGGGGTCTACGTCAAGGTGAACTTCGAATCGATCAACATCGCCAGGCCGTCCACCTTCGTCCTCGACAGGGAGGGGATCATCAAATATATCTTCATCGCCAGCATCCAGACGGAGTACCCGCCGGACGAAGACATCCTGGCCGCCCTGGGCGGGCCGTGAGACCCCGCCCCCAAGCGCGGAGCGGCATCCGCGCTAAGCGGCCGCCCCCAGCAGCCTGCTGTCGGCGGAGGTCTGCGACCTCGCCGCCAGCGCCAGCAGGGGGAGGAAGAAGAGCGCCGCGAAGCCCCCCAGGGCCAGCACCTGCCACCACACCTCCCTCCAACCCTCCCCGTACACGCAGACGCGGAAGACCGGGTTGGCGATGTAGTAGACGGGGAAGACCCTGGCGATCCACTGGGGCCAGCTCGGGAAGATGACGAAGAGCGCCGGCGCGATCAGGAACAGGTTCAGGCCCTTCATATAGGCCATGAGCGTGGCCTGGTCCCGGGAGAGCATGCCGAGGAGAAGCCCCCACTCCGCGCCCAGCACGGAACCCAGGATGAATATCGCCGAAAGAAGCAGGGGCTGGTCCAGGCCCACGGTGAGGGCGAGGACGATCGCGCCCATGGCCAGCGAGATGATCATCCCCACCAGGCCGAAGGCCACGAGCACCTCGGCAAGGGTGGCCGGAGTGACCAGGAGCGCGGTGAGGGTCCGCGCCTCCTTCTCGGAGACCAGGAAGGAGGCCGGCAGCAGGTAGGCGCCCAAAATGATGATGAGTATAGCGAAAAAGGGCAGGAACATCTCCATGAGGGTGAGCGCTTTCTCTTCCCCCAGCTTCACCAGCTCGAAGGCCAGGGGCGGTGTCTGCGGCGTGAGCGACCGCAAGGCGCCGGCCAGGGCCGCGAGGGCGATGGCGCGGCTCTTCGCCAGGCTCTCCCCGGCGATGTACACGCTCACCGCGGCCCTTTCCCCCGCCGCCAGCCTTTCCCTGACGTCCGCGCCCAGGATCACGCCCAGGTCCGCCCTCCTCTCCTCCACCGCTTTCTCCACCTCCCCCCGTGAGCCCGCGGGCACGACCTCCACGGCCTCCGTCTCCTCGAGGAGGCGCGCCACGACCTCTTCCCCCTCCTCATAGACGGCCACGCGCGGCTCCTCCCGGAAGAGGCCGAAGATGACCTGGAAGAGCGCCACGTACAGGAAGGGGCCCAGCAGGGCGAGGAAAAGGTAGGGATTGCGTGGGTTGAGGCATTTCCTCATGACGGCCAGGACCCTGCGCGCGCTCATACCAGCCTCCTCTTCATGAGCAGGGACCCCAGCAGGAAGAAGGCCGCGGCGAAGAGCGCCAGGTAGGCCAGGCAGGAGGCGTATGAAAGCGCCCCTTTCCCGTAATTGATGATGCCGTCCAGCGGCCGCACCAGGTAATAGGTGGGGATAGCCTTCATGAGGGGAGAGGAAAAGCCCGGGTCCAGCACTACCAGCCCCGGCACCAGCAGGACCATCACCGGGATGAAGGAGATCATCGCCATGTGCACGAAGTTGCGGCTTGCCGCCCCCATGATGAAGGCGACCCCCACCATCAGTGCGGCCCCCATGAAGAGCAGGGCCATGATGGCGGCCCAGCTCGCCCGGGACATGGCCCCCAGGAGAAAGGCCATGAGCAGGCCCTGGGAGAAGGCGATAGCCACGCCCGTGAGGGCTTTGGCGGCCACGAAGTCCCCCAGGGTCACCGGCGTGACCAGGAGAGCCACCGCCGTGCGGTGCTGGATCTCGTCCATGACCAGGTTGCCCAGCCCGTAGAGTTCGAGGATGAAGACCAGGGCGAGGAGCAGCACGCGCAGCTTGTCCCGCATGGGGACCTGCCGGCCGGCCATGTCCGGCCCCACGACGGTGGCCTCGAGGTCGGCGGGCAGTGCATACCCGACGAGGCTATAGGCCATCTCGCGCGCGATGGCCTCCGCCGCGCCCACCATTTCCGCGGGAGCCTGCGAGGTGACGAAGAGGTCGACCTTCGGCTCCGGGGAGGAGAGGTCGAGGGCGATCCCGGCGCTCACCTCCTCCCCCTCCACCAACGCGCGCAGCTCCTCCGGCGAAGGCGCCCAGACCAGCTGCAACCCCTCCGCACCCTGCGCGGCCTCTCCTGCCTGCGAGAGGCTTTCCGCCAGCCTCACCGCCTCCGGGCCCGCCGCCTCCCCGCCACCCTCCTCGGTCCGCAGGTAGAGCCCCAGCTTTACGGTCTCGTCCACCCGGGAAGGCATGAGGTTGTAGATGAGGGCGAAGACGAGGGTGGAGAGCACGGATATCACCACCACGAAGCGGTTGCGGAAGTACTGGTCCGCATCCTTGCGCACGATATGAAGAACGCGCCTCATGCCCACCGTCCCCCGGATAACATGTAATGGACCGGGCCCATGCCCCCTACCTCTCGAACGCGCCGCTGACCCCGCTCACGCCAGCCCCCTCCCCGTCAAGAGGATGAAGATATCCTCCAGGGTGGCCTCCTCGGTATGCATGTCCAGCACCCTGCGGGTCGCGATGATCTCCTGCACGCGCCGGCCCGTGTCCGCGTCCTCCAGGTGGAGCTCCTCCTCCGCCAGCTCCCCGTCCCGGTGGTAGCGCACCTTGAGCACCCTCTTGCCGTAGCGGTGCTTGAGGTTCTCGGGGGTGTCGCAGGCGGCTATCCTGCCCTCGCTCAGGAAGACCACGCGGTCGGAGAGCTTGTCCGCCTCCATCATGTCGTGGGTGGTGAGGAAGACGGAGACCCCCTTTCCCTTCTCCTCCAGGATCACCTCGCGTATGGCCTCGGAGGACACCGGGTCCAGGCCGTCGGTGGGCTCGTCGAGGAAGAGGACGCGGGGCCGGCCGACCAGCGCCCGGGCCACCATGAGGCGCTGCTTCATCCCCTTGGAATAATTTGCCACGCGATCCTTCCTGGCGTCCGAAAGCCCCACCCGCTCCAGCAGGGCCGCGACGTCGAGGTCCCGCACGCCGAAGAGCGCCGCGAAGAACTTGAGGTTGGCGGCGGCGGACATCTCCTCGTAGAGGCTCTTCTCCTCGAAACAGACGCCTATGCGCGCCTGGATCTCGCCCTTTTCCTTCACGATGTCCTTGCCGAGGACGGAGATCCTACCCTCCTGAGGGGTCAGGAGCCCCACCAGCATCTTCAGGGTGGTGGTCTTGCCGGCGCCGTTGGGGCCCAGGAAGCCCAGTATCTCCCCTTCCTCCACGTGGAAGGAGATGTGGTCCACCGCCTGGGTGTCACCGTAGGAATAGGCTATGTTCTCCGCCTCGATGGCCTTTTCCCTCGGCATGCCTCCTCCCCTTCGCCGTTTGCTCCCTTTAATATAGTAAACGATCGCGGCGGCACCCGCTGCGAGAAAGGGCTTCGCGCCTTTCCGCCTTGTGCCTTACCCCCGGCAATGCCACTATTCCTTGGTGGCCGGCTACACCACCACATCGCTCAACAAACCCGCCCTTCTGCCGACTATACACGTGAAGGAGCGCGAGGCCGGCCGGCGCGACCGGAAAGGAGCAAGTCCGTGTATGACCTGCGGGGTAAGTCGGTGCTGATCACCGGGGCCGCCAGCGGGATGGGGCGCGCACTGGCCCTCGCTTTCGCGCGCGAAGGGGCGGTGGTCCTGCCGGCGGACGTCGACGAGCCGGCGCTGGGGGAGACCTCGGGGCTGCTCGAGGACCTGGGGGTCCGGAACAGGCCCTACGCCGTCGACGTGTCCGACCGGGAACAGGTCTTCGCCGTGGCCGCGAAGGTGCGGGAGGAGTTCGGCGGTCCGGACGTGCTGGTCAACAACGCCGGCGTCTTCGTCTGGGAGGACTTCGTGGACACGACGCTCGCGGACTGGGAGTGGCTGATGGGGGTGAACCTCTGGGGACCCATCCTCACCATCAAAGCCTTTCTTCCCGGGATGATGGAGCGGAAGAGCGGCCATATCGTGAACATCGCATCGCTGGGAGGGCTGGTGACCATGCCGACCCTTTCGGCCTACTCCGCCACCAAGTTCGGCCTCGTGGGACTGACCGAGACCCTGCAGCATGAACTGGGGCCGCACGGTATCTCCGTGACCCTGGTCTGCCCCGGCAACATCCGCACCCCTATGGCGGACCACATCAAGGTGAGGGGATACGACCGCGAGAAGCTCATCAGGATGTCCTACGGCGTGATGCCGCGCATGGCGGCGGACAAGGCGGCGGCCATCATCCTGAGAGCCGTCAAGAAAAGGCGTTCGCTGGTCATCCTCACCCCCTCGGCGCACTTCATGTACCTCGTGAAAAGGCTGTCCCCCGACCTCTACCGCGTGATGCTCGGGAAGCCCATGCTGAAGATATACGAGCGCATGCGCTGAGCGCGGCACGCGCTCCCCAAGAGCAGGGGAAGCAGGGGAAGCCCTGGACCCGCGGGAGCCCAAGGGTTAGATTATGATTTGCATGCCGGCGTTCTGCCGCCACCGTTCAGCGCCGCAGCCGGCTTATGCCAGGGAGCTGGCGCCGGCGGCGCTCGGGCAACCGGCGGTGGCACTCTGCGATTCGGCGAGGAGGCGCTATGACCGTGGTCCCCAGGGAGGCTTCTTCCCTGATGCTCCTGCGCGAAGGTCCCGGCCCGGGCGGGCTGGAGGTCCTCATGGTGGAGCGCCACGCCAACAGCGCCTTCGCGGGCGGCATGTACGTGTTCCCCGGAGGGATGGTGGACGAGGAGGATTGCGACCCGGGTTTCGCGCGCCACTGCGCCGGGTTGGACCCGCGGCAGGCGGCGGACATCCTGGGGGGTTCCCTCCCTCCTCCGCGGGCCCTCGGCTTCTTCGTGGCCGCGGTGCGCGAGCTCTTCGAGGAGGCGGGGATCCTGCTCGCCTACGAAAACGCTGGGGGGAGGCAGGCCAACGGGCGAGGCGAGGGGCCGGGCCGGCGCGTCGGGGAGGCAAGGGAAGGGCGCGCGGAAGGTCTCGTCTCCTGCGAGGGGGAGGAAGGAGGGCGCCTCGCCGCCCTCCGTTCGCGCCTGAGTGCGGGAGGGATAACCTTCCATAAAATGGTAGAAGAGGAGGGCTTGCGGCTCGCCCTCGACCGGCTGGTCTACTTCGCCCACTGGGTGACCCCGGAGATCATGCCCATGCGCTACGACACGCGTTTCTTCCTGGCCCCGGCTCCGACCGGCCAGCATCCCCTGCACGACGAGGCGGAGACCTCTTCCCACCTGTGGATCTCTCCCCGCGAGGCGCTCGAAACCTGCCGCGAGGGGCGCTTCCCCCTGCTCCCCCCCACGGTGGCCAACCTGTGGGAGCTCTCGCAATACGCCACGGTGGGCGAAGCGCTGGCGGCGGCGCGGGAAAAGGAGGTCTCCACCGTGTGCCCCCGCTTCGATATCAAGGATTGACCGCGCAACCGCCGCCCGCCCGCCCGGATCTCGTTTACCCTTGTTGAACCTTTTTAACACTTGTTTACATGGTAATATCCCGGGTTGACAGACGGCTTTACTTCGTATTAGGAATAGGGTGACGCGGCATCCATGTCACGATGGCAGAGCATGGGGGAAAGCCGGCAAAAGAACATGGGGGAAGATGGCAACGGGCGGTTTCAAAAGGGCGATTCCGGGAACCGGTAAACCAGGCATCCGCACTGCTTCGCCGTTACGCCTCCCGCTACCGCTTTCCAAAAAGAGGTTTCGCGTGGCGGCGCCCATCCCGGTCGATGGGCGGCAAGGCTGACCGATGGGGGGTAAGAAAATGAGGAGAGGCAAGCTCTACGTGCTCACGATGGTGATGGCCATGGCCCTGTGGCTGGCGCTCTTCGCGTTGGCGCCGGCCCTGGCGGAGGAGCAGCCGGCAGGGGGAACCGGTGAAGGCGATCCCGTGTCCGAGCCGTCCGAAACCTCCGGGACGCAAGGCGGCGGCGCCGCGCTGCAGCTGGTCAAGGAACCCTCAGCCGGTCCTTGCCTGAGCAATTTCAGCGACATCAACACGGCAGGTTTCGGCAACCCGGACAACCGCTACTCCTGGTCCATGGTGAATTTCAAGGGGAAGATCTACGTAGGCACCTGGAACCTGAGGACGCCCCTGAGCATCTTCCAGCTGGTGTTGGGCTTCTTGAGCCCCGGCTTCCTGGCCGGCACCACCTCCGGCACCGAGGTGTGGAGGTATGACGGCGGCCTCACCGGCAAGTCCTGGACCCGCGTGGTGGACAACGGGCTGGGAGACATCGACAACATGGGCTTGAGGAACATGGTGGTCTGGGACGACCCCGACGACGTGCCCGACCGCGGTCCTGCCATCTACGGGACCACCATCAACCTCAAGGACGGCCTCGAGGTATGGCGCAGCTTCGACGGCGCCAACTGGGAGATTGTGGTAGGCCGTGGCGCCAGGATCGGCAACGGCTTCGGCCACGGCGCCTCCAACGAGTCCGGCAGGGGCATGCTGGCGGTGGGCGATCACCTCTACGTGGGCGCCATGCGCGTCCAGGGGGGCCAGATATGGCGCACCGCCAACGGCGTCGACTGGGAGCTGGTGACCAGCGTGCAGAAGCTGGAGAGCGGCCTCTTCGGCTGGATCTACAACATGGGATCGCTGGCCATGGCGGACATGTGCCTCTTCGACGACGACGGGGACGGCGAGGAGGAGCTCTTCGTGGGCACCTGGAGGCTCTTCGGCTTCAGCATCTACAAACACGACTTCGCGTCGGGCAAGTGGTCGCGGGTGGCGGAGTTCGGCATCCGCAAGGGCAGCAACGTGGGGGTGCACCAGCTGGTGCCCTTCAATGGAAGGATCTGGGTGCTCACGGTCAACTTCTCCTCCGGCTTCGACGTCTATGCCTCCAAGCCCGCGAACCCCGCGGGGATAAGGAACAACGCCGACTGGGAGCTGGTGGCGGAGAAGGGCTTCACCGACGCCGGCAACTACTATGCCTGGGAGGGCATCGTCTACCCGCTGGACCCGGGCGGGGATGAGCTCCCCGAATCAAGGCTCTTTATCGGCACCTTCAACCTGAACCGCGGCTTCTATCTCTACTCCGTGACCAGGGGCGGCGAGTGGGCCGTGGAGGTGGGCAGGGGCTCGCGCGTGCCCAACGGCATCTCCACCACGCTCAACTACGGCGTGCGGACCATGGCCCTCTACGAGGGGAGACTGGTCATCGGGTGCGCGGGCATGATGAAGGGCACCGACGTCTACCTCGCCTGGTGAGGAGGGCGCCGCGCACCGCGCGCCCACCGGGCGCCGGGCCGGCAACAGAGATACGGGAGCAGGCAGTACCTCACCTGCGGCAACTGCCAGCTGGTCTGCTGGGGCAACCGGGAAGACACCCGGGAAAACGCGAGGATCCTGCACAGCTCCGGCTGCGTGCTGCAGAGGCCGGACGGCGAGCTCTACGCCCTCCCCCCTGAGGAGGCCGCGGCCGCCTTCGATGCCATGGACCCCGGTTTCCGCTCCCCCTACCACTGAACGCCGTCAGATCTCAGCATCCCCGCATCCAAGGATCGTATATATATCTTTACTCTATGGCATGATCTCGCTAAGACGGTATTGTCTCCGATGAGAACCTGAAAAGATCCATCGATGCCTTTGATCTCTTGAAATGGGATCTGGCAATGGCGCATACCCTCTGGGATGAGGAGAAAGCGGCCTGTCTCGCTTAAGTGGATGACGGGGCGACAGGCCCAGGACACGTTAAATTCGATTTGACACCCGTCCACTCTAATGTTTATCATATGTTTATCATTCATATTAGCATTCCCTCGCAGGCGGAGAAAGGAGGTGGGCCATGACATATCCGGTGCACCGCGATGACCGCTTCGTGGGCAAGCGTGAGTTCCGGGAGAGGCTCTCCGAAATCCTGGACTCGGCCCGGCGCAGAGGTTCCGTCGTTTTCCTGACCGATAGAGGAAAACCGGATGCCGTCTTTTTACCGGTGGAGGAGTACGAGGCGCTCATGGAGCTCCTCGAGGATCTGCGCGACCCCGATCTTGTGGCCATGGTCAAAAGGAGCCGCCACGAGATAGCAAAGGGCGAAACCATGGGCCTGGAAGAGTTGAGGAGCCACCTTGGCCTCTAAGAGATACCGGGTCATCATCCCCAAAAACGTGGCCAAGGTCCTAAAGGGGCTACCAAGAGCGGAAAGAGAACGGCTGTTTGCGGCCATCTCGGCCCTGGAGAGGGACCCCCGTCCCTCAGGATGTGTGAAGCTTCGACTGCGCGATTTGGGGGAGTATCGCTTGAGAGTGGGGGACTTCCGTATCATGTACGACTTGGACGACCGGGAGCGCACGGTGGAGATATTGGCGGTGAAAAGGAGGGGAGAGGCATATAGGACTTGAGGCAAGGCTCTAATAGTATAGCGTCCCGATACCGCCATTCATGTGATCCAACCCCTTCTTCGGCAAGATGCGGCTTTCGGCCATTAACCTCCCGTTTGCAGGCTTATACCTACGCCTCCCCGGCCGCCGCCTCCGGCCGCCGCCCCCGAGGCCCCGCGGCGAGCCACGGGGAACTCCTTCATCACGGCCACCCCGGACATCCGTGCCCGCCTCTCCGCGGGCTCCTGCGACCGCCCACCGCGGCACATGGGGGCCATGTCCTCACGGGTCAGTAAGGTCATAGCCTCGACAAAGCCGGCAGCTGCTGCCAGAATGTCATCAGGTGACTTGCGACGTCTTACCGAGGGAGGGAGTGAGGCCGGATGCCGCTGGAGAGCCTGATCGAGGAATTCCTCTTGGAACGCGGAGCGCTCAGCGTCGGTATCGCCACCACGGAAACCCTTCACGGTGGCCCACCCAGCGCCGACATCACCTATCGCATGGAGGGAGCTCGTTCCGCGGTGAGCTTCTCCCTCCCCCTCGACCGCGACAGCATCCGCTCCTTCCTGGCCAAGGAGGACCGCCGAGCCCACGAGGAGGACAACGTCGGGGCCAACCTGCGCTCCAGGGACCTTTCCTGGGAACTGGCGGAGATGCTCAGGCGGGAGGGGCACCATGCCAAGGGGACGGCGGCCAACC
>CAKZMC010000059.1 GCA_937128055.1 uncultured Actinomycetes bacterium | reverse complement strand
TGGACACCTCCTTGCTCTGCTTCTTTTACTACAAAGCAAGTATAGGGGGTGTCCACCATGTTTCTGAACCTAGACACCCGACGGGATGACGACGCGCTCCGGCGATGCGCTCCGGAGGGGGGCTCCGGCGGGGGAGGTCCAGTGGGAATATTCAGCGGCACGGCCGGCCTGCCGAATGTTAATCTCGGAAAGCGAGGATGCGGGTGACGAAGGATGCCGACGGGAGGTGGGAGAATTGCCGCAGATCGTCGTCCTGGGGTGGGATTCGCTGGTGGGGGAACCGGGGAGTTTGCCGCTGCGGGACGGCAGGTGGCGTGAAGACGGCCCGCGGCTACCCCTGGAGCTTTCCCGCCTTGCCCCGCAGAGGTTTCCCTCCATGGCGCTGAGCAGGGGAGGCCCGCTGCTGCAGGTCTTCTGGTCCTACATGGACACGGACAGCGTGGGGGAGGCGGTGTGGAGCCTCTCGCAGGCGGTGGGGTGCAAGCCGGAGAACGTGGGCTTCCTGGACCTGGTAAGCGGCGAGTACTGGTGTCGCACGGTGGACGAGCACGTGGACGATATACGCGCCTGGGCGCTGCGCAAGAAAGGCGAGGGCGAGGGCATCGAGGTGGTTGTGTGGAACGACCTCAAGCCCGACTTCGAGAAGAAGGCGCGCCGGGAGCTCACCCCGGAGAACGTGGTCTCCTACATGCGCAACCTGCGCCCCGAGACCAAGGAGCAGGCGAGGCATTACCTTGAAAGCCTGCCCCCGGGCATCGAGACCCCCGTGCTGGCCGCCGTCAGGGACGACTGGTCCAACCTCTTTTCCGCACCCAACCAGCCCGGGAACATGTAGGGCCGGCCGAGCGAATCCAAAACGATCCGCGCCGCGCCGGGACCGGGCAGCAAGCGAGCTGCACCGCAAGCTGCCCCCTGTTTGCGCGCCGACAGGCCGGGAACGAACGGGTCGGTCGCAGCGCTTCCGCGGAGTGAGGCCATTCCTCCGCGGCCCTGCTCACCGACCGTTACCCTGAGGTTCCTTGCCGGTAGACGGAAGCAAAAGGCGACGAACGAGGCCTGGCCTCCCGGGTGTCGACAAAAAAGCAATGAACGAGGCCTGGCCCCCGGGTGTCGATTCCAGGCGTTATAGAATGGCAATAAAAAGGGAGAGGGAGAGTCGTGGTCAAAACACTCGCTTTCCACCTCTTTTGGAAGGTTGACCATCGCCGCGGTCTCCCTCTCCGCTATTCTATATCGGCACGGTGTAGCTGATTGATTAGAAGATTTATAGGGCATTTTTGGCACGGCAAAAGAGCGCAAAAGCGCGTGGTTATCGCAAATTCGCTTGCTATGCAAGAGCGCGGAGAGCGGCAGCCCGGGACGGCCATCATTATGGCAAATTACCATATAATCCCATATATTCATAAATCATATATGGTAATATATACCATTTAGATAGGCGGCTCAAATCGCTTGCGTTTGGGCTTGGCCCACGCGACCACGCGACCCGCGGCGCGGGGAACTCAGCGCCGGAAGGGCCGCGTGCCGGAATACCCGCCGGCACCTCGCTCAGGGCGTGCCCTCCGGGTCACCGGGCGGAGGCGCCAGGTCCTCCTCGAGCAGGCGGAGGAGCATGACCGCGGCGCGCTTGTCCAGGGGCTCGTTCCCGCTGCCGCACTTGGGCGACTGGATGCAGGAGGGGCAGCCCTCCCGGCACGGGCAACCCTCCACCATCTCCCGCGTGGATCTCAGGTGCGAGGCCACCAGGTCGAAACCGCGCGCCGCGATGCCTACCCCTCCCGGGTAGGCGTCGTAGATGAAGACGGTGGCGCGACCCGTGTCCCCGTGGAAGGCGGTGGACATGCCCCCGATGTCCCAGCGGTCGCACATGGCGAAGAGGGGGAGTATGGAGATGGCGGCGTGCTCCAGGGCGTGCAGCCCTCCGGCCAGGGCGTACTCGTCCAGGCCGAGGGAGGAGAGGCGCTCGGGCGGCATGGTGTACCACAGCGCGCGGGTTACCAGCGTCTGGGTAGGGAGGTCCAGCCCCAGGGTTTCCAGGACCTCATGGGTGAGGAGGCGGCGTTTCTGGTAAGCGTAGACCTTGGTGGAGACCTCCACCTCGCCGTAATGCAGCCCGCAGGAGTGGGGAGACGCGACGCGCTTCTTCTCCTCCCCGATCACCACCACGTCGGTGTTGTCCATGGGGTTGGTGTAGAAATCCAGGTCGGCGCCGCTCACCAGGGCCACCATGCGCTCGAGATCCAGCTCCTCCACCAGGTAGGAATCCCCCTGGTGGAGGTAGGCGGCACCGGGATGCACGTGGAAGAAGCAGGAGGCCTCCTCCACCGTCCCCACCAGGCTTCCCGTGTCCTTCTCCACGATGCTGATGAGGGAACCGGAGGCTGAACGCAGGTTGACCTCCTGCGCCGGCGAGGTTCCGCCGGCGTAGTACCAGACCTTCGCCTTGCGCCGCAACCTGTCCTCCTCGCCGAGGGATTCCACCACGTCCCACATGCCGGGGCCGAAGTATTCTTCGTCTTCCTCGCGCAGGGGGAGTTCGTAGGCCGCGCAGGCGAGGTGCGCCCCCAGGATGCGCGGGTTCTCCAGGTCGACCACTGCCTCCTCGCAGGGGCTCCCGAAGACAAACTCCGGATGCCGCACCAGGTACTGGTCGAGGGGATCATCCGCGGCGACGAGCACCGCCAGCGACTCTCCCTGCCGGCGTCCCGCCCTCCCCGCCTGCTGCCAGGTGCTGGCGATGGTCCCCGGGTACCCGTTCATGAGGCAGGCCTCCAGCTCGCCGATGTCCACCCCCAGCTCCAGCGCGTTGGTGGTGGAAACCGCCAGGAGCTCTCCCGAGAAGAGCCTCCGCTCTATCTCCCGCCTCTGCCGCGGCAGGTAACCCCCGCGGTAGGAGGCCACCTTCTCCGCCAGTCCCCGCTCGTCCGCGCCCAGCAGGCGCTGCACGTACCCGTAGACCAGCTCGGCCGCCTTGCGGGAACGGCAGAAGGCGATGGTGCGCACGCCCAGGCGCAGCAGCCGCACCAGGATCTCGGCCGTCTCCAGGTTGGACGAGCGGTGTATCTCCCCACCCTCCCTGCTCAGGATGTCCGGGGGGTTCCAGAGGGCGAAGACCTTCCTTCCCCGCGGCGAGGAATCGTCCTCCACCGCCTCCACTTCCAGTCCCGCGAGCCGCGCGGCGTGCTCCGCGGGGTTGGCGATGGTGGCGCTGGCGAAGATGAAGAGAGGCCGGGACCCGTAGTGGGCCGCCACGCGCCGCAGCCTGCGCATCACCTGGGCTACGTGGGAACCGAACACGCCGCGCGCAACGTGCGCCTCGTCCAGCACCACGAAGCGAAGGCTGCGGAAGAACCCGCCCCAGAGGCGGTGGTTGGGGAGGATGCCGTAATGGAGCATATCCGGGTTGGTGAGCACCACCTGCGCCTCGCGACGTATCCATCCCCTCAGGTCGGAGGGGGTGTCCCCGTCGTAGGTGGCCGATACCACGCCCCCTCCATGCAGCTCCTTGAGGCTGCGCAACTGGTCCTGCGCCAGCGCCTTGGTGGGAAAGACGTAGAGGGCCCTGGAGGAAGGATTTTCCAGAAGTTCCCCGTAGACCGGAATGTGATAGCAGAGGCTCTTGCCGCTGGCGGTGCCGGTGGCGATAATCACGTGGCGCCCCTGCTCCAGGACGCGGAGGGCGCGCGCCTGGTGGTGGTAGAGCCCGCGGATGCCCATGCCGCGCAGGGTTTCCGCCAGGTCCGGATGGAGGTGCGCAGGAAGGTCGACCATCTGGGCGCCGCGGGCGGGGATGACCTCGAGGTGGGTCATGCGGCGCGCTTCTCCCCAGCCCTCGCTTATCTCCTTGAGGACTTCCTCGAAACCCATGCGCTAAATCCCTTCGCGGCGGGGCTATTCCAGTTTCTGGCCTTCCTTGACCTTGCCCACTCCTTCGACCACCACGCGCTCCCCCTCCGCGAGGCCCGACGTGACCTCCACCCACTCCTCGCTCTTCTCGCCCGTCTTCACCTCCCGCTTGCGCGCCCTGCCGTCCTCCACCACGTACACGTAACTGGCGCCGTCCTCCAGGAGAACGGCCGTCACCGGAAGCGAGATTATCCCCTCCCTGCTGAGTACCTTGATGTCCACGGTGGCGTTGTACCCCAGCCGCAGGGGCACCTCGCTGCGATCCAGCCGGACGATCACCGGGAACACGGTGGTACCCGCCGAACCCTGCTCGGCCTTGATGCCAACCTGTACCACCTTGCCGGTGAACACCGTGTCGGGATAGGCATCGAGATAGACCTCCACCTCCTGTCCTTCCAGGACGCGCGGGATATCCGCCTCCTCCACCTGGGCCCTAACCTGCACGTCCTGCAGATCCAGTATCTGGAAAACGGGCTGCCCCGCGCTTATCTTGCTACCGGCCTTGAGCTCTCCTCCCCCCGTGGTGCCTACCAGCAGGGAGCTGAGATCGCCGCCCAGCATCCCTCCCAGGGCCCCCATGCCGGAAGCCAGGGAGCCGAGCCCGCCCAGCACCCCGGAGAGGAGATCCACGGAGAGGGCGCCCGACGGGGCCACGAAGACCACGTAGCCGGACACGGGCGCGGTGACGTACGGGTTTTTCAGCGCCTCCGTGGCACGCCTGTACTGGTAGCCGGTCGCCTCCATCATGGCCCCCTTCGCCGCCTGCGCGGTGGAAGGGTATCCGGGGTAGCTGAAGGTGGGGATGCCGGTGCGGCCGGCCATGGCCTGCAGGTACTCCTGCCTCTGCTCCGCGATCAGCGACTTGATGAACTCCTGCTGGTCCGGAGGCAGGAAAGGCACGAGGATGGGGGCCAGGTCGTAGAGATCGAGCACCGCCGCGTCCACCTGGTCGCGCATCTGGAGGAAGGCCCGGGAAGCGTACTCGATCCCCTGGTAGACGGCCTGCATGCCCGCGAACTGGCTTTGCGTGACGTCCCAGACGCCGGCTCCGGCATAGTATATGGCCTCGGCCTTGGCGGCCTGCTCCGCGAGCCCCTCCTTGTCCAGGGAAGCCAGGACATCCCCGGCGCACACGTAATCGCCCTCCTTCACGCGCAGCTCGGCGATGACGGCGTCCACGGGGAAGGCGACGTCCACGGGGCTGGCGGCCTCCACCGTTCCCACCGCCGTGACCACCTTGCTCACGTCGCTCCTGCCGACTTCGACCACCTTCACGCCCTCCGGGTAGCCCCCGAAACATCCCCCTATGAGCAGCAGGAGGAGTATCGCCGACCAGATCCGGATCTTTCTCATACCGATCCCACCCTCTTCTCCATGGGCTAGCGGCCGGTCCCCGGGACGCCGCGTCCGCCTCAAGCGACGCGTTTAGCAACCGCCGGCTCGGCTGCCTCTCAATGCACATTCAATATTCGTTACGGGCTCCCCTTGTTCCTCAAGAGGCAACACGGCCCCCGGCGCCATGCCGCCCCGCGCCGCCTCAGGTGCAAGTATAGACGAGGGAGACGACACGGGCGACGGCGCCGCCGCAGCGGTTCCCCGCGGCGGCCCCCGTGATGAAGATGTTCCAGTTGTAGCAAGCGGCGCAGAAGAAGGCCGCCCCCAGGACGAGCCCCATGAAGACCACGAAGGAGAAGAGTCTCCCCCATCCCCGGGGAGGGGCCACGAAACCGGCGATGACCAGGAGGAGCGCCGCGGCCGAGATCATCCACAGAGGGAGTCCCATGCCGGGGCTCTCCCCGCTTCCGAAAAAGACCCGTCCCAGGCCCGCCGCCGGCTGTATCTCCACGCCCATCTCCCTCAAGGGCAGGATGGCCTGGAAGAATATGTAAGATATGGGGAGAAGCAACAGGCAACCGGCCAGCAGGAACATGGGCCCTCTCCCCACGCGCAAAGCCAGGAAGAGGAGGGTCAGGGCAAGGCCCAGGGCCACCACCAGGCCTACGGTCAAGAACTCCGTCCCGCCGTAGGGCAGCAGGCCCGGGCCGCCGAGCAGGTCCAACCTCCCCCGCACGTAGGCTCCCTGGTGGGAAAAGATGCCGATGTCCAACCCGCTCTTGTAGGTGAAACCCTCCATAAAAAGGGGCAGCAGCAGGGATGCCGCCAGCGCCGCGACGGCGACCACCGCCAGCGCGTCCGCCACCCCGAAGCTCTTTTCTCCCCGCGACCTCACCGCGCGGGATCCGGCGGCATGCGTGTAAGCACCGCCACTGGGAGCGGCTTCCACACCCATTGCCGCCTCCGCCTGGGGAGGCATGGCCATCGTCCGCTGCGGCGCCGCCTGCGAAACGCGCGGCCTCGCACCCCCCGGCTGGCGCAGTGACGCCATGGGGAGGGGGCTGCCACATTCCTGGCAGTAGCTGTTCAGCTCCGGGTTAGAGGCGTAGCATTCGGGACAGATCACCCTGCTGCCGCGAACCGCTCCCGTCCCCGCCACCGGTCTCATGGCCTGCGTCTTCGCCGGCTCCGCCGCGGCATCCGCCTGCGGGGCTTCCGGCGGGGCTTCCGCCCGCGCCTGGTAAACGCCGTAGTCCACCTCGGGAGGCAGGTAATAAGCTTCCTCACTGGTCGCCCCCGCGGCAGCTCCCGTCTCCGCTGCGGAGGGTATCCGCCCGCCCTCAATGTCCTGCGCGGGTGCGGCCTCCGCGGAGGCTTCCCGCCCGGCTCCGCCCGTGCCGGAGACCGCCTCCGGCGGGACGGGCGCCTCGCGCACCTCCCGCCCTTCCCGCGCTCCTCCCCCCGTTAGAGGCACGGCCACGGTGGGGGCGTCCGGCGGTACGGACGCCTGCGGGGAAGCGGGGACGTCAGGCGGTACGGAACCGACAGGCGGAGCGTAGCCTCCGAATACGAAGCCGCCCGGGGATACCACCCTCCTCTCCTGCTCCGGAGCCGATTTACCTCCCTCTCCATCCCCCACGGTCGCGGGCGGTGGAGAAGGCGCGGGCTCCGCCCGTGGCGCAGGCGCGGGGGACGGCGTAGGCGTCGCCCGTGGCGCGGGCGGGGGGGACGGCGCGGGCGCCACCTCCCGCGAGGGCTCCCTGCGTTCCACCTGAGCGAAGGGGGCGTCGGGCAGGGGAGATCCGCATGCCATGCAGAAGGCTGCATCGGGCTGGTTCTCGCTGCCGCAAGCGGGGCAATCCATTATGGGACAGGCCTTTCCTTCACTTTAACGGTTCTTCCCCCTCAAGTGCGGTAATCCGTGTCGGCAAACCCCGTGGCGCACACCCGTACCCGCGGGCGAGGCCTCATTCCCTTGACCTCGCGGCCGAATCACCCGCACTCCAGAGATAAGAACCACTCCTGTTTATGGTTCTTCCCTTCCCATCATAATCCCTTCGCGGAGATTTGTTAACGAGGGCCACGGCCTTTATTGATGCGGTATTCAGGCGGTACGCGCCATTTTCTCAGGAACCCCAGAGGACCGCCAGTGGGAGGAAGAAGGCCACGAAATTGTTCAAGGCGTGCGCCGTAACCGACGACCAGAGGTTGTCGGTGTACTCGTAGACGAGGCAGAAGAGCGCCCCCGCCAGGGTCCTCCCCAGGAGCCCGAAGAGGCTGAAATGGACCGCCGAGAAGATGAACCCGTTGAGGAAAATCGCCGCCCATATCCCCACGCGTTCCCGCATGGCCGGGTAGAGGTAACCGCGGAAGAATACCTCCTCGCAGAGGGGCGCAGCGACGATGATGATGAGGCCGGCGATGAGGAGGTCGGTCCCGGTCAGGTTCTTCGCGTTCACGTCGAAGAACCCCCTTAGCCACTCTTCCACCCCGCCCAGGCGCTCGAGGAGCCCGTTGGAGAGAAGGGCGGAGGCCGTTGCAGCCCAAAAGGCCAGGGATCCGCAGATGATGCCGAGCCCGAGGCTGGCCGGCAGGTTTTCCGCATGCATGCCCACTTCCTGCCAGAAGTTACCATAGCGGTTCACGGCGAAATAGGCGAAGCAGAGGGTGGTGGAGTAGAGCAGTAGCGAGATGAGGAACTGCGCCGCGCCCACCGAGACCTCACCGCCCTGCCTCATCATGTAAGTCAAAACGCCGCTCAGGGCAAAGGGCAAGGGAAGAAAAGAGAGGCCGGGCCAGAGCGCCCACGGCACCACCAGCAGGCGGGGCATGGCCGCCCTTCCCGCCACGCCGGCGCCGCTCAGGACCGCAGCGCCCCTCCTGCCCGCCATGTCGAGGAAGCACCTCTCGCAGAAGCGCTTCCCCGCCGCCTCCCGCTGGCAACCCGCACAGATGAGCGAACCGCACCTGCTGCAGCGGGTCACCGCCCTGACGCCGGGATGGAAGGCGCAGGAGGCCACCACCTTGGCCGCCACCGGCCCGCCGTGTCCGCCCGGCGTTTCCCGCGAGTCTCCGTCCGCCACTTACCCGTCCCCTCCTCGCGCACCGTCCCCGGTACCCCCCGGGGGGGGATGGCCGCATGCCCGCCCCCGAGCGGGGTCCCGCCTCGCGTCGCCCAATATATCGGCAGCGGCCCATGGTTTCCTGTAAGGCCTACCACCCCGCGAGCAGGGAGATGAGGGTCACGGAAAGGTTGTAAAGGGAGTGGGCGGCCATGGGCGCCAGCAGGGAGTCTGTCTTCTCGTAAAGATAGGCCAGCACTATGCCCACCAGCACCAGCGACAGTATGAAGAGGGGCTGGAAATGAAGGGCCCCGAAGATAAGGCCGTTGATGAATATCGAAAGCCGCGGCCCCAAGCGCCTGCGCAGCGCGGGATAGAAAAGGCCCCGGAAGAATATCTCCTCGAAGACCGGCGCCAACAGGACCACCACGAGCACCACCATGGCGATGTGGAATCCCCCCATCTCCTGCAGGCGCTCCATCTCCCCCGCCACGGGCCCCCGTCCCGTCAGGAGGTAGAAGATGAGGTATATCGCGAAATACGCCCCGTAACTGAAGGCCATGGCGGTGACGCTCCCCGACACGCCGAAGAGCGCCGTCCTTCCCGGCTTGCCCCAACGCAGGCCGAGTTCCTCCCTCCCGCGACCGTGGCGCCGCAGGATGAACCATGCGCTTAACGCTATGAGCGGGCAGAAGAAGAAGGCGTAGGACAGATAGCTGTAGAAAAGCGGCTTCTCCGTGGTGACCAGAAGAATCACGCCGAGCACGTTGTAGAGGCCGAAGATGGCCAGCAGGGCCAGGGCGATCTCGCCGAGCTTCCAGTCAGCCCTCCACCACCTGTTCTCCCTCTCGTCGGACGGTTCCGGGGGTTCCAGAGAGGGCAGGGGCACGGGAAAAGCCACCGGGTAAACCGGGTGTGGGGGAGGGCCGTAATGCGGGTAAACCACTGGCCGGAGATGGCAGTAGGGGCACTTGTGAAGGTAGCCCTCCCGCCTGTCGCATGCCCCGCATACCGCCCTGCCGCAGGAGACGCAGAGGGCAACCGCCTCGCGGTCCGGGTGGAAGAAGCAGCTCGGAATCCCGGCCCCGCTGCCTCCACCGCCTCCCTCCGCATCCCTTTCCGCCATTCATGTCTCCAGGACGAGCTCGGCGATCTGCACGGCGTTGAGCGCGGCCCCCTTGCGCAGGTTGTCGCAGACGACCCACAAGTTCAACGCCCGCGGGCAGGAAGTGTCCTCGCGAATGCGCCCCACGTAGCAGGCGTCCTTCCCAGCGGCGTTCAGGGCCAGGGGGTAAAGGTTGCTCTCCGGGTCGTCCTCCACCTCCACGCCGGGGGCGGCGGAGAGGATACGCCTGGCCTCCTCCGGGTCGATGGCTTCCTCGAACTCCGCGTTGATGGACTCGGAGTGGCTGATGAAGACGGGGACGCGCACCGCGGTGGCGCAGACCGGCAGATCATGGATTCCCATTATTTTCCTGGTCTCGTTAACCATCTTCAACTCTTCCCTGGTGTGCCCCCCGGGAAAGAAGGCGTCGATGTGCGGGATGCAGTTGAAAGCGATGGGATGCGGGTAGACCCTTGGCGCCGCTTCCTTTTCCCGCAAGACATCCGCGGTCTGCCCCCGCAATTCCTCCACCGCGTCCTTCCCCGTCCCGGAGACTGACTGGTAGGTGGATGCCACCACCCTGCGCAGGGGGGAGCGGTCGTGCAGGGGCTTGAGCACCAGCACCATCTGGATGGTGGAGCAGTTGGGGTTGGCGATGATCCCCCGGTGACGGAAGGCATCGTCCGGGTTCACCTCGGGAACCACCAGCGGCACGTCCTCCTCCATGCGGAAGGCGCTGCTGTTGTCCACCACCAGCGCCCCCGCCTCCGCCGCCAGCGGCGAGAAACGGCGCGATATCTCCGCGCCGGCAGAGAAAAGGGCCAGGTCCACGCCCCGGAAGGAATCCTCGCCGAGCACCTGCACCTCCACTTCCTCCCCGCGGAAAGGCAGCCTCCTGCCGCGCGACCTCTCCGAGGCCAGCAGCCTCAGTTCCGACACCGGGAAGTCCCTCTCCTCCAGTATCTCCCGCATGGCCATGCCCACCATGCCGGTCGCGCCCACCACCGCCACGCGAAATTCTCCGCCCATTTACCGCTCCTTGCCTCGCTCAGGCCCTCATCACCACGCCGCGCTCCAGCCCGAACTTCTTATGTATGGCGCGCACCGCCTTCTTCGCGTCCTCCGCCCGTATCACGCAGCTGATCTTGATGGTCGAGGTGCTGATCATCTCGATGTTGATGCCGCTCTCCGCAAGGGCGGCGAACATGTCCGCCGCCACCCCCGGGTGGGTGCGCATCCCCGCGCCCACCAGGCTGACCTTGGCGATGGACTGGTCCACGCTGACGCCCCCGGCCTGCAGCTTCTCCGCCATCTTCCTCGTGATCTCCTCCGCTTTCCTCAGGTCCTCCTTGCTGACGGTGAAGGAAATGGCGGTCTTCTGGTCCTCGCTCACGTTTTGGATGATCATATCCACGTTAATGTTCTCCGCCGCCAGAGCCTGGAAAAGCCCGGCAGCGACGCCGGGGCGGTCCGGCACGTCGAAGATGGTGACCTTCGCCTCGCTCACGTCGTGCGTCACGCCGCTGATGATGGCCTTCTCCATGCGCTCCTCGTCCCCCACTATCCACGTTCCTTCCTCGCCGGAAAAACTGGATCTCACGTGTATCACCACCCCGTAGTTACGCGCGAACTCCACGCTCCGCAGTTGCAGCACCCTTGCGCCGGTGGCTGCCATCTCCAGCATCTCCTCGTAGGTGACCCTGGGCAGCTTGCGGGCTTCCGGCACCAGCCTCGGGTCTGCCGTGTAGACGCCGTCCACGTCCGTGTATATCTCGCAGACGCCCGCCCCCAGCGCGGCGGCCAGGGCCACCGCGGTGGTATCCGAGCCTCCCCTCCCCAAGGTGGTGATCTGGTCGTCCAGGGACACCCCCTGGAAGCCGGCCACGATCACCACGCTCCCCTTGTCCAGCTCCTCGAGGATGCGCCCCACCTTGACGTCCAGGATCTTCGCCTTGGTATGGCTGCTGTCCGTGACGATGCCCACCTGGGCCCCGGTGAAGGATATGGCCTCGTAGCCCAACTCGTGCATGGCCATGGAGAGCAGGGCCACGGAGACCTGTTCCCCCGTGGCCAGGAGCATGTCCATCTCCCTCTCGCGCGGCCGCTCGCTTATGCTGTGGGCCAGCTTGATGAGCCGGTCCGTGGTGTCGCCCAGGGCGGAGATGACCACTACCACGTGGTCGCCTCTCTCCCGGCTCTCCGCTATGCGCCGCGCCACGTTCTTGATCCTCTCCGTGTCGGCGACGGAGGTCCCGCCGTATTTCTGGACGATGATCCGCGCGCCCTTCATCTCCCGCACGCCTTCCTTCCGCCGCGGCCCCCGCAGCTCTTCCCGCTCCCCGCATCAACCTTCTTTTACGCTCGGCCCCCCGCGCTGTCAAGGACGCACGGCGCCCCTGCCCGCGACCCGAGCGTTCACAGCTCCAGCCTCCCCTTCAACGCTCTCCCCAGGGTCACCTCGTCCGCGTACTCCAGGTCTCCGCCCACCGGCAACCCGCTCGCGATGCGCGTGGCCCTCACCCCCAGGGGTTTGAGCAGGTTGGCGAGGTACATGGCCGTGGCCTCTCCTTCCACCCTGGGGTTGGTGGCGATGATTACCTCGCGGACGCCGTCCTTCCTCACCCTCTCCAGGAGCTCCCTCACGCGCAGCTCTTCCGGCCCGATGCCGTCTATGGGGGAGATGGCCCCTCCCAGGACGTGGTAAAGCCCGCGGAACTCCCCCGTACGTTCCACGGCCACGATATCCTGGGGCCGCTCCACCACGCACACCAGCGTGGGGTCCCTGCGCGCGTCGGCGCAGAACTCGCATATCTCTCCCTGGGCGAAGTTGAAGCACCTGCTGCAGAAAGTCACTTTCTCCCTCGCCTCTACGATGGCCTCCGCCAGGGACCTCGCGTCCTCCGGCGGGACCTTCAAGAGGTGGAAAGCCAGCCTCTGCGCGGTCTTGGGGCCGATCCCGGGGAGTTTGGAAAGTTCTTCCACCAAACGGGCGATGGACGGGGTATACAGCACGGGTTACTCCTACATCAAGCCGGGTATCTTCATGCCCTTGGTAAATGCTCCCAGCCGCTCCTCGGCCAGCTCGCGCGACTTGCGCAGCGCCTCGCTCACCGCCGCCAGCACCAGGTCCTCCAGCATCTCCACGTCCTCGGGGTCGACCACCTGGGGATCTATCTTGATCTCCAGCACGTTCTGCTGGCCGTCGGCCACCACCTTCACCATCCCCCCGCCAGAGGTGGCCTCCACGCGCTCTTCAGCCAGGGCTTCCTGGGCTTCCAGCATCTGGCGCTGCAGCTTCTGGGCCTGCTTCATCATCTTCTGAAGGTTGCCGTTCATGCGAGGACCTCCGTCTTCCGCCATCTCCACGGAACCGCGAGACGGGCGCAGGATCACGCCTCCCGGTGCCCTCACTCGGAAAGCTTTATCTCCTCCACCATCTCCGCCCCGAAGATGTCCTTCACCAGCTTCACCTTTCCCGCTTCATGCGTTTCCGCGTCCCTCTTGTCGCCGCGCGCCGCCGCCTCTCCCTCCTCCGGGGCGGCCACCTCCGCCGCTTCCCCGGCCTCCGGAGCGGCCTCATCCGCGGCACCGGGCCGCGGCGTCCCCTCCGCGAGGACAGCCTCTCCCCCGCTCGCCTCCTCGCCGCGCTCCTCGCCCGCGGGCGCCTCCCCGGAGGGCGCTTCCCCCCGCCGCGCCTGCGCGGAGGCACGCAAGGCCTCACGGCTATCTTCCCCGCCGCCTCCCTCGTCACCTTCCTCCAGGCTGGTGCTCACCAGGAGACGCGCTCCCAGCACCTCCTCCAGCGCCTTTTCCAGGACCTCCCGGTGGTTGTCCTTCTCCAGCTCTCCCCGGTGAAAGGCCCTGTCCGGCGGAAAGGAGATCACCAGGCGGCCGCCGCTCAACTCCACGGGCTTGCCCTCCAGGAGGAAGGCGTGGGTGGTGACCTTCCTCTCCTTTACCTTTTCCTTGATATGCGGCCAGGCCCTGCGTACCGTCGCCAGGTCCACGCCCGCCGCCGTCCTGGGCGCCGGCTCGTGCCGCGCTTCCACGACCTCCGGGGCGATGTCGCCCCGCGCCGCGTGCTTCCGCTCCCGCTTCCCTGCGGCCTCCTCGCGCGCCTCCCCCTCCTCGCGCGCGGGCTCCGCTCTCCGGTCAGCCCGGGCCTCCGCTCCCGCCGCCGCGCCCTCCTTCGCGCGGCGCACCACCTCTTCCACCCTCTCCTCGAGCCCGCTCAGCCTGGCCGCCAAGGCTTCCGGCGTCGCGGCGGTCTCCTCGCGCGCCATGGCCACCAGGGAGCTCTCGAGTACCAGACGCGGGGCCGACGAGCGCTTCATCTCGTCCTGCAACTGCTGGAGAGCGGAGATCATGTAGCCGACCCTTCCGGGGGTGATCATCGCTGCCTGCTTGCGCATCTCCTGGAAGGTCGCCTCGTCCACCTCCAGGTCGGTGGCGGGGAGATCCGCGTGCTGCAACAGGAATATGCGGCGGAAATGCTCCTGGACCTGCCCGGCGAAATACACCAGGTCCTTCCCCTCGTCGTAGGCCTGCTCCACCAGCGATATTATGTCCCGCACGCGCCCTGAAGCCAGGCATTCCCCCAGCCTGACCAGCATCTCCTCCTCGATGAGGCCCAGGAAAGCGGCGGCGGAGGCTTCGTCCAGCACGCCGTCGCCGTAGCTGGCAAGTTGTTCCAGGAAAACCAGGGCGTCGCGCACGGAACCGCGCGCGCGGCGCGCTATCAGGTGCAGCGCTCCCCCCGCAACGGTGAAACCCTCCTCCGCCGCCACCTTCTCCAGGAATTCCTCCAGTACGGACACGGGGACGCTGCGGAAGTCGTGCCTCTGGCAGCGGGACAGGATGGTCTGCGGCACCTTGTGGGGTTCCGTGGTGGCCAGGACGAAGATGACGTGCGCCGGCGGTTCCTCCAAGGTCTTAAGGAAGGCGTTGAAGGCGTCCCTGGTGATCATGTGCGCTTCGTCGAGGATGTAGACCTTCACGCGCGACGCGGCGGGAGTGAAGATCACCCTCTCCCTCAGGTCGCGAACGTCGTCGATCCCCCGGTTCGACGCGGCGTCGATCTCCACCACGTCCACGGAGCTCCCCTCGGTGATGGCGCGGCAGGAGTCGCAGCGGTTGCACGGGCTCGGCGTGGGCCCTTCCACGCAGTTCAGCGCCTTGGCCAGTATGCGCGCCGTGCTCGTCTTTCCCGTCCCACGCGGGCCGGCGAAAAGGTAGGCGTGGGCGAAATTGCCGTTGCGCAGCGAGTTGGCAAGCGTCCTCGTGACGTACTCCTGCCCCAGGACCTCCTCGAAGGTCTGGGGGCGCCACTTGCGGTACAGGGAAACGTAGGCCAATGCGGTCATCACTCCCTCTCGCGAACCGTCCCGCGCCGGGCGCGAAACGCCAAATATATGTGATCGTGCACCCGCCTTCGACTCCCGGCCCCGAGCGCTACACGGGTAGTTGGCTCCGGGCAGGTTTGTCTGCGGCACACGGGAAGATTTGCTTACCGCTGCTTCCTTCCGGACCTGACGGGGTTCACAAGTTCCCGTTGCGCAGGACCCGACCTTCAACGCTACTTGCCCGTGCGCTGTACTCAAGACCGGAGAGCCTCGGTTGGGAATTCGGCCCCGCTGTAGCGGATTGCGGGTTCAGGGCACCGCTAGCTCCCCGCTTAGCACGATCACATATTTAGTATAGCACGCGCTCCTCGCGCGCGGCCCGCCGCCGCCCCTCCCCGCGCGCGGCCCGCCGCCGTCCCGCGCCGTGCCCGCCCCGCCTCGCGGCTTCCCGCGGAGGCAGGGTTTCTCCGCTTCCGTGTATAATAAGTTAGGAAACGAAGGGAGGGGAAATGTGCAGCGTGGAATTGAGGGAAAGGGCGCCCACGGGCATTCCTCGCCTGGATGAGATGATGGACGGCGGCCCTTTCCGCGGATCCGTGACCCTGGTCCTGGGGGCTCCCGGAACAGGGAAGACGTGCCTGGGGCTGGAGTTCATCTCCCGGGGAGCCCTGCAGTACGGGGAACCGGGCCTCATCGTTACCTTCGAGCACTTTCCCAAGAAGCTGCTGCGGGACGCCCTTTCCCTCGGTTTCGACCTGCAGGAAATGGAAAGGAAGGGGTTGCTGCGCATCCTCTTCACCTCCCCGGAGATATTCTTCGAACAGGCGCAAGCCCCGGGAGGGCTCCTGGACACCATGGTGCAGGAGCTGGGAGCCAGGAGGATACTGATCGATTCCATCTCCCACCTCGAACGCCTCGCCCGGGACCCGGTGAAGCTGCGCGAGATAGCCTTCACCTTCACCAACGCCCTTCTGCGGCATGGCCTCACCGCCATCGTCACCCAGGAGGACCCCGAGATAACCGGCGACATGACCGCCGCTCAGTACGGCATCTCCTACCTGGTGGACGCGGTCATCGTCCTCCGCTACGTGGAACTCGACTCCTCCATAAGCCGGGCCATCCTGGTCCTCAAGCAGCGGGCAAGCTCCCATGACAAGTCCATACGCGAGTTCCGCATAACGGGCGAGGGAGTGTCGATAGAGAGCCCCTTCAAGGACAGGGAGGGCGTGCTCTCCGGCCTGCCGCGCAAGAAGGAGATAGAGGCCTTCATGGAGGTCTTCGGCCCCAAGAGCAAATCCGCGGGCA
>CAKZMC010000058.1 GCA_937128055.1 uncultured Actinomycetes bacterium | reverse complement strand
TCTCGCGGTGGCCGGGCTCGGATTCACCATATGGGCCCTGGTGGTCGGATGGGGCGCGGTAGGCTTGTCCGCGCTCACCCTCTGGCTCCTGGCCGCCAATGTCGCCTTTTTCGACGTGCCCCTGGCATCCCTGAAAAGGAGGGCTTCACGCATGGAGCCGGAAGAGGTCGGGGGCAAGTCGTGTGATAGCCGCACCGGCGGGGACAGTCCGGAAGAGGCGGGAAACAACGGGTCGGGGAAAGTGGATATGACGGCGGGTAATTGAGCGTTGCCCGCGAGCGATGGTGGTCGTTCACGATACTGTGCATAAGGAGAGAAGCGCTTCTTCCGAGACAACCGGCACCGCTTCCGTCAGGATCCTTGCCTTCGCGTTAAGTTAAAATTGAGGGGGAGAGCGCCGCGTGCGCGCGGACAGCGTGGACAAGAGAGAAAGGCAGGGTTTTGCTCTCGGAAGAGTACCTCGAGGCACAGAGGATCTCGTTGCGCATAGCCTCCGAGATCGACCCTCCGCGTTTCTACTCGGAAAAGGGAAAGGTGGTGGAAGCCTCCCGCGCGGCGCTTGAGAGCCATCCCATGTCCAGGTCCATGTGCGAGCTGGTGGAAGAAAGGGGCGAACGCCTAGGTCACGGGATGGCGCACGTGCTCAAGGTGGCCGTGGACGCAGGCGCCCTCGTCCTCATCGAGATCGCTGGAGAAGGCAGAGAAGGAAGGAAGGAGCGGACCCTGCTCCTCGCCCACCTGGCCGGGCTTCTGCACGACATCAGGAGGGACGAGCCTGAACATGCGCTGAGGGGGGCGGAGGAGGCGGAGCTCATCCTGCGGGATTTCGATGTGGGGGACGGGGAGAGAAACGCCATCGTGCAGGCTATTCGCAACCACGAGGCCTTCAAGCCGGCCGAGCCCCTGGAGAACCCATCCCTGCAGGTGCTTTCGGACGCGCTATACGATGCCGATAAATTCAGGTGGGGACCGGACAACTTTACGGAAACCCTGTGGTCGATGATAGTGCCGTTCGGCATTCCCCTAGAGGCCTTGCTGCGCAACTTCCTCCCCAGGATGGAAGGGATCAGGCGCATAGCGGAGACCTTCCGCACGCCCACGGGCAAGGAGTACGGGCCGGATTTCATCGCCCGCGGACTGGAGATAGGGGAGAGGCTCTACCGGGAGCTGGCGGAGATATACGGGATATGACGGGACGTGGGATGGAGCGCACGGGACGCTTAATACTTGGCATTATATGGTAATTAACGGGATGACGGCGCCGGAGAGAGAGAAGGCGGTAGGTATGTTCGAGAACGTCGAGGAAGTGCGTGACGGGTTGGCGCAGCAGAAATACATCTGCAGCAGGGAGATCGCCACCGTGGTCTTCCTCTCGGAGCGGCTTGGAAAGCCGGTTCTTGTGGAAGGACCAGCGGGAGTGGGAAAGACGGACCTGGGGAAGGTGACGGCGGCCGCCCTGGGGAGGGAATTCATCCGGCTGCAGTGTTATGAAGGCCTGGACGAGGCCAAGTCCCTTTACGAGTGGGAGTACTCCAAGCAGCTGCTCTACACCCAGATACTCAAGGACGTGCTCGCAGAGGAGCTGGCGGGAGCGCGCAGCCTGGCGGAGGCGGCGGAAAGGGTCGCCGGGCAGGACGAGGTTTTCTTTTCCCGGAAGTTCATCGTGCCACGCCCCCTGCTGCGAGCGATCCTCAGCGACAAGCCGGCCCTGCTGCTCATCGACGAGGTGGACAAGTCCGACCCGGAGTTCGAGGCCTTTCTCCTGGAGATCCTCTCCGACTTCCAGGTGAGCATACCCGAGCTGGGGACCCTGCGGGCCAGGCACATTCCCATGGTCGTGCTCACCAGCAACAACGCGCGGGAACTGAGCGATGCTCTCAAGAGACGCTGCCTACACCTCTTCATCGACTTCCCTTCCCGCGAGCAGGAGCTGGAGATCGTGCGCCTGAAGGTTCCCGGCATCGGCGAGCGCCTGGCAGGCCAGGTAGTGAAAGCGGTGCACCGCCTGCGCGAGCTGGACCTGAAGAAAGCGCCGGGCATAAGCGAGACTCTGGACTGGGCCCGCGCCCTGGTGGTGCTCAACGCCGAGAGGCTCGACCAGGATATAGTGCGGGAAACATTGAACGTCGTCCTCAAGTACGAGAGGGACATCCAGAAGGCAAGGGAGAGCCTGCACGAGCTGGTTGAGGCCTGAGCAGGCGCGTCGCGGATGGCGGCGATCGCCGCGGATGCCGTTTTCTCTTGCAGTTGAAGGCGTGAGAGGTTGAGGGCTTGGAGGAGCGCGTTCTCGAGTTCGTGAAGGGATTGCGCGGGCGGGGCGTGCCTGTTTCCACGGCGGAAAGCATCGACGCCCTGGGCGCCGTGGACGTGGTGGGGCTGGAGGATGCAGCCTCCTTCAAGGCCGCCCTCAAGGCAGCCTTGGTAAAAAACAGCAAGGACATTGCGCACTTCGAGGAGCTCTTTCCGCTCTATTTCCTCGACCTGGGAAGCGCCGGCGAAGTGGAGGTTCCAGGCGAAGAGCTGCTCGCTTCCCTGGAGCGCGTGGCGCGGGAGATGGCCGGGGAAGGCAAGAAGGGCGCCCTTTTGCTCCTCCTGCTCGGCGGCAGGGGGAGCGAATGGGAGCCTTTCATAAGCGCCGCTGCGGGCGAAGTGGGGACCTCACAGCTGGCGACGCGCATGCAGTTGGGGATGTACACGAGGCGTATCTTCGACGCCGTGGACTGGCAGGAAATGGAGGAGGAGCTCGAGCTGTTGCTGGCGCGCATGAGGGAGGAAGGATATGGGGAGGAAGAGCTCCTGCGCGTGCGGGAAATCTTCCTGTCTAACCGGGAAGCGTTTCGGGGCCAGGTACGCCGTTTCGTGGAGAGGGAGCAGGCACGCAACGCGGACCGGGTTCCCGTCCCGGAGAGAATGGAGAGGCTGGTGGCCAGGCCGCTATCCAGCCTGGACGAGCACGAGCTGCAGCAGATGCGACGGGTGGTCGACATGCTGGCACGAAGGTTGCGCAACAAGATCTCACTGCGCGAAAAGAGGATGCGGCGGGGTAAACTGGACGTAAGGGCCACGCTGCGCGGGAACATGCAGCAAGGCGGGGTGCCTTTCCGGCTGGTCCTGAGGAACAAGAGGATGGAAAAGGCGGAGCTCATGGTGCTCTGCGACATCTCTTCTTCCGTGGCGCGCGTCTCCCAGTTCATGCTGCAGTTCGTCTACACCATCCAGGACTGCCTGGCCAAGGTGCGCAGCTTCGTGTTCGTGGACGAGCTGGGTGAGGTAACCGACTTTTTCCGGGAGGAAGATATCGCCGAGGGGGTGAAGAGAGCCCTGACAGAAGCGGGCATCGCTTACTATGCCCGTAGCGACTTCGGCGAGGTCTTCCGGCAGTTCTGCGAGCGCTATCTTCAGGACGTGGGCTACCGTACGTACATACTGGTCATAGGGGATGCCCGTAACAACTACAACGACCCCTGCACCTGGGCCTTGGAGAAGATCAGGGACCGCTGCAAGGCTGTCATCTGGTTGAACCCGGAAACCAGGTCGTTCTGGGGAACGGGGGACAGCGTGATCTGGGAGTACGCGCCCTACTGCCGCGAGGTAAGGGTTTGCCGCACCCTGCGGGACCTGGAGGACACCGTCACCTCCCTCCTCCTCTAAAGGCAACACCCAGGGTCAGGCCTTAAATGTTGCCTTTAAGCGACACGGGCGCATAGGTCAGGGCTCCCTCTGTTTGTGACGATAGTGCCATGCGAGGCGGTGCGGGCCCCCGGTCAACGCCATTGCGAAGAGGCACGAAGCGCCGTCGGGGCAATCTCTCCGGGAAAAGATAGATGGCGAATACAGGGCGGGAAGCATGTTTCGGGGTGAGTTGCTCCGCTCGTAACGACGTTATTAGGGCTGCGGTTGCGTCATTGGGGCACCTCATGGCGATCGCGGCGTGGGAGCGCCACGGCGTCTCTCGCGCCGGCGACGGCGTTCTTCGTGGTGATATGGAACAGCCTTTTAGAACGACATTGGTTTATAATCGGAAAATCGGAGAGATAATGCATTATACGGCAGGATATAAGAGGCGGAAGCGGAGATGGGTGCGGAGAGCGGAGTGGCAGGAAGAGAACAAGAAAGGGTATTGGACGTTATCATCGTGGGGGGCGGCCCGGCAGGGCTTACCGCCGGCATCTACCTGGCACGCGCCCGCATGAATGCGCTGCTGGTGGAGAAGCAATCGCCGGGAGGGGCTCCTGCCATGACCGAGAGGATCGAGAACTACCCCGGTTTCCCGGAAGGGATCTCCGGGTTCGAGCTGGTGGACCGCATGCGCCGCCAGGCGGAGGGCTTTGGCCTGCGCATAAATCCCTTCAACCCCCTGTTGAGAATGGAGGAGGATGGGGAAGTCAAGGTGCTGGAAACAGAGGAGGGGGAGCTGCGCGCTTACGCGGTCATCCTGGCCACGGGCATGCGGCCTGCCAAGCTTGGCGTCCCTGGGGAAGAGGAGTTCCACGGGCGCGGCGTCTCCTACTGCGCCACCTGCGACGGCGCCTTCTTCAAAGACGGCGTGGTTGCAGTGGTGGGAGGGGGAAACTCCGCCGTGGAGGAGGCCCTTTTCCTCACGCGCTTCGCGCGCAAGGTGATCATCGTGCACAGGAGAGATCGACTGCGGGCCGGCAAGATCCTGCAGGAAAGGGCGCTTGCGCATCCCAAGATGGATTTTGCATGGAAGAAAGTGGTAAAAGAGATCCGGGGCAAGGACCGCGTGGAAGGGCTGCTGCTGTCCGACGTGGAAGGAGGCGGCGAAGAGGAGCTGGCAGTGGACGGCGTCTTCCTCTACGTGGGAAACCTCCCTAACACCGAGGAAGTGCGCGGGGTGGTGGAGCTCGACGGCAGGGGATTTATCCTCACGGATACGTCCCTACAGACAAACGTGCGCGGGGTGTTCGCGGCGGGGGATGTACGCGCTGGCGCCGTCTGGCAGGTGGCGGCGGCGGTGGGAGACGGCGTCAGAGCAGCTCTAAACGCCCAGTTCCACGTGGAAAACCTCATGGGAACGGCATATATTTAGGTTTCATGGTAATATATGGAATATAATGGACGCGGATGGGAGAATCGGTAGGATATGCGGAAGGTAAGTCTCGGGTCAGGGGAGAAACGGCAAGAACAGGAGGCGATGTCCGGAGGAGGTGTAGAAGGTGGCGGGAAAGGTCATTGAGATCGACGACGGCAACTTCGAACAGGAGGTCCTAAAGAGCGAGCAGCCGACATTGGTCGACTTCTGGGCGCCTTGGTGCGGGCCTTGCCAGATGATGGGCCCCATCCTGGAAGAAGCGGCGGAAGAATGGGAAGGGAAGATAAAAATCTGCAAACTAAACGTGGACGAGGCCATGGGAACGGCACGCAACTACCAGATCCAATCCATCCCCACCATGATCCTCTTCGAGAAAGGTGAGCCGGTGAAGAGGCTGATAGGCGCCAGGCCAAAAAAGGCCTTCGTGGAGGAATTCCAGGGCTGGCTGTAAGCTGGCGGCGAAGGGGGAAAGAGGATATGAAGATAGCCGTGATCGACGGCATGGGAGGGTCTATAGGACACCAGATCGTCTTAGAGCTGCGGCGCAATCTCCCCGAGGACACGGAGATCATAGCCCTGGGGGCCAACGCCATAGCCACGGGGAACATGATGAAAGCTCGCGCCAACAGGGGGGCGACGGGGGAGAACGCGGTGCGCGTCTGCATCGGGGAGGCGGACGTCATCATGGGAAGCCTCTCTGTCCTCATTCCCAACTCCATGATGGGGGAGCTGACGCCGGCCATGGCCGAGGCCATCGCCTCCGCCCCGGGCCGCAAGGTGCTGCTGCCCCTTACCCACCCCCGGATAGACATAGTGGGGACCGGCGAAGAGCCCCTGCCCAAGCTGATCGAGCAGGCAGTCGAGCAGGTCAAGCGCATGTGCGAGGAGGTTGAGGGGAATGTGTGAGGCCGTCGTGTTCATAAACAGGGGCGGAGAGCTTGAAAAGGTGATGGATGACGTCGTGGAGGTGCGACCCGAGGAGGGAAAGCTTCTCCTGGTGGATGTCTTTGGCGAGCAGAAACTCGTCTCCGCCAGCATAGCGGAGGTGGAGCTACTCGACCACCGCATCATACTGCGTGAAAGCGGGGGCTGAGCGCTTCCGCATCAGCGCGCGGCGGCACCCGCCGTTTTCGCGCCGGGCAGGTCGAGCTCCCACTTGCCGCAGCGGCCGCCCCAGCAGGCCAGGGTATCCCCCTCCACCATGATCTTCACTATCTCGCAGTTGTTGGAACAGCCCTTGCAGTTGAAGCTGGACGTGCGGTAATCGATCTCCGTGACCCGGAATCCCTTGAAGTTGGAGACGTGGGGATTGAGCTCCTTGGCAAGAAGGGCGGCGCCGATGGCCCCCATGACGTTGTAGTGCTCTGGGACCACCACTTCCATCTTGAGCGCCTCCTCGAAGGCGCGCTTCATGCCCACGTTTGCCGCCACGCCTCCCTGGAAGACCACCGGCGGTTCGATGCTCTTCCCCTTGGCCAGGTTGTTCAGGTAGTTGCGTACCAGCGCCTCGCAGAGCCCGAAGATGATGTTCTCGATGGGGTGCCCCACCTGCTGCTTGTGGATCATGTCCGACTCGGCGAAGACCGAGCAGCGGCCGGCGATCTGCACCCCCGTTTCCGCCCGCAGCGCGTAGGACCCGAAGTCCTCGATGGGGATGGCCAAGCGGGCTGCCTGGTGGTCAAGGAAGGAACCCGTGCCCGCAGCGCATACCGTGTTCATGGCGAAGTCCACCACGATGCCGTCCTGGAGGATGATGATCTTGGAGTCCTGGCCCCCGATCTCCAGCACCGTGCGTACCTCGGGGACTACGTGCAGGGCGGCCACGGCATGGGCGGTGATCTCGTTCTTGACGATGTCCGCCCCCACGATGATACCGCTCAGGTGGCGGGCGCTCCCGGTAGTCCCTGCCCCCAGCACGTCCACGTCGCCGGGCAATTGAGCCCCCAGCTCCTTTAGTCCCTCCTGCACGGCGCGTATGGGCTGTCCCATGGTGCGCAGGTAAACGGACGCTGCCACCTCGCCGCTTTCGTCCAGCAGGACGAGGTTGGTACTCACCGACCCCACGTCAACGCCCAGATATCCACGCATAGTTCCCTCGCTCTATTGCTTGTAAACTCCCGTACCCGGATGTTTGATATTCATGTGCTCATGTGATCCGATACTCATAGGCTGCAACTCCGGCGCCCCGAAGTCCCACCATGTCGCCTCGTTGTTGGCTCGCCGTCCCCATCGCTCCGCGGCCTCTATACTGTAACATACAACAACACTGGGGTCAGGTCTTGTTTGGCCGATGTGCGCGCCTGCGCACCGGCTTTTTCCTCGAGATTACCTGGTCGATGAAGGTTTCCACCTCGTGCTGGAAAATCTCCATGGGCGTCTGCCTCTTGTCGAAGACGTCCCCGGTGAGCACCAGGGTGGGGATACCCAGTCGCTTCATCATCTCGCGGCGGAAGAAGGAGATAGTCCCCAGGGTATGCTTGCAGGCGTGCACCCCGCCGAAGATACAGGCGTCCGCTCCCAGGTCCTGCACAGCGTAGCAGATGTCATCCACCCAGCGCAGGGAGATGGACTCCCCTCCCATCTGCCGGGTCATGGGATAATCGAAGGCGATGTCCGCATATACCCGCAGCATGCTCTCCTTGGAGGAGTAATCCATGGGCGGAAAATAATGGATGGCTAGGATATCGCCCAGGATGGAGATCCCCTTCTTCTCCATCCAGGTGAAATAGCCATGGAAGTCGAACAGCCAGTAGATATAGCTTATGTACACGCGCGCCAGCTCCTCCGGCGCCACGTAGTCCCCCCTGCGCATGCGCTCCTTGGAAATATCTACCATACGTTGCAGGATCTGCACTGCGTCCTCCCGTCCCCACATCTGGCTCCGCAATACAAGTAGCGTCATGCTGAAGATATTGGGAACGGGGCAGGGGCGCGCCTTTTTGAGCTCCCAGTACTCGTTATAGAGCTCCACGGCACGGTAAGACCGCTCCATCACCTCGCGCAGCCGCTCCTCCTTGAGCTCCTCGCCGCACCACTCCTCGATTTCGCGGACGAACCTCATGAGGTACTGGAAGTACTGCTCCCGGCCGCGCGGTGATTCATCTACCGGCTTTTCCAGGATGAACTGGGGGACGCCGAGGTAGTCGGCGGCGAAAGCATGGATCTTGGCATTGGGATTGCAGCTGCCGGGCGTGTTGTAGACGATGGCATCGGGCTTTAAACCCGGTCCGGCGAGAAGGGAGGCGATGCCAATGGTGTTGCCGGAGCAGAGGGAATCGGGGAGGCCCAGGCTGAGCGCGAAATCCCAGAAGCGCTCTCCCTGCCCGTAGCAGATATTGACGATGAGCCCGGAGACGATCTCCGTGCACAGAGGAAAGAGGGAGTCGAAGGCCCAGAAGAGCTCCGGCGGGAAGGTGAAAGGGATGAAGACGAGCTTCTTCCCCTCCGCCTGAGCCCGCTGCGCCTCCCACAAGAGCTCGAGGAGCCTTTGGAAGAAAAAGATCTCCAGGCCGCGGTTGGCGGGCAACTCCAGCAGCCCCAGGACTGTGTTCCTGAGCTCCGGGAAGACGAAGTTCGCTGCCCCCTCGACGTCCTCGTCGCTGATGTTCTCGGCGAACTTGTAGACCATCTCCAGGATGCTTACCGCCCGCTCGAAGCCGTTCTCTCCCCAGCGCATCGCGTAGCCCTTCTCCATCACCCACCACCCCCGATCCTTTCCAGGAAGGCCTGCACGCGCGTCTTGGTGCGCCCGGCGTCGGAGTCGGCGCTGTATTCCTTTTCCAGCACCAGGACGGGTATGCCCGCGCGCTCGAGATCCCGCCGCACCAACACCGAATCCACGCCGTGTAGGTCGCAGAATTTGTTATAGATGTAGATGGCGCCGTCCACGCGGGACCTCTCAGCCGTCTGCACCATGAATTCCCGGCGCCTGTCGTACTCCTTGTACATGCGGGGGCAGAAGATGCTCCCCAGGTAAGCGGAGGCGAGGCTGCGCAGGGGGTCGCCATCCGTTTCCGGTTGCTGCAGGAAGGCCCGGGAACCGAAGCAGAGTGCGTCGGAGACGATCAAAGCCCCCAGGCTCTCGATCTCTCGCAGCCACTCCACCTCGTCCGTGGCCGGCCCGCAGAGCATGAGCCTGGCCGCGGGCCGGACCCCCGGCGAGCCCCGCCTTTCCCCCAGGAAGTCGGAGAGCAGGCGGGCGAAGTCCCTCCCCGTCATGCGGGAACCCGCCAGCTCCAGGGCCAGCGCCTCGCTGCCCGATAGCTTGGGCCGCTCCGCTTCCCTGAGGGCGCAGATCTCCCTCCACTTTTCCCGCACCAGGTTCCAGTCAGCCACCGCCCGCCGCAGGGAGTCCTCGCTAACCTCGGCACCGAAATGGGAGGTAATGTGGTCGCGCAGGAGTGAGAGCTCTCCTTCGAAATATGCCAGGGAATCGTCGCGGTAGAAATGCGGCACCTTAAGGTAGTGGAAAAAGGGCAGTTCCTTGCAGTGCTGCCAGTTCTCGAACATGGCACGCAGGTGGTCGCAGCCGTTGGTCTCGATGACCCCATCCAGGAAATCGTAGGTTCCGTCCAGCGCGAGCTGCAGGCAGGAGCGGCAGAAGGAGCAGTTGAAGAGGGACATCTCGGCGTCGGCCAGGTCGGTGCGGGCATTGCCCAGAGCCCGGATGCGGTAGGGAAGGATGCCTGCCGCCTCGATGAGCTCCACGGGAGTGGCCACGCAGGCGTAGCCGAGCACCAGCCCCCCTTCCCCCTTCCACCCCCGGACGTAGCTGTCGTAGACCTCGCTTTCGGCTTCCGCGATGGATGCGATGGACACGCCCTTCACCTCCTCTTACGAAGACGGCTCCACCGGCTGGCGAAGTAGCTTTTTATCAATTGGTATATTATGGTAGATAATGCCTTAAGGATGGTGCCTGCCATCTCGGGATGCTCGGCCAGCTTACACGAGAGAAATGAAGCTGCGTTCGCGGCAGCGCGGTCGAACTCCGTATAGTCCAGGCGTTCCAGGAAGTCCTCGGCAGCGGGTCCTGCCAGCGCGCCTTTCGCGGCACGGAGGTTGAAGGCTCGCAGCCCGCGGTTCGCCCAGTCCGCCAGGTTATGGTAGGAGATGAGGGAAGCGCGTTCGGCTTTCAGGGATGCCGCCACGTCGCGGCCCATGCGCGAGATGAGCCCCGGGTTGACCTCCTGCATCCTGTTCATCAGGGAGCGCAAGGAATGCAGCATGCGGCCAAGCCCCTCCGCATCCAGGCCTTGTTCCATGGCCTCCCCCATGCCGCGCATGGTATCCGGCGGCAGGGAATGCAGGCTCTCGAAGAGGGAGGCGGAGATGCGAACGCAGGCGTTTCCCAGGGACATGACCGCCTCGACCAGCGAAGACGCCATAGCCTCGTCCTCCAGTGCTCGCTCCACGAGGGAGGTCGCGAAGGTCTCCCCCTCCTCCGCCACGGCGGCCACGGCCTCGGCCAGCAGCGGGCCTTGCAGCCCCGCCGTCAGCTCGCTTCCTATGCGTGAGAAGGAGGTCGCGGAATATGGGCTCCCCTCTCCCAGGATCAGGCTGCCGCGGTGGAGGTTGACCACCACACGGGCGGCCCCGTTGATCACCTCCGCTACACCTCTCCAGTCCACGTCCTCGAGTACGTTGAAGAGGCCGTAGGTCATGGCCTCGGCGGGCAGGGCGAGCACGTCGAGGAGCTTCTGCAGGACCTTGAGAGCCTGGTTGATCACGTGGGGGACCACGCTGAAGATGTTGACCATAGCGATGGGGTTATTTCCAAGCGCCTCCACCTTGCCGCGCAGGAGCTCCAGGTTTTCCTCCGCCCAAAAGATCAACGCCTTGCGCAGCTTGCCGAAATCCACGGCCTCCAGGGCGCCGGCCGTAATCTCCAGGCGCCGCCTGGCGAGCAGCCCGGGGTCCTGCTCGTGCAGGCGGATCATGAGCCGGGAGAGGGAGTTGATCGTCTCGCCGAGTGCCTTGCCGTCCAAGCGGGAAAGGGCACGGTCGGCGGCCTCCGCCGCGCTCTCAGGAGGCAGACTCTCCAGCCGTCCGCAGAGGGCGCTCACCACGTTAGCCCCCACCTCCAGCAGCCTGGGCAGGGCTTCAACCATGCCCAGCGGTATCTCGTCGCCGTCCAGGATGAGGGACTGGGCCAGCTCGCGCGGATCGGAGGCATTGACGTCCCGCACCAGGCGCGCGAGATTCTCCCGCACGAGATCTACTCCTTGAACAGGCCTATCGCTTTGCGATGTCATGCTCACCACCTCTCAGTAGCCGAGCCTTATAGAACGCCGGCCGACGCCGGCCTCCTCCCCCTCCGTCACCCGAGCCCCCCGGGCTTTCTCCAGGGAATGGCTTGAGCCAGCATGGCCACGTAGGCGGCGAAGAACCAGAAGGTGAGCCACAGGCCCCAGGAGGGGACCTCCTTCTTGCGGAGCTCCCTGGCCAGGAAAGCGCAGGCCATGCTCTTGTAAAGGATCTGTGTGTAGAGAAGGGGCAAGAATTTTTCGTAGTTGTCCTCGCTGCGCAGGGCCGCCGCGGAGAGCGCTCCCACCGAGGTGACGATGGTGCCGTAGATGCCCATCATCACCGGGTCGTCGTAAGGCCAGCGCATGAGCCATCTTGGAAATATCTGGTATATGATCATGGGAGGGCCCATACCGAAGCACATCACCGTGTTGTAGGCGTACATGAACCTCTGCCAGCGCCTCTTCTTTTCCCGGTAGGGCGATTCGTCTTGCATGGCCTGCCTCCTATCAAGTTCTCGTGAGGGCGTTTACCGGGACGGTCCGGCACCTCCCCATCACCATTCACCTTTTCTTGTGAGCGGACGCTTTCTTCCGAAGCATCCGCAGGGCCAGGAAGGAGCCCGCGGCGGCCACCGCGGCGGCCGCGGCTTTGCGGGCACCCCGGCTCCCTTTACCGGCACCGCAAGGGATGCGAGCGGGCCGCGCCGAAGCGAGAGCCAGAGACGCGACGCGGCGCAGGGAGCGGGCAAGCGCGGCGGTGTCCACCTCCTTGCGGGCCAGGGAGATGGTGCGGGCGATCTTCGCGCGGTTTTCCTCCAGGCGCGCAGTCGCGCGGTCCAGGGCGGCGAGCACGCGGTTGCAGGCGGCAACGGCGGCTTCGCGCGCCTCCTCCGGGGTCTTGCCCTCGCCCACGAGCAGGCGGCGGAGGAGGGTCCCGTACACCTCCGGAAAGCGGCCGAGGCGCTCGCGGTCTATGCCCCCGCCGATACGCCCCAGGATGTCCTTGAGCAGTGGTTCGGGAAGACCGTTGAGCTGGCGGCCGAACTCGAGGAGGAACTCCAGCAGCCAGTTGACGATGTCGGGAACGGCGGCGAAGAGGCTCATGGAGATGCCGGGGTCTCCCCAGAGCATGGTCTTCGCCAGGCCGGAGGCCGCCTCGGGCTTGATGCCCTTCATCTGGAGGAGGATGACCTCCTTCAGCGCCGGCGTGGAGATCACCTCTTTGAGCAGCCTCTCGCCGAGGCCCTGGTAGACCACATCGTCGTTCATAGCCATCACCTCCTCACCCCTTCTTCGCCTGGGCCGAGCGGGCTTGGGTCTTCTTAGCCCGCGCCTCGCCGGCCTGGCCTTTGGGCTTCGCGGCTGTCTTGCGCGCGGCTGGCCTGGCGGGCGCTTCCAGGAGAGGCTTGAGGACGTGGCGCGAAAAGTCCGGGTTCTCGGCCAGCGCCTTGCGGAAGGCCTGGATGAAGGCGTGGGTGGAGGTGCTCTTATCCTTGGCCCGCTCCGCCGTACGCGCCATCCAGACGCTCAGCCTCTCGGCCAGGGGGACGCCCTCGAGGGCGAGGGAGCATGAGTTGGTGAAATCTCCCATCAAAGAGGAGAGTCCCCTGCGCAGGTTGCTTTCCCTGTCCGCAAGGTCCAGGGAGAGGACCATCTTGGCCAGCCCGCCGACCGCCTCCCCCGCCGCGGCGCCGTCCATCCCCGCCACCACGCGGTTCAGCAGGTCCTTGAGCAGGGGAGAGGGCATGGAGTTCATCTGGATGGCGGACTCGGCGAGGGCTTCGAATGCCACGTTGAGCACGGCCGGCAAGGAAGCAAGTATTGACATGAACAGGCCGGGATCCTGCCAGAAGAGGGTGCGCACCAGCCTCCTCGCCGCCGGCGGGTCGATGGAGTTCAGGAGGATGATGGCCGTCTCCTTGAACTTCGGGGTACGGATGAGCTCACGCAGGATGCGGTCGGCGGCGTCGACGAGGCCCCTGGCCTCCGCCTCGCTTCGCGTCTCTGTCTGCACGTTCATCTTCACCACCTCAGAGGGTCTCGCACTCGTAGAACCAGCGAGCGACTTCCATCTGGCTGAGCTGCTTGCCGCCGAGCCAGAGCTGGACCATCTTGACGTCTCGCCAGTGTTTCTCCACGTCCCATTCGCGGTCTGCGCCGAAGCTCTCCATGAGGTTCATCACCCTCCCCATGGCTTCCAGGGTGCGATCGGCGGCGAAGTAGCGGTGGGCGCGCGCCTTGGCCATCACTTCAGGGCTCCAGCGCGGCCCGTAGAGGTCATGGCGGTCGCACATACGCGCGCACTGGTAACCGAGGATGCGCAACGCCTCGATGGTGGCAGCGAAATCGGCGAGCACGCCGGCAACCGCGTCGTTTTCCTTCAGCGGCAGGCCGCGGTAGGTGTTGCGGCTCGTGAACTCGCGCACCTTCTCGTAAACGTTGAGCATCACCCCCGTCATGAAGGCGATGCTCCCCATGTTCCCCAAGGAGACGACCTCCCCGTAAAAGCGCGCGTCGTCGCCGGGGCCGCAGGCGCGGTACCAGAGGGGTACGCGCACGTTCTCGAACCATATATCGCCGTTCTTGTCCGCGGCCATGCCCGCCTTTTCGTAGGCGGAGCTCTGGGTTACGCCGGGGAGGTGGCAGGGTACGAAGATGATGGCTATATCGTTTACGTCACGGGAGCCGGGGTCGGTAGTGCAGACCACGGCCATGAGGTCGGCCACCCCACCGGTGTTGGTGGGCCACAGCTTGTGCCCGTTGATCACCCACTCGTCGCCGTCCTGCACGGCGGTGGTGCGGATGGTGCTGCCTTTGAGGATCTCTACGTTCTCGATGTCAGATCCTCCCTGCGGCTCCGTCATGGCCATGCAGGAAAAGACGGGCTCCCGGGTGCCAGTGAACATGGGGGCGAACTCCTCGCAGAGACGCCGGTTGACATGGGGTTCGCAGCAGATGAGGACGAGGGGCCAGAAGACCACGCCGAAGGCCACCGCCATGCCGGAATCGGCGCGTGCGATCTCCTCGAACATACGGAAGGCTGCCACGCTGAGGTAATCGGAATGGCCCAATCCCCAGCCGCCGAGATCCTCAGGGAAGAGGATGCGCTGGATGCCGTATTCTCCCAGGAGTTTCCGGAAGGGCGGTAGGATGAGGCGGTGCTCGAGGTAGTCCTCGTCGAAATCGCGGCGGTAGGGTATGACCTCCTTTTCCACCCACTCGCGGATGATCTCTCCTACCTGCTCTCCCAGGGGGGTGAGGTACTCGAGGGGCCGGCTGAAGTCGTCGATGCTTCTCATGCGCTCCACCTCCTCAGAGGGTCCGGGCCCCGTAGAACCAGCGGGCGAAATCGTGCTTGGCGAGCTCGTAGGCTCCCAGGTAGCACTGCACCGTTTTCACGTCGCGCCAGTAGCGCTCGAGCTGCCATTCCTTGGCGTAGCCGGCGGAAGCCATGAGCTCCATGATGCGGTGTATGGCGTAATCCGCCGATGAGAGGACGTGGTGCACGACTATGAGGGCGGCGGTGAAGACCCCTTCGCATCCGGCATCCCCGTAGGTGTCCGGCTCGGCCAGCATCTCCGCCAGGTCGTAGGCCAGGAGGCGATCAACGGCTATCTCCTTGGCGATCTCGCCCATGAGGGCGCCGGTGAGCGGGTTTTCCTTGAAGATGTTGCCGGTGGCCTTGATGACCCGGTTGTCGCCCCATTCCTTGAGTATCCGGTAGGAGGCCAGGAGGGCTCCGACCCCGCAAGCGGCCAGCCCCAGGTAGTACCAGGAGAGGAGGCGGCGGTACTCTTGCTCCTCGCGGAAGACGCAGTGCGCGGCGGCGAGCTCTACCCCCGCGAGGTCGATATCGGCGTTGCGGCTTGCGGCGAGCCCGGTCTTCCTGAACTCCGGTCCGCGTGCCAGCCCCCGCGCGTCGCCGGGAACGAGGATGAAGGCCTGCTGCCCCTCCCCCTCCACCGCGCACCAGGCCCCGAAGAGATCTGCATCGGCGCCGGAGCAGGTGGGGCGCACGCATTTGCCGTGGAGCTTCCAGCCCGCGGGAGCGGCACGGGCCGTCACCTGCAGGCCTTTGCCCCGCCAGGTCGCTCCACTCTCTTCCTCCGTGAAGACGGGGAGGAGAAAGGAAACGATCACCGGGGCGCCGTCGGCGCAGAAGAGGGGCGCGAAGCGCTCGCAGGCCTCGCGTTTGAGGTTGCCGTTGCCGGCAAGCGCGGCCTGCAGGGCGAAGCTGTGGGCGGCCAGGAAGGCAAGGCCGACGTCCGCACAGGCGATCTGCTCGAGGGCCGCCATGACCGTGAAGGCTACCCCCGGTTCGTTGTGGCCTTCGCCGCCCAGGTCCTCTGGCCAGAACATCTTCTGCAGCCCCATCTCCACCATCAGCCTGACGAACGCGGGCTTGAGCAGCCTTTCGTAGTCCTCCTTGAGCTCCAGCCTTTTCTCCACGATTTCCTTGTCCACCAGGCTTTGCAGCTCCGCCGCCAGGTCCAGGTCGGCCTTCTGCAGGCGGCCACGGGGATAGGGAAACAGGCCGAGGTCGTTCATACGGTACCCCTTTTCGTAGAATCCCTCGCTCCCGGCGATAGGATGGCAGGCTTGGAAGTCCGGCAAAGAAAGGGTTGGGAAAACGATCCTAAAAGGCCCATGAGCACCTCCCGTAAATATATCCCTGCTGCGAGTGCCGGCTAGCCCGGTTGGCGGGAGCTTTGTCGCGGGTTATGCCCTCAAGGCAGGAAAGCATGACCCTTGTCCGCCCCGTTTAGTGAGCAGCCTCCTTCTCGATATATCAATTTATCCCCGCGGGCGATTTTTATCAAACCACCTGCGGAATACCCGACATGCTACCTCGCGAGCCTGCGGTTGGGGTTGTCGTTGCTGAACGCGTGATCCCTTCGGCAGGGCAGGGCCGTTCCGCCGCAGCTCATGGGCCCGTTCTATTCGCGGGAGCCTTGCTGGTCGAGGTATGGCGAGAGACCACCATGCCATTCGGCGAATAGCAGCGCGAACGGGAGAAGACAGGGGATACTCTCTTACTGAAAGCATGGGCACGGCGCCGGGGTTCGCGCAAAGAGTGGGTTGCGTGGTGGACAGCACGCCGCAGCCTCCTTTATCGTATATGCTTGTCGACGCGAGTTCCGGCGCCGGGATGGGGAGTGCGTCAGCAAAGGCGGGGAGGATGAGGATGAAGGAATCGACCAAGGAAATGTTCCGGTTGCACGGGTGGAGGCTGGATCGCGCCCTCCACAACTACCTCTACTTCATTTTCTACGATGTTTACGTGAGGGCGGCGCTCTTGCTGACCAAGGTGGTTGTGGTCCTCTTCTCGCGTTTCGGAGCCACCAAACACATACCGAAGTTCATCTTCGAGCGCTACCACGCAAAGGTACTTTCCCGCGGGGACGTCGGCAAGATACTCAGCCTGGAGGAGACGGTGATGCTGGGGCCGGACACCACGGGGCGCATAATCCCTTTTCGGCACGCGAACAAGATCGTCCTGCGCGAGCCCACCCACCTGGCGGTGATGGACTGTCCCTGCAAGCTGGAGATGGACGACCCCTGCCAGCCGGTGGCCTCGTGCATTGCTGTGGGGAAGCCCCTGGTGGATTTCTGGCTGGAGCACTGCCGTAAGTACCACGCGCGCAGGATAAGCAGGGAGGAAGCGCTCTCCATCATCGATGAGCACCGGCGCAAGGGCCATATCAACCAGGCCTTCTTCAAGGTGGCCACGGGGGGAAGCATGGGCGTCATATGCAACTGCTGCCCGCGGTGCTGCGTGAGCATGCGGGCCACCGCCCTGATGGGACGCATAAAGGGAGCAGAGGGGATTTCCCAGTACGTGCCGTCGGGCTACGGCGTTAGGCTGGACACGGAGAAATGCGACATGTGCGGGGATTGCGTGCCCTACTGCCATTTCGGGGCGCTGGAGATGGCGAACGGGGAACTCCGCTATCATCCCGAGAGGTGCTACGGGTGCGAGCTCTGCGTGGAGAATTGCCCGCAGGGGGCCCTTGCGCTGGTCCTCCAGGAGGGCGGCCTGTTGCCGCTGGACATGGACCGGGTGAAAGGATGGTTGCAGGGGGATTGATGCGGCCATCGTCTGTAAGGCCGTCTTGTGCCGCGGGCGGAAAAGCCCGGGTGAGATTGCTTCGTCGCTCCGCTCCTCGCAATGACGTTATCCGGCGCTCCTCGCAATGGCGTTATCCGCCGCTCCTCGCAATGACGTTATCCTGGGCGTTCACCGCGATGACGTTTTCCGGCGCTCCTCGCGTTGAAGTTATCCGGGGCGTTCACCGCGATGACGTTATCCGGGGTTCCTCGCGATGGCGGTTGTGAGGGTGGCCCCCTGGCCTTTATTCGCCCTTGCGCGGGCTGTAGTTGAGAAAGCGAGCGTACTGCGCCTGGAAGGTGAGACGGACCGGCCCTATGGGGCCGTTGCGGTGCTTGGCCACCTTGACGTCAGCCCTGCCCTTCAGCTCCTCGTTGTCCGGGTCGTAGACCTCCTTGCGGTGGATGAAGATGATGAGGTCGGCGTCCTGCTCGATGGCCCCGGATTCCCTCAGGTCGGAGAGGATGGGTTCGCGGTTATGTTTCTCGGGCTCGCGGGAGAGCTGTGAGACGGCGATGACCGGGATGTTGAAGTCCCTTCCTATCACCTTCAATCCCCGGGAGATGGCGGCGATCTCCTGCACGCGGTTTTCCAGGCGGCGGTCGGAGCTCATCAACTGGATATAGTCGACGATCACCAGCCCTATTTCGTGTCGCGACTTGAGGCGGCGTAGCTTGGAGCGCAGCTCCATGATGCCTATGTCCGCGCTGTCATCGATGAAGATAGAGGCCGATGCCAGGTCGCCCGCCGCTTCCGACAGGCGCTCCCAGACGTCGTCGTCCTTGAAGCTGGACTTCAACTTCTGGCTGTTCACGCGTGCCCTGGAACAGAGCAACCTCCTTGCCACCTCCTGGGCGCTCATCTCCAGGCTGAAGATGGCCACGGGGATCCCCTCCTCCACCGCCACGTAGTCGGCGATGTTCAGGGCGAGCGAGGTCTTGCCCATGGAGGGGCGGGCGGCTATGACGATAAGGTCGGAGGGCTGCAGGCCCATGGTAAGCCGGTCCAGGTCGGTGAAACCGGTGTAGATGCCCGTGTCCTCCCTGCCCTCGGCGATCCTCTCCAGCTCCTCGAAGGTGGACTCCATGACCTCTTTCATGAGCCGGATATTATCCCGCCTCCTGAGCTGGGCGACGTTGAAGACGATGCCCTCGGCCTCATCCAGCGCTTCCATGAGATCCTCGGGGGCGCGGTAGCCCACGGCGGCCACCTTGCCCGCAGCCTCGATCAGTCGCCGGTACGTCGCCAGCTTGGCCACTACCTCGGCGTAGTACCTGGCGTTGGCCGGAGTGGGGACGGAGGACATGAGGTTCATGATGTAGGGCCGGTCGCCGACCCTTTCCAGGTTCCCCTGCGCGCGCAGGGATTCCGAAAGGGTCACCGGGTCCACCGGTTCTCCGGATGCGAAGAGCTGCAGGGCCGCCCGGTATATGGCGGCGTGGGCATCCTTGTAGAAATCCTCCGGTGCCAGGATCTCGGAGACCTCCAAGATGGCCTCCTGGGAAAGCAGCATCGATCCGAGCACGGATTGCTCGGCCTCCATGCTGTGCGGCGGTAGCTGGTCGTGACGGTCAAAGGCCTGGATAACCGTGCTCATGCCCCTCCCCCCTGTCTCGATAAGCCGGGTCCCTCACCCTTTCAGCTCGAGCTCCGCCACCCTCGGGATCACTTACCCTTCCGGTACTACCTTGAGGTGGATAATGGCCTCTACCTGCGGGTGTAGCTTCAAGCGGGCTTCGTGGAAGCCCAGGGTCTTGATGTGCTCCTCGAGGTGTATCTTCTTGCGGTCGATCTCCAGCCCCAGCTCCTTTTTTACCAGCTCGGCCACGTCCCGAGAGGTGATGGTGCCGAAAAGCCTTCCCTCCTCGCCCGCCTTCGCGGGTATCTCGAAGGTGTGGCCGGAAATGATCTGCGCCTCTTCCCTGGCTTTCTTCAGCTCGCGGTCGGCCCTGGCCATCTTTTCCTTGGCCAGTTGCTCGGCTTCCTTCGCCTTTCCCTTGGTGGAGCGCACGGCCAGGCCTTTGGGGATGAGGTAGTTGTTGGCGTACCCGTCCTTGACCTCGACTATCTCTCCCCGGCTTCCCAGCCCCTCCACTTCTGCGATAAGGATTACTTTCAAAGCGGGCTCCTCGTTTCCCGAGACCTCTGTCGCGTAAAGTATAACATTACTCGCGCGCCCAGAACCCAGCCATCCGGATCTTTTTTCCGCCCCTTTGCCGGTACCTCCCGCCGCCACCAGGCGCCGCGGTCTTACGCGTTCCGGGCGCGCTGCCTGCCCGCCGCCTACTTTACCTCTCCCTGGCGGGAGGTGTAGGGGATGAGGGCCATTTCCCGGGCGCTCTTTATGGCCATTGCCAGCTTTTTCTGGTGCTGTGCGCAGTTGCCGGTAACCCTGCGCGGGCGGATCTTCCCCTTCTCGGAAAGGAACTTCTTCAAGAGGTTGATATCCTTATAATCGATGAAGTCCATCTTTTCCGAGCAGAAGAAGCAGACCTTCCTCCGCTGCTTACGGGCGTAACCCTCGCGGGATTTCTTGTCCTGTTTCGCCGTTGATCTCCTGCTCTGGTTAGAACCCATACCTCCTCCTGTCGTTATTCCACGTTCTCCCGTATATCCTGCAAGCCTCACCCGCGTATGCCGCCGGACCTTGCCTTCGCGGCCTGAAAGCCCTTATCCGGGAGGCCTCGCTACCCTTTGGCCGGGTTCTCGGCGAGGCCGCTTTCAGGCACATGAAGGCCGCAAAGGCCAGCCTCTCTTTTCGGTGGCCGGCGGACGCCGACGTCCTTAGAAGACGACCTCGTCCTCCACGCGGGGTTCCAGGTCCGTGGAGAACTCGTCCTCCGTGAGGTCCACCTCCGCCAGGCTGTCCGCCAACTCCTCGGGGCGGTCGCGACGCCCGAGGAAGACGACGCGGTCGGCGACGACCTCGATAGTGGTCCTCTTCTGGCCGTCAGCGCCCTCCCAGCTCCTGCTCTGAAGCCTTCCGGTAACCGCCACCTGGCGACCCTTGCTGAGATACTCGGCGCACTTCTCGGCCTGGTTTCGCCAGACGATAACGTTGAAATAGTCCGCTTCCACCTCCCCCTGCTGGTTGGGGAAGTTGCGGCTCACCGCCAGCCGCAAGGTGCATACCGGGACGCCGCTCGGCGTGTACCTGAGCTCGGGGTCCCGCGTAAGGTTGCCTATCATCACCACGCTGTTCAGACCGGCCATGATATCCTCCCTTGTCGCTCTTTCCGACGGACAACTCGATTGTAGGACCGGCCAGTGACAAGCCGTCCGCCCGCGAGACAAGGGTCACCCCCGGTGATCGGCACGGAATATCTTGTGGCGGAGGAACTCATCGGTGATGGACAGGATGCGGCCGAGCTCCTGCACCAGTCCCTCCCCGCCCTTGAAGGTGAGGACGACGTAATGGCCCTCGGTCTCGTGCTTTATCGGGTAGGCAAGCTTCCTTTTTCCCCACACGTCGAGACCGGTTATCTCTCCGCCGTCGCGGGTGATGAGGCTGGATACCCTTTCCTGCAGCGCCTCGTACTGTTCGGCCTCCAGGTTAGGGCGGACGATGTACATGAGCTCGTACTCGCGCATTATCACCTCCTGTGGTCTGGCGGCCCCCGGACCGTCCGGGAGCAGGAGCGGCTCTCGCGCAAGAACCAATTATAGCATTGGTTACCGCCCCAGGCGAGGGCTCGTCCATACCCCGCCCGTTAATCGTCCGCCCTGGGGCGGTGAGGCTTCGGGAAGGCGCGCCGCAGGCAGGGAAAAGGGACGAAACCACCTCCGCATGCACGCGAGAAAGGTTCGGCGGGCATCTTGTCTTGCGGGAGACGGATGCGCCCCCCCACCGGTTATGTGGTATTTTATTTCTGTGGCGACGAGCGAGGAGGTGCTGCCGTGCTGCTGAGGAATTACATGGAGGAGGTCGTGGACTCCACGATCGAGGAGATACTGGCACGGCGCGACGATGTCTGCAAGTGCGATCGTTGCAAGCTGGACATCAAGGCGCTGGCCCTGAACCACCTGCCGGCGAAGTACGTGGTCACGGACATGGGCTACGTGTACACGAAGGTCAACGAGCTGGAGACGCAGTTCAAGGCGGACGTCACCGTGGCGGTGACCAACGCCCTCAAGGTTATCCGCGCCAATCCCCGCCATGGGGAGAAGAATTGAGCGAGGCAAGCGGTAGGGGATCCCGGAGCAACGCCCCCTCACCTTCGCCATCTCTCCGCCGTCCGCGGGAAGGGCCTTGTCCCGGACGGTCACGCGGGGCGCAGGGGCGAGGCCTCGCAACGGGTTCAAGCCTCCTGCTCCACCGAAAAAGATGGGCTATCGGCTGGTGAGCGAGGGGATCGACCTGGAATGGAAATCACGTGCCCTCACCCGTTGCGAGTGAGCGTAGCCGAGGCCAAGGGGTGGCAGGAGAGGCTGCGGGGGAAGGTGGTGAGCGACCGGCCCCTGGACCTCTCGCGGGTCAGGATGGTGGCGGGAACGGACATCTCGTACCTGCGCGAGAGCAGGTTGGCGCTCGGCGCGGCAGTGCTCATGAGCTTCCCCGGCCTCGAGGTGCTGGAGACGGCCGCTTCCCGCGTGGAAGTGCTCTTTCCCTATGTGCCGGGCCTCCTTTCCTTCCGCGAGCTGCCGGCGCTGCTGCCCGCGCTGGAAAAGCTGGGGAGCGCCCCGGATCTCATCCTCGTTGACGGGCAGGGGATCGCCCACCCGCGCGCTTTCGGGCTGGCCTCTCACCTGGGGGTCCTGACGGGGATCCCCACCGTAGGTTGTGCCAAGTCGAGGCTGCTGGGAGAGGCCGGCGAGCCGGGACGGGAGGTAGGAGACTGGGTGCCTTTATTGCACGGGGGGAGGATGGTAGGCGCTGTACTGAGAACGCGCGCCGGCGTAAAACCGCTCTATGTATCGGTTGGCCATATGGTAGATCTTGCCAGTTCCATCGAGATGGTCCTCGCCTGCCTGCGGGGCTTCCGCCTGCCGGAGCCCCAGCGCAAGGCCCACCTCTTGACGGAGGAGCTGAAGCGCAGGGAAAAGACTTGAGGGATCCGTTCCCCGGTGGGGCGCGCAGGCCTCGCTCCGCAGGCATCTTCCGGGTTGTGCGGCAGGACGCGCGAGCTCTCTCCGCAGGCGACCACCGGCCGGTCCTCGGCACGGCTGGAAAACCCACGTTTGGCCGCGCGGGTAAGGGAGGCCGCTGTGCTTGCCGCGCGCACGCGCGCTCAATGCCCGGCTCGCTTGACCACCTTTGCCGGAGCGCCGCAGGCGAGGCAGCCGGGGGGGATGGAATGGAGCACCAGGGAGTGGGCGCCGATAACCGCCCCCGCGCCGATCTCCACGTTCCCCAGCACCGTCACCCCGGTGTAAAGGATGGCCCCATCGCCCACGCGGGGATACCCTTCCTCGCCGGAGTTGAAAGGCGAGCCGCCCCTGCCCCCCAGGGTCACGTTGTGCAGGATCCACACGTTGCGGCCGATCTTGACCCCGCGGCCGATGGTCACCCCCGCGGTGTGCCAGATATGGCACCCCGGGCCTATCTCCGCACCCGGGTCTATCTCCGCCCCGGTGAGGAAGAAGTTGACGCGCGCCAGTATCTCCGGGAGCAGTCGCATCCCCCGCAGGTGAAGCCAGCGGTAGATACGGTAAAGGAGGAGGGCTTGAACGCCGGGTTTAACCAGGAGGATGCGCAGGGCTTCCCGCAGGTCGGCGGGGCCGCGCATGGTCCCCTGATCGCTGAAGAGGGTCTCGATATCGCCGGCCAGTTCCCCACGGGGAAGCCTCGCCGCCGCCGAAGCGAGAAGTCGCCGCGCGAGCTCCCGCCAGTCCTCACCGGGATCTTTCTCTACCTCGCCTTGCAATGTTCCTCTCCTTATGGAACAAAGGTCTTTCCGGTGCCGGGATCCCTTGAGGGGCAAGGCCTCTTGCGGGATGCGGCCGCCACAGGATACCCCGGGCACGTCCCCGGTCACCAAACAGTTTACCACCCCGCCTCCCCGTACGGCACGGCGGAAGGGGAGGGAATGGGCTCGGGGCCGGCTGTTTCCCGGCACGGTCCTCCCCGCGCCCCTCCGCTTGCCGCGCCCACGCCTGCCGGGGTTATAGCCAGCGCAGGGACCCCCAACGCCCTCCTACGCCGCACCCACGCCTGCCGGGGTTACAAGCCCCGTCCGCAGCAGGCGGCGTGGAAGGAATATCGCGGACATCGCTTCTCGGCCCCCGTCGCTCCCGCTTGCATTTAGGATATGGAGACCGCAAACCAGCACAAAAGCTTGACAAGAGGGGGTCGGAGTTCGATAATTTTTCCATTGTCGCATGTGAGGGAGTCGTGG
>CAKZMC010000057.1 GCA_937128055.1 uncultured Actinomycetes bacterium | reverse complement strand
CTTTATGCCGACGGCCCGGCGAGGGACGTGGAAAGGGGAGGAAGGATCGTTTGGTGAGGCCAGGAGACAACGGCAGGGAGCTGATAATCTTCGAGGACGTATGCAAGACCTATCCCATGGGGGAGCTGGAAGTCAGGGCCCTGCGCGGAGTGAACCTGCGAATAAGGGAGGGGGAGTTCATCGTCATCCTGGGACCCAGCGGATCGGGAAAGACCACCCTCCTCAACCTCATAGGCGGCATGGACATCATCAGCTGCGGGAGGCTGGTGGTGAACGGCCAGGACATATCCGACCTCGACCCGAAGGGGCTCACCGATTACCGGCGCACCCAGATAGGCTTCATATTCCAGTTCTTCAACCTCATCCCCACCCTCACGGCCCTCGAGAACGTGGAGTTCGCCCTGGAGCTGGTGGAAAAGGACACCCGGGACAAATCCTTGAAGGCGCTGGAGATGGTAGGACTGGCGGAGCGCGCCCACCATTTCCCCAGCCAGCTATCGGGCGGGGAGCAGCAGCGCGTGGCCATCGCCAGGGCTATCGTGAAGAACCCGCCCATCCTGCTCTGCGACGAGCCCACGGGGGAGCTCGATTACGAGACGGGGATAAACGTGCTCAAGGTGATGCAGAGGATAAACCGCGAGAACGGCCAGACCATCATCCTGGTCACCCATAACTCGGCCATCGCTGAGATGGCCGACCGCACCATCCGCCTCCACAGCGGCGAGGTGGCGGAGGTGATCGAGGTGGAGAACCCCAGGGACGCCGGGGAGCTGGTCTGGTAGCCTCCGTCCCTCCGAGACCGGGAGACGCTTCCGCCCCCGTGCCCCCCCGCGCCCCGGCCGCGGATCCCGACGCCGTGTTCCCGCGAGAGAGACGCGAGCAGGGGCGGGACCGCGGGGGACGCCGGGGAGCTTGCCTGCCGGCCTCGGCGCGCCTCAGTGACGAGCCAGCAGGCGGAAGAATCGCAGGTAATCCCGGAGGTGGCGCGTGCAGAGGAAGTTGCGGCGCACCTTGTCATGGCCGGCTTCACCCATGCGCTGCGCGGTCGCCGGGCTCTCGAGGAGAAGGCAGACCTTCTCCGCGGCCTCCTCCGTGCTGTCCACCAGGAAGCCGTTGACCCCGTCGTACCAGGGGATGGGCAGCCAGAAGATCTGATAACTCTCGGGCGAGGGCAAGCGCGGGCCCAGGGTAAAGGAGATCTTGCGCGGCCAGCGATTGTTGAAGCGGTTGATGTCGGGAACATTTCTGTCTGGATCTAAGACCGCGCTTCGAATTCCACCCTCGGCCGGAACCGTAAGCCAAGCGCTTTTATCTTGGCCGCTCCAGTGGACGATCTTCAAGTTGCTTTTTCGATCGATCACCTTCAGGATAGAGGGCAGGCTGAGATCGCCACGGCGTTCCAGCCTTATGGCAGAGATTCCGTTTCCGGCCTCCCTGACCTCGGCTATCGAATTGTCGCAAACATCCGTGGTCTTGATCCAGGGATCGAGAGCGGCCGAGATCGGCCTGTCGGAGAGACTGTCGGTGAGAGCGGCGAAATCCTCCCAATAGACATGACGGAAACAATAGCGGGAATAATATTCCCTCATCAGGCTATCGAACTTGGCGTCGCCCAAATGTTCCTTGAGCCACCACAGCAGCATGGCCGGCTTCTTGTAGGCGGTGACCGCATATAGGCCGGGCTCGCGCGACTGGAAGGCCTTAGTGGCGATGGGCTGTTCCATCCTGTTGGCAGCGTACATGTGCCAGAGCAGGTAGCCCAGATAACGGTTGGTGAATTCGGGAAACATCCGACGCAGCCTTGGATGGACCAGGTAATCGGCCTGGGGGCCGTATTTGTCT
>CAKZMC010000056.1 GCA_937128055.1 uncultured Actinomycetes bacterium | reverse complement strand
TTACTCGGCGTCCCGGGCCGGAAGAAGGAGGGATTCCTCCCTTGCGGGGGATGGGTGCGGCGGAAGCCCGTCCAGAGAGTCGAGACGCACTCCCTCCCCAGGAACAACCCCTCTCAGACATAAACGCGGTTTGACCCCATAAGAGGCGACGAATGATGGCTGACCGCGAGGTGTAGATAGGAAGCGCTGTCATTTAAGTCGCTGATATGGGGTATATTTATAGAGGTTCTGGCGCCGGGTCGCACCGGCAGTGGGGATGGAAAGGCGTAGTAGGAGGGACGAGCATGGGAAAGAGGTTCATAGACCTGAGCATAAGCATCGAGGACGGCTTGCCCTCGGATCCCGCTGCGATGATACCCAGAGTCTTTTATATGGATCACCAGGCGGGGGCGGCGTCCATGGCCGATTTTTTCCCGGGAATAGACGCACAGAGGGACCTCCCGGAGGGACTGGGGTGGGCCATGGAGATCCTCACCGTCGCCACCCACGCCGGCACGCACCTGGATGCCCCCTGGCATTACCATCCCACCATGGACGGGGGAAAGCCGGCCCTGACCATCGACGAGGTGCCGCTGGAGTGGTGCATGGGGCCCGGCGTGGTCCTGGACTTCCGCCGCTTCCCGGACGGCTACCGGGTGATGGCCGTCGACGTGGAAAAGGCCTTCCGGGACATGGGCTACCGTCTCAAGGAGGGGGACATCGTGCTGGTGATGACGGGGGCGGACAAGTACTGGGGCAAGGAAGAGTACCTGGTCAAGGGGTGCGGCATGAGCCGCGAGGCCACCCTGTGGATACTGGAGCACGGGGTCAAGGTAACCGGGACGGACGCCTGGTCGTGGGACCGCCCCCTTCCCCTTATCGCCAAGGATTTCGAGGCCACCGGGGACGCCTCGCTCATCTGGGAGGGGCACTTCGCCTCCACTGAGAAGGGCTACTGCCATATCGAGAAGCTTACCAACCTGGACCAGCTGCCACCTTACGGGTTCACCTTCTTCTGTTTCCCCGTCAAGATCAAGAGAGCCAGCGCGGGGTGGATAAGGGCGGTGGCCCTGGTAGAGGATTGATCTTGCGTTAGGCCCGGGGCGAGGCGGAGACGAAGGATAAGGAAGGAGCAAAGCCGACATTGATCGAGGGAAAGGATTTTGAGGAGCTCTTCGAGGGCATGTGCCGCAGGGCGGAGGATATCCTGCGGACGCACAAGGCCGCGGTATACCTGACCACCTATTACCGGGCAGGACCCCCGCGCATATTTATCTACCGGGACAGGGTGCACGTACTGGTGAAGGAGGGGAGGGTGATCTACGGGTTCCTCCCCTACGACCTGGAAGCCGGGGGTTACCGCGAGGTGGGAAGGGGCAGGTACTGGTTCGCATACCGGTTTCTTCCTGGAAAGAGTTTCCAAGTGGAGCTGGAGGGCATCCTGCTGGAAAAGGAGGCGCAGGGCGACAGGCTGCGGGAGGAGATGCGCGCCCTCTTCTCCTGCCTGGGCGTCTTCGACCTCGTGCCCCTGATTGGCTGGAGAAAGGCCGCCGACATGCACGTGGACGGCGTGAGCTTGCGCCTGCAGAAGTTCGCCCCGGGCGTGGAGCTCCCCTCTTACGCCCATGAAGGCGACGCCGGGCTGGACCTGCGCAGCGCGGAGGACGTCGTCCTCGGGCCGGGCGAGCGGGCCCTGGTGAGCACCGGCTTCGCCATGGCCCTGCCCGAGGGTTACGCCGCCTTCGTGCAGCCACGCAGCGGGCTGGCGGCGAAGCACGGCATAAGTATCGTCAACACGCCGGGCCTCATCGATTGCCACTACCGGGGGGAGGTGAAGGTCATCCTGGTAAACCTGGGGCAGGAGGAATTCCGGGTGAGGAAGGGCGACCGCATCGCCCAGATGGTCATCCAGCGGGTGGAGTCGGCCGAGGTGGTGGAGGTGGAGGAGCTAGACGAAACCTCGCGGGGGGAGGGCGGTTTCGGCTCCACCGGCCGCTAGCCCCTGCGGGGGAACGGGCAGCACGCGCGCTTTACATGCCCGAGGCGCGATTTCTATGATGGTTTAGCGGATTGTCGCGAGAGCAATCTTGGAGTGCGAGGAGGGGGGTGAATATCTGCCGCAAAATTCCGCTCGCTGTCCGACCGTCACAGCACGAGAGAAAGCCGTTAATCCAGGCATGCTCGCCCGGATAAAGGGGGTGAGAGCTGGGATTATGCGAGAAGGATTTTCCGGGGGATTGCTCTGTTGCCGGGAGGGGGAGGACTGGAAAAGGAGGTATTACTGACCGGCGTTCGACAGTTGATAGGCAAAACCGGTCGGTATTTCGCCTAGCGCAACTCTCTGAACAGGTATTTTATGATCGGGGCCGGCACAATTAGCCGAAAAATAATAGGCACACGTTTTGGAGATTAAGGCTTGCGTTTATAGAGGTTAACGTGATATGAGATAGGTATGTATATACGCACCATCTCCCGCCGCAACAAGGATGGATCCGAGGTAAGGTACGTCCAGTTGGCGCACAACGTCTGGGACAAGAAGGCGAAGTGCGCCAAGGCCCAGATGATCCACAGCTTCGGGCGGGAGGACGAGCTGGATAAAGAAGCTCTCAAGCGGCTCGCCCGCTCCATCTCGAGGTTTCTCTCCCCCGAAGACGCCCTTTCCGCAGAAGCCGGCCCGCTCAAGTTCCTCTCCTCCGCCCCTTTGGGAGGGGCATATGTGCTGGACCATCTGTGGAGGCAGCTGAAAATAGGCGAGACGCTTGAGAAACTGCTGAAGAACAGGAAATACTCCACCCCGGTGGAGCGGGCCATCTTCAGTATGGCGGCCAACCGAGCGCTTTCCCCCCCCAAGCTGGCCACCGAGGATTGGGTTTCCCGCGTGGCCGTCCCGGGGGTGGAGGAGGCATCCGCGCACAACCTCTACCGGGCCATGGACTTCCTCCTCGAGGCATCCGAGGAGATCCAGCGCGAGGTCTTCTTCTCCTGCGCCAACCTCTTAAACCTCGAGGTGGACCCATCTTCTTCGACACCACCGGCGTCTACTTCGAAACGGAGGAGGAAGACGAGGATTCCGGGGATGATCCAGGCCTGCGCAAGAGAGGATATTCCCGCGACAAGCGCCCCGACCTCCCCCAGGCGGTGGTGGGGCTCGCGGTAACCCGGGAGGGCATACCGGTCAGGTGCTGGACCTGGCCGGGAAACACCATGGACATGAGCGTGATAAAGGAAGTGAAAGAAGACCTTTCCGGCTGGAGGCTCTCGCGCGTGGTCACCGTGTGCGACCGGGGCTTTTCCTCCGAAGGCAACCTGAGATACCTGCAGCGGGGAGGGGGCCACTACATCTGCGGGGAGAAGATGAGATCGGGAAAGCCGGTAGTGGAGGCGGCCCTCGCCTCCCCCGGAAGGTACAGGAAGGTTGCTGATGATCTGGAGGTAAAGGAGCTCGCCGTAGGCGACGGCGAGGCACGGGTGCGCTACGTCCTGGCCAGGTACCCCGAGCGGGCAAAAAGGGACAAAGCGGAGCGGGAGGCCATCATAAGGACCCTGGAAGAGGAGCTCTCCCGCCTGGGGGAGACGAAAGGCGAGGCCCACTCCAAGGCGGCCTGCGCCCTCATCGCCCATAAGGCCTACGGGCGCTACCTCAAGGCCGGGAAAAGCGGAGGTCCCGTCCTGGACAAAAAGAGGATAGCCGAGGACGAGAGGATGGACGGCAAGTACCTCATCCGCACCTCCGACGACACCCTGTCCGCGGAGGACGTGGCCCTGGGCTACAAGCAGCTTTCGGAGGTGGAGGCGGCCTTCCGCAGCTTGAAGCACACCTTAGACATCCGCCCCGTCAACCACCGCAAGGCCGATAGGATCAAGTCCCACGTGCTTTTGTGCTGGCTGGCCCTTCTACTCATCCGCGTGGCCGAGAACAGGTGCGATGATACCTGGCGGAACTTAAGGAACGAATTGGGCCGCATGCACCTGGGGGTCTTCTCCGGGCCGGACGGGCTTCTGAAGCAGCGGACCGAGACCACCCCCGCCCAGAGGCGCATATTCGGCGCCCTGGATGTCCCCGAACCACCCCTGATCACAGAAATCAGCCCGAAAAGGGCTAGAAAAAGGCCCGCCTAGTTACACGCCTATTTTGGTGTATTTCCCATAGTCCCTTTATCCATGCGCTTTTCCGGGATTCGCTCATCTAGCAACTGTCGAACTCCGGCTAAAGGGGGTGTGACTATGCCAAGGAAGAAGAGAAAGACACCGGAGGAGAAACTGTCGATCTTGAAGGAGGGCGAGCTGAAAGGGGTGCTGGAGACCTGCCGCAAGCACAACATCGCCGAATCCACCTACTATGACTGGAGGTACCGCTTCGAGGAGGGGGGCTACGAGGCCCTAAAGCCCCCGAGCAGGAACGGCATAGACCCGGAGCTGGCCAGGCTGAGAGAGGAAAATGCCCGGCTGAAGAAACTCCTGGCCGAGAAGGAACTGGCCCTGGAGATCAAGGAGGAGCTTGTAAAAAAACGCTCCAGAGAAAGGGGTCAAGTTAGAGGTGGCCGCGATGTTTATGGCCCGGGGGGCGGGCCGCTGCTTCGTCCTCTCCCAGGTGGGCCTGGCCAGATCCACCTACCACTACCGGCCCAAGGAGGGCAGGCGGGGTCGCCGGGCCCCCGGATATACCCTTAAGATGGACGCCACCCGGGTGCCGGACGCGGAGGTGGTGGGGGAGATCGAGGAGCTCCTGGCCCGGGACTTCGTGCGCTACGGCTACCACAAGGTGACCCACCACCTCCGGGGCCGGGGATATGTGATCAACAAGAAGAAGGTCTACCGCCTCATGCAGGAGCGGGGCCTGCTGCTCAAGAGGCGCATCCGGTCCCGGGGCAGAAGGGACTTCGTGGCGGGCAGGGCGCGGCCATGCGGCCCCCACCGCCTGCTGGAGATGGATATCAAGTACCTCTACATCCACGGGGAGGGAAGGAACGCCTATCTCCTGACCGTGCTGGATACCTTCTCCCGCAGGGCCCTGGGCTTCCGGCTGGGCAGGAACATGCGCAAGCGGGAGGTGATAGGGCTGCTTGAGGAGATCCTCTCCCTCCTGCCCGAGCCGGAGGGGGTGGTGGTGCGCTCGGACAACGGCAGCCAGTTCATAGCCGCGGTGGTAAGGGAATACCTAAAGGAGAGGGGCATCAGGCAGGAGTTCACCCATGTGGGGGTGCCGGAGGACAACGCTCATATCGAGGCCTTCCACTCCATCCTGGAGGACGAGGTGGCCATGGCCTATGAGTTCGAGACCTTCGAGGAGCTTGAGGCCACCCTCGAGCGCTACTTCCGCTTCTATAACTCCGAGCGCATCCACTCCTCTTTGGGCTACATGTCTCCCGATGCTTTTCTGCGAAAGTACTTCGAGCAGGAGTTGGCCGAAGAACTCGAGGAGGGGGTGTTGAAAGACTCCGATTTATTGGCCAAGATTTAGTCCAACCAATAGGGGGTCAGCACACACATCTTCGATATTCAATCCCCGCGCTTGAGTCCATTTGTGGGGTCATATTACATGATCTTGGATCTTCGATCCCGGTGTTCTGGGAGTTATCGCATGCAAGGGTGCACGATACGGGTCATAGAGCACGACCCCCTCCGCTTCAGCGAAGCTTCAGGACACGGGCGCGCGCAAGCGAGCCGGAGGACCGCAAACCGCCCAGGATTGAAGATCGAAGATACGAACATCCCGTTCGGATTTTCAAGCCCTCTGCGTCCTTTCTCGGGTGTTACCGCATCTCGTAAACACGCCCGTCCTCGAGCATGCGCCAGATGACCCGCACCATGTGGCGGCCGAGGGAGCGCAGCGCCCGCTCGCGCTCCCGCAGGAGGCGCTTCTGGATATGTTCGATCTGGGTCTGGTCCATCGGCAGTTTGCTCCTCGCGTAAACTGAACGGACACGGGACCGGAGGGGCCCCGTTCGATGGAATCCAGGGGCG
>CAKZMC010000055.1 GCA_937128055.1 uncultured Actinomycetes bacterium | reverse complement strand
TCTTCCGGCCCGGGACGCCGAGTAATGGTCTCGCTCCGCAGGCTGCGCTGCGACCAACTCGGCCGTTCCCGGGCAAGCTGGATGGGGATCCTTCCTTCTTCCGGGCCGGGACCTTGGGTTAGGGTGCGGGCGCCGGGTTTCCGGGCGATGGCATCGAGCGCGCATCATGCGCCGCGGAATACCCCCTTGATCGGCGCGAGCGGGTTTTATGGAGAAGGCATATTTTGCGTCCATTAGTAGATATATACTAATTGAAGCGGCAAAGGGAAAGGTGAGAGAGGGAGATCCGTTAGGGGCTAGGCCCGCGCTTGGGCGATCATGGGCGGAGCGGTGACCGTGAGCAAGGTGGACGAACTTGTAAGGGCGTTCGAGGAGATGGCGGAGCTCTCCGACATCAAGGGAGAGGTGCGCTTCAAGGTGAACGCCTATCACCGCGCCGCGGAGTTGGTGCGCGAACACGGGGAGGAGCTCCTCAAGCTCGATGACGTGAAGGAATTGCGCAGGTACAAGGGGATAGGGGAGGGGATCGCCAAAAAGATCCTCGAGTACAAGCACACGGGAGCCATTTCCAAGCTGGAGGAGCTTAAGGAGGAGATACCCGTGGAGCTCATCTCCCTCCTGCAGGTCCCCAACCTCGGCCCCAAGCGCGCCAAGCTGGTCTACGACGAGCTGGGAGTGCGCACCATAGAGGAGCTGCAGGAGGCAGCGGAGGCGCACCGGCTGGCCGAGCTGTACGGCATGGGGCCTAAGGCGGAGCAGAACATCCTCGAGGGAATACGCCACCTGCGCACCACCACCGGCCGCCTCCCGCTGCACCAGGCCCATCGCATCCAGGAGGAGATCATTGCGCAAATGCGAGAGCGGCTTCCCAAGCTTGCCTTGAGCCCGGCGGGAAGCCTGCGGCGCATGAAGGAGACCATCGGCGACATCGATATCCTGGCCGCCGCGCGGGACGCCGCCCCGGTGATGGAGGCCTTCTGCGCCCTCCCCGGGGTGGAAAGGGTCCTCCTGCGGGGAGATACCAAGAGCTCCGTGCAGACGGTGGATGGCCTGCAGGTGGACCTGCGCGTGGTGCTGCCGGAGGAATACGGGGCGGCCCTGCAGTACTTCACCGGCTCGAAGGATCACAACGTGAGGGTGCGGGAGATCGCCAAGAAGGCGGGCAAGAAGATCAACGAGTACGGGGTCTTCCGGGTGAAGGACAAGCGGCGGCTGGCCGGGGAAACGGAGGAGGAGGTCTATCGCGCCCTGGGCATGGACTGCCCGCCCCCGGAGATGCGCGAGAACAGGGGCGAGGTGGAGGCCGCGCTGGAGGGCACGCTGCCGACCCTGGTGGAGCTCGCCGACATACGGGGCGACCTCCACGTGCATAGCGAGGCGAGCGACGGCATCGCGAGCCTCGAGGAGATGAGGGCGGCCGCGGAGGCGCTCGGTTACCGCTACCTGGCCATAACCGACCACGCCCGCAATCTCAGGGTGGCCAACGGGCTGGACCGGGAGAGGCTGCTGCGGCAGGTGGAGGAGATAAGGAAGCTCAACGCGAAGGGCGATTCCCCGGTCACCCTCCTTTCCGGGAGCGAGCTCAATATCGGCAACGAGGGAGAACTCGATTACGACGACGAGGTCCTCTCGCAACTGGACGTGGTGGTCGCCTCCGTGCACGGGGGGTTCCGGCAATCGCGCGAGCAGGTCACGCGGCGCATCCTGGCCGCCGTGCGTAACCCGCACGTGAAGATCATCGCCCATCCCACGGGGAGGTTGATCGGGCAGCGTGCCCCCTACGAGGTTGACCTCGCGACGGTGATGCGTGAGGCGGCGGAGTCGGGGACCGCCCTCGAGCTGAACGCCTTTCCGGACCGCCTGGACCTGAACGACGAGAACCTCATGGAGGCGAGGAAGCTCGGCGTCAAGGTGGCTTTGGGCAGCGACGCCCACCGCCGGGAACACCTCGCCTTTATGTATTACGGCGTGGCCACGGCCAGGAGGGGCTGGTTGGGACCCGAGCACCTCCTCAACGCCATGGATCTGGAGGAACTACTGGAGTGGTTGTGGAGGGGCAGGCTGGATAAGGACAGGAAAAGGGCGGAAAGGAAAAGGTAAGAATATAGGGAAGGAAGCGGAAAAGGGAAGGATGGGATTGCGGGGAAGGATAGCGGGGAAGAATTGTGGGGAAGGATTGCGGGGAAGAGTAGCGGGGAAGGAGTGGGTATGGAGATAAGGAAAAACGAGATCATCCCGCTGGGATACGGCAAGTACTACCGCTCCGACAAGATCGTGGGGCTCGAGCCCATCGGCGAGGAACGCGGTCCGGCAAGGCGCACCTACGTGTACGTGGAAGGTCGCTCAGAGCCGGTGATCGCTTCGCGCACGGAGGGGACCATCCTGCGCGACCTGGTCATGTCCCGGGAGGAAGCGGAGGCCTCCGTGGCCTTTGACCTCATGGAGAGGATCCTTCACGAGATGGAGAAGGTGGGCCCCATACTGCGCCGCAGCATCCGGGAGGAAACGGGGCTTGACCTTGACGACATCGCCGCGCGCATCCGGCGCTTGCTGTCCCGCGAGGAAGAGGGCGAGGAGCTGGACCAGGGGGCGCTGTTCGGCTGACGGGCCCCCGCGTACCCGTATCGCCGATCTTTTCCTGCGGCGGGAGCGGGAGGGATGAGCCGGAAGCACCATGGTGGCATGCGTGAGAGGTCGCGTCGCTGAGGGAGGATTCGCGTAAGGAGGTTGACATTGAAGCTGGGCGAGATACAGAAGCTAGCCGTGAAGATGGGCATCGAGAAGGATCCCCGCGGCAGGGAGGAGATCAAGCGCATCCTCGCCGCAAACCGGGAAAAGTACGAGAAGCTCCCGGAAAAGGAGAAACGCTATTTCGACCTTGAGAGCCTGGAGAATCCCTTCGCGGACTCCCGCATCCTGGTGGGAGAGGAGGACGTGGAGGTAAGGACGGCCCTGGTGGGCATAGACATGGAGGTTCCGGAGGTGCTGCTCGCCGACCGCCTGCGGGAGAAGGGCGAGCGCGTGGACCTCATCATCAGCCACCACCCGGAGGGCAAAGGGCTGGTGAACCTGGACAAGGTGATGGCCCTGCAGGCGGACGAGTGGTACCGCCACGGGGTCCCCATCAACGTGGGCGAGGCCCTTATCGGCAAGAGGATGCAGGAGATCTACCGCGCTTTCCTCCCCCGCAACCACGAGCGGGCCCTCGACGCGGCGCGCCTGCTGGGCATTCCCTTCATGAGCATGCATACCGTGGCCGACAACCAGGTGCACGCCTACCTCAACGACTACTTCACGCGCAAGAAACCGCGCACGGTGGGAGAGGTGATCGACCTGCTCCTCGAGATCCCGGAGTACCAGGCAGCGGCGCGCAGCCAGGCTGGCCCTGTGGTGATCGTGGGGAACAAGGACAACCGCGCGGGGAAGATCATGGTAGACATGACGGGCGGCACGGAGGGGCCACAGGAAGTGCTGGAAAAACTTGCCACAGCAGGGGTGGGCACCGTGGTGGCCATGCATTACTCGGAGAAACACCGCGAGGAGGCGGAGAAGCAGAGGCTCAACGTGATCATCGCCGGCCACGTGGTATCCGATTCGCTGGGCATGAACCTCATGCTGGACCGCCTGGAGGAGAAAGGGGTGCACATCATCCCCGTTTCCGGGCTGGTGAGGGTGTCGCGCGCCCGCAAGAAGCAGAGCCGTTCCTGATCTCCCGCGGCTCGCCTAGATTGCTTGAAAATATCGCCGCCAACGATTATGCATGGTATAAGGTATGGGAAGGTTATTCGCCGTAATGACAAGCGGCGTTCGACAGGAGGCAGGATGCATTGAGCGAGGGGTACAGGCTTCTGGAGCAGGGGGAGAGGCTGCTGGCCGAGAACAGGGTCGACGAGGCCATCGAGCGCTTCCGGCGTTACCTGGACCACTATCCGGATGACGTGGAGGGACAGTACCACCTGGGCATCGCCCTGTACGAGAAGGGCGAGCTTGACGAGGCGGCGCTGCGCTTCCGCAGGGCCTACGAGCTGGACCCCGAGGATTTCAGGGCCTACGACGGGATGGCGCTGGTGATGATGGAGAAGGGCGATTATTTCTGGGCGGTCTTCTACTACCGCGAGGCCCTGAGGCGCGATCCGGACAACCCCGACCTGTTGAACGAGCTGGGCATCGCCTACCACGAGCTGGGCGAGGAGGAGAAGGCCATGCAGGCCTACGACCGCGCCCTCGAGCTGGACCCCAATTTCGGGTACCCCTACTATAACCGGGCCCGCCTGCTGGCCGAGAAGGGCGAGTACAGGGAGGCCGTGGAGAACCTGGAGAAGGCCATCAGCCTCTACAAAGGGGAAAAGGAGAAACTCACCGACGTCCTTTTCGAGCTGGCGGGGATCTACGAGGAGATGCTCGACGACGACAGGGCGGTGGAGGTCTACGGCGAGATACTCATGCTGGACCTGGAGAACGTGGAGGCGCTGACCAGCCTGGGCTCCATTCACCTGGACCGGGGGGATTACGAGAAGGCCGCCACCTATTTCGACCAGGTCATCAAGCTGGACCCGGAGAACGACAACGCCTACCTGGAGAAGGGCTATGCCCTTGGTTGCCTGGGCAAGCTGGACAAGGAGCTGGAGTATCTCGACAAGTGCCTCACCATCAACCCCGGCAACAAGTACGCCCTGAGCAACAAGGGCGCCGCCCTCATGGAGCAGGGGAGGCTGCACGAGGCGGAGGAGCTCTTCCGCCGGGCCATCGAGGTGGACCCCCATTACTCCTGGCCCTATTACAACCTCGCCTGCCTCTTCGCCCTGAAGGGGGAGAGGGACACCTCGCTGCGCTACCTCAAGCGCGCCCTCGAGCTGGATCCCTCCCTGAAGGCCGATGCCGCACGGGACGCCTGCCTGGAGAAGGTCAGGCGCACCGACGCCTTCCGCCGCTTGCTAGAGGATAAGAACAGCTGAGACAGCCGAGCGGCCGCGCCGCTGCCGGGAACGGCAGCGAACCCCTTAAGGGCTGGCGCCCACCTCGATGATCACCGTGGAGCCGGGAGGAGCCGCGCTGCCGCCCCCCGGGAACTGGCTGATGACTATGCCCACCTGTGAGGGATCCCCTGTCGCTCTGGGATAGACCTGGTAGGTGAAGCCTGCCGAAACGAGCTTTTGCTTGGCCGCCTCCCCCCCCAAGCCCACCACGTTGGGCACGGCAGCCTCCATGGCGGCCCCCTTGCTGACCGTGATGGCCACCGTGCTTCCGGGTGACATGACGGTGCCCCCCGGTGGGGACTGTCCGACCACCAGTCCTTGGGGGACCTGGTTGGAATTCACATAGCTCACCACCAGGCTGAAGCCCAGGGCCTTTATGGCCGATGAGGCGCTGGCCTCGTCCATGCCCACCACGTCGGGAACGGTCGCTTCCCGCCGCTGGTCGTGGATGGTGCAGTAATCGGTGGGCTCCTCGCCGCGGCGGAAGGTCCTGGACTCCGTGTGCGGGCAATTAGGGGTTGCGAGGAGGCCGCTCTCCGTGCACACGGTGACGGTGACTGCTTCCTCCGCTTCCTCCTGCCAGTACTCGGCCTTGGGGAAATCGCTGGGCGGCACGTCCTCGAGGGCCTTCTCCGCGAATTTTTTCCATATCTGGGCGGGGAAGGTCCCGCCGTACACGGTTATCCCGTGCACGTTGCGCATGGGCACCAGCCCCTGGGGGTAACCCACCCAGACCGCCGCCGAGAGGTCGGGGGTGTACCCGCAGAACCAGGCGTCGGCGTAGTTGTCGGTGGTGCCCGTCTTGCCCGCCTGCGGCCGGTCGATGCGCGCGGCCCTGCCCGTGCCGTGCCTCACGGCGTCCTGGAGGATGGAATTGACGACGGCCGCCACGTCCTCGCGCACCACACGTTTCCCCTTGGGTATGTTTTCCAGGATGACGTTGCCGTCGGCGTCGGTGACCTTGCTCACGCAGATGGGCTCGTAGTGCACGCCGTTGCACGCCAGGGTCCCGATGGCGCTGGCCATCTCCAGGGGGTTCACGCCGTTGGTGAGAGCCCCCAGCGCGATGGATGGATAGGGATCGATGGGCGAGGTGATGCCCATGGCCTTGGCCATCTGCGCCACCCTCTGGGGTCCGACATCGCGGATGAGCCGCGCGAAAACCACGTTTACGGAGCGCACGGTGGCGGCGTATACGTTGATGGACCCGTAGCTCGAGCCCTCGCAGTTCTCCACCTTCCACTTCGTGCCGTCGGAGAATTCCAGGGTGGTGGGGGAGGAGTCGTAGGTCTTGTAGGGGGAAATGCCGTTGCTGATGGCCGTGGTGAGGACGAAGACCTTGAAGGCCGATCCCGGCTGGCGGCCTCCCTGGGCGGCGATGTTGTACTGTAGCTTGGAGAAGTCCTTGCCCCCCACCATGGCCTTGATCTCGCCCGTGCGGGGGTCTACGGCGCAGAGGGCGGCGCTGGGATCGCCGGGCTTGTTGAGGGTGCTGGCGATGGCCTCCTCGGCGTAGCGCTGCATGTTGAGGTCGATGGTGGTGTAGACGCGCAGCCCGCCGCGGAAGATGATGTCGTCGGGGGAGAGGTCGCCGAAACGGGCCCGCAGGTCCTGGTCCGCGGCGAAGACGTTGTAGAGGTACTTCTTCACGTATTCCACGAAATAGGGCGCCACCTGGCTGGGGGCTTCCTCGGGGATGGGCTGCACCTCCACGGGTTTCGCCTTGGCCTCGGCCGCCTGTGCCTTGCTGATGTAGCCCTGTTCCTCCATCTTGTCCAGCACCAGGTTGCGGCGCTGCTTGGCCGCCTCGGGGTTTAGGTAGGGGGAGTAGTAGTTGGGGATCCTGATCACCGCCGCCAGCAGCGCGGCCTCCTCCAGGGAGAGCTCCGAGGGCTGCTTGCCGAAGAAGGTCTGGGAGGCCGTCTTCACCCCGTAGCACCCCTGGCCAAAGTAGACGTCGTTCAGGTACATCTCGAGGATCTTGTCCTTGGAGTACCGGCGCTCCAGCTGGTTGGCCAGGCTGGCCTCCTCGATCTTCCTCCAGTAGGTCCTCTCCTTGCCGGTGAGGGTGTTCTTCACGTACTGCTGGGTGATGGTCGAGGCTCCCTGCACCACCTTCCCCTGCACCACGTTGGTCCAGAAGGCGCGCATGATGGCCTTCCAGTCCACCCCGCCGTGCTGGTAGAAGCGCTCGTCCTCGATGGCGATGACCGCGTGCTGCAGGTGGGCGCAGACCTCGTCCAGCGAGACCTTCTCGCGGTGTTGCTCGCCATGCAGCTCGGCTATCACGGTACCGTCCGCGGCGATGATCTGGGAGGTCTGGTCCATGCGGTGATTCTCCAGCTTCTCCAGCGCCGGCAAGCCGATGCCCGTGTAGAACCACAGGAAGAAGCCCCCCACCATCAGGCACAAGCAGAGGAAGAAGATCAATCCCACGCGCAACAGTACCCGCATGCCGTGCGATTACCCCGCTTTCCACGTCTTTTCCGTCTACCCATATTATAACAACAAGCGTAAGACACGCGGCGGGCGATATCGCTTGGCTCCCGCTCGAGTGGCCGCGGCCGGCCCGCACGCGAGGCGTCTCGCGTCCCCTTCCATATAGAATAGATTTCACTTGCGGCCGCGAAACCCCTTGGTGATTTGCTGCCTTGGTCAGGCTTGCTTGCTGCCCGGGTCCAGGAACATGGTGGACACCCTATGCTTGCCTTGCAAAGAGGGGAGCGAAGCAAGAAGGTGCCCAAAAGAAAGTCACAGCCGGAATCACTACGAACATCCACCACGGAAGGCGACCGCGGCAACGGAGGCCCCAGAGGATGGCCGAGTGCCTGGGTCTCTCCAGTGAGGCCCGGCGGAGCGTCGCCTGGCTTGCCCATTAAAAGAAACACGGGTCAGCCGAGGTCATGTGCCGCAGGTTCTGGAGCGCAAAGAGCACCCACTACAAATGGGTGAGGAGATGTGTGAAGAGGGGACCCGGTGGTCTGGAGGACCTCTCCCGCGCCCCTAAAGGAGGAGGGTCTCCCGCATCCCTTGGCAGGCGGCAGAGCCCATCCGCTTCCTGAGAAGGAGGCAGTCCGTCCGGTCCGAATACAAGAATGCCTCGCTCCTGCCAATGGACCACGGCATCACCCTCTGACCCTCCACGGCGGAGAGGATCATGAAGCGCAAGGGCCCCTACGAGCAGGGACCTCTGCGCAAGAGGGCCAGTACTCGGAAGGGGAGGGAGAAGCGCCTGCGGGAAGGGGGGTGGGTGGGGAGAGCCTTCCTCCCAGAGCCTCTTGAGTACATGCCCTTCCCCCTCCGGGTCTTGCAGACGGAAAACGGCGCGGAGCTCTTGAGGCACTTCGAGGAGGGAACGGAGAGGGGGCCGTTCACCCGTCACTTCTCCCATCACCCCTGCCCCCAGGGGAACGTCTTCGTGGAGGGAAAGACCCAGACCGACAAGCGCGAGCTTTACGGACTTCCTCCCCACACGCTATTCTTTTCTCGTCGTCGAGAAGGAAGGGCGGCCATGGGACTGGTCGAAGATGCGGATTACCAGATGGAGGTCATCCTCTCGGGGGCGGTGGACTGCCTGCCGGAGGGGGACCTGCGCGCAAAGGTGCAGCGGTCCATAGCGGAGGGCCGCCCCCTGCGCGTCAAGTTCGGGGTGGACCCCACGCGGCCGGACCTCCACCTGGGGCACGCCGTGCCCTTGCGCAAGCTGCGCCAGTTCCAGGACCTGGGGCACAACGCCATCCTCCTTATCGGGGACTTCACCGCCCGCGTGGGAGACCCCTCCGCCCGCGACGTCACCCGCCCCCAGCTCTCCGCGGAGGAGGTGATGGCCAACGCGGACACCTACGCGGAGCAGGCCTTCCGCATCCTGGACCGCGAGCGCACCGTGCTCGACTTCAACAGCCGCTGGCTGGCTCCTCTCACCTTCGAGGAGCTGCTGCGCCTCGCCTCCCATTTCACGGTAGCCCGCCTCCTGGAGAGGGACGATTTCTCCCGCCGCTACGCGGAGAACCTCTCCATCGGGCTGCACGAGTTCCTCTACCCGGTGATGCAGGCCTACGACTCCGTGGCCCTGGAGGCGGACGTGGAGATAGGCGGCACCGACCAGATCTTCAACCTCTTGGCGGGGAGGGAGTTGCAGAGGGCCATGGGGCAGGAGCCCCAGAGCGTGCTCACCCTGCCCATACTGGTGGGCCTGGACGGCGAGAAGAAGATGTCCAAGAGCCTGGGCAACCACGTGGGGCTTACCGACCCGCCCGAGGAGATGTTCGGCAAGCTCATGTCGCTGGATGACCCCCTCATGCCCGACTATTTCCGGCTCACCACGGACCTGCCGCCGGGGGAGGTGGACGGACTCGTGCGCGACCTGGCGCAGGGGAGGCTGCACCCCGCCCGGGCGAAGCGGCGCCTGGCCCGCGAGGTGGTGCGCCTCTACTGGGGAGAGGAGGCGGCCGGGGCCGCGGAGGCCGCCTTCGACCGCGTCTTCGTGGAGAGGGAGCTGCCCGAGGAGATGCCGGAGGTGGAGATCGCTGAAGGGGAGATGGAGGAGGGGAGCATCTGGCTGCCGCGGTTGCTGGTGCTCGCGGGCTTGGCCTCCTCCACCAGCGAGGGCAAGCGCCTCATAGAGCAGGGCGGGATAAAGGTGGGGGGGAGTATCGTACAAGACCAGGATCTCGCGGTGGCGGCGGAGGAGATCGAGGGCCTCGTCCTCCAGAAGGGAAAGCGCCATTTCCGCATCTTGAGGACGGGGAAAGGGGGCGACGGGACGGTTTGACACGCCATTGCGGCGGTGATAACATAAAAAATGCGGTACAGTCCGCCGGGTGAAAACCCGATTGAAAGGAGGAGGCGGTAATCCGGACGCTTAAGAAAAGGTAAGGGGAACAGGAGCCGGATACCGCTTCAAAAGCGGTATTTTTCATGCCGTTTCGTTGACAGGACAGTCTGCGAGTGCTACCTTGTAGCCTTGCCAAGTTCGGCGTTAAGGTCGAGTTCCTTGAAAACTAAACAGCGTTACAGGTGGAGAGAGAGCTCCAGGAAATTCCGTTCCAGTCCGTCTCCGGACGGGCTGCGGCCGGTTTGGAGTCCGGATACGCTTCGACGCATGTAAGTCCGCAAGGACTGCATTTTGGTCGGAGAGTTTGATCCTGGCTCAGGACGAACGCTGGCGGCGTGCCTAACACATGCAAGTCGAGCGGACCCTTCCCATCTCCTCGGAGAAGGGATCGGTTAGCGGCGAACGGGTGAGTAACACGTGGGTAACCTGCCCCGAAGACTGGGATAACCCCGGGAAACCGGGGCTAATACCGGATACCTTCCCCCCACCGCATGGCGGGGGGAAGAAAGGTCGCTTCGGCTTCCGCTTCGGGATGGGCCCGCGGCCCATTAGCTTGTTGGCGGGGTAATGGCCCACCAAGGCGACGATGGGTAGCCGGCCTGAGAGGGTGTCCGGCCACACTGGGACTGAGATACGGCCCAGACTCCTACGGGAGGCAGCAGTGAGGAATATTGCGCAATGGGCGAAAGCCTGACGCAGCGACGCCGCGTGGACGATGAAGGCCTTCGGGTTGTAAAGTCCTGTCAGGAGGGACGAAGCGGACTTGTCCGTGACGGTACCTCGGTAGGAAGCCCCGGCTAACTACGTGCCAGCAGCCGCGGTAAGACGTAGGGTGCGAGCGTTGTCCGGAATTACTGGGCGTAAAGAGCTCGTAGGCGGCCTGCTAAGTCGGGTGTGAAAGCCCTCGGCTCAACCGAGGAATTGCACTCGATACTGGCTGGCTAGAGTCTGGTAGAGGGAGGTGGAATTCCCGGTGTAGCGGTGAAATGCGCAGATATCGGGAGGAACACCGGTGGCGAAGGCGGCCTCCTGGGCCACGACTGACGCTGAGGAGCGAAAGCTGGGGGAGCGAACAGGATTAGATACCCTGGTAGTCCCAGCCGTAAACGATGGGCACTAGGTGTGGGGGGTTACCAACTCCCTCCGTGCCGAAGCTAACGCATTAAGTGCCCCGCCTGGGGAGTACGGCCGCAAGGTTAAAACTCAAAGGAATTGACGGGGGCCCGCACAAGCGGCGGAGCATGTGGCTTAATTCGACGCAACGCGAAGAACCTTACCAGGGCTTGACATGCACCCGCAAGCCGTGGAAACACGGCCCTCCTGCGGGACGGATGCACAGGTGGTGCATGGCTGTCGTCAGCTCGTGTCGTGAGATGTTGGGTTAAGTCCCGCAACGAGCGCAACCCTTATCGCATGTTGCCAGCGGGTTATGCCGGGCACTCATGCGAGACTGCCGGTGTCAAACCGGAGGAAGGTGGGGATGACGTCAAGTCATCATGCCCCTTATGTCCTGGGCTGCACACGTGCTACAATGGCCGGTACAGAGGGCTGCGATGCCGCGAGGCGGAGCGAATCCCAAAAAGCCGGTCTAAGTTCGGATTGGAGGCTGCAACTCGCCTCCATGAAGTCGGAGTCGCTAGTAATCGCGGATCAGCAATGCCGCGGTGAATACGTTCCCGGGCCTTGTACACACCGCCCGTCACACCACGAAAGTCGGCAACACCCGAAGCCGGTGGGCTAACCCGCAAGGGAGGCAGCCGTCGAAGGTGGGGTCGGCGATTGGGGTGAAGTCGTAACAAGGTAGCCGTACCGGAAGGTGCGGCTGGATCACCTCCTTTCTAGGGAGTGCCTTTGGGGAGTACCCGAGGCGCTACGACAAAAACGTATCCCTCTCTCCACCGTACGCTGTTTAGTTTTGAAGGAATATCGGCCCTGGCGCCGAATTTTCTTTGAGAAAAAAGGGGGCCGGACGGGTGGCGGGATCTCCCGTTCGGCACCGCCGAGGATGCTGGGTTAGAGGAAATCGCCGCAGGGGGTGATATAATTAGGCGCATGCGGGGAGATGGATAAAGTCGGACACGAAAAGCCCGTATCCCAGATGTCGTGAGAGCCGGCAAGCCCGAGTAAGCCAAGAATGGAGAGGAGAAAGGAGCGCGAGATGGTACAGCAACCGCCAGGTCCTCCGCCGGGAGGAATGCAGCCTCCGCCGCCGCCGCCAGGACAGCCGCCGCAGGCGCCCATGGGACGGCCCGGGGTGCAGTTCGATACCTCGAAACTGCCCATACCCGATATCGTGGTGGCGGGGGGAGCCCTACTGTCCTTGATATTCAGCTTCCTCCACTGGTACAAGGTGGAGGTTTTCGGGTTCGGCATCGGGGCTTCCGGCCGGGGCGGCTACCAGAACTGGCCCATGATCATCTACCTGCTGCTGCTCTTGTTCGCGGGTTTCTTCATCGCCAACGAGATGGCCAACTTCGTGAGCGTAGAGCTTCCGCTGGGGCCCATCTACCTTATCTGGGCCATAGCGGGGACGTTCTTCACCCTGCTGGGATTCGTCATCCGTCCCGGCGACTGGGATTTCGTCAAGATGAACTGGGCGATATGGATCATCATGATCATCATCTCCCTCATTCCCATCGCGGGCGGTTTCATGAAGGTGAACCAGAGCAGGTAGCGGTGGAGGGGTCCTGGAGGATCAGCAGAAAGTCCTGGATGACCTATTGACCGCGGGCGTATAATTATTATAGGATTCGACTTTGGGCGCGCCGTTCCGGTGCGACCAGCAATTGCATGTCGTACCTTGAAAACTGCACAGTGATCGAAGAGGTTGTTTTAACCAAGCTACTAAGGGCATACGGTGGATGCCTAGGCGCCAGGAGCCGAGGAAGGACGTGGTAGGCTGCGATAAGCTTCGGGGAGCCGCCGAACAGGCTTTGATCCGGAGATCTCCGAATGGGGGAACCTACCGGTGGTAATGCGCCGGTACCCGCGCCTGAACACATAGGGCGCGTGGAGGCAAGCGGGGGAACTGAAACATCTAAGTACCCCGAGGAAGAGAAAGCAACCGCGATTCCCCGAGTAGCGGCGAGCGAAAAGGGAAGAGCCCAAACCCGGCGGATGCATAAGCCCGCAGGCGTTGTCCGTCGGGGGTTGTAGGACCCGCCAGGTGCCGCTGCGGAGGCACCGGGGAGTTACAAAGTCCGTCTCTAGTCGAAGGGTTCTGGAAAGTCCCGCCACAGAGGGTAACAGCCCCGTAGGCGAAAGGGACGGACCTCCCGGCGGTGATCCTGAGTACGGCGGGACCGGGGAAATCCCGTCGGAACCAGCGGGCACCACCCCGCAAGGCTAAATACTCCCTGGCGACCGATAGTGGACTAGTACCGTGAGGGAAAGGTGAAAAGCACCCCGGGAGGGGAGTGAAATAGAACCTGAAACCGTATGCCTACAAACCGTCAGAGCGGCTTCGTGCCGTGATGGCGTGCTTTTTGTAGAATGAGCCGGCGAGTTACCGGTACGCAGCAAGGTTAAGGGTTAACCCGGAGCCGTAGCGAAAGCGAGTCTGAACAGGGCGTTCAGTTGCGTGCCGTAAACCCGAAGCCGAGTGATCTACCCATGGGCAGGTTGAAGCGGGGGTAAGACCTCGTGGAGGACCGAACCCACTTCGGTTGAAAACGGAGGGGATGACCTGTGGGTAGGGGTGAAAGGCCAATCAAACTCGGAGATAGCTGGTTCTCCCCGAAATAGCTTTTGGGCTAGCCTCGGGTGTTCAGCCGTGGTGGTAGAGCACTGATTGGACTAGGGGCCTTCACCGGTTACCAAACCCAGTCAAACTCCGAATGCCATGGCTCCAGAGCCCGGGAGTCAGATCGTGGGGGATAAGCTCCATGGTCGAGAGGGAAACAGCCCGGACCGCCAGCTAAGGTCCCTAAATTCGGGCTAAGTGGGAAAGGATGTGAGACCGCACAGACAGCCAGGATGTTGGCTTAGAAGCAGCCACCATTTAAAGAGTGCGTAATAGCTCACTGGTCAAGTGGTTTTGCGCCGAAAATGTAGCGGGGCTCAAGCCCGGTACCGAAGCTGCGGCATCGCGCCCTCCGGGGCGCGGTGGGTAGGGGAGCATTCCCTGGGGAGCGAAGTCG
>CAKZMC010000054.1 GCA_937128055.1 uncultured Actinomycetes bacterium | reverse complement strand
GAGGCCACGTGCTCACCGTCTCCTCCACCGCGGGCATCATCGGGTTACCCTGGCACGTGGTTTACGCCGGGACCAAGCACGCGCTGGTGGGGAGCTCCGAGGTCTTGCGCTACGACCTCCGCAAACACGGGATCGGCGTCACCGTGGTCCTGCCGGGCGCCGTCAACACCGGCCTGGTGCGCACGACGGTCATCAACGCCGACGAGGACGCCTGCGAGAGGGGGCGCAGGATCTTCGCCATGCACGCCATAGCGCCCGAGAAGGTAGCGGGCCTCATCATCGAAGCCATCGAGAAGAACAAATACATGGTCATCACCTCCCCGGACATCAAGCTGCTCTACCTGTTGAAACGCGTGTGCCCACCCCTGTATCACCTGGTCATGCGCTTCATGACCTGGTGCGTGGACAAGGTCCTCACCCGCAAGAGCTTCTCTTCACCGCGCGACGGCTGACCCTTTTATCATCCACTTGCCACCCGGGAAAGAAAACCAGGCCGGAGGTCATACCTTCCGGCCCGGTGTTTTATTGGAGCCCCTGGGGAGAATCGAACTCCCGGCACAGGGATTAGGAATCCCTTGCTCTGTCCACTGAGCTACAGGGGCTCGATCTCTCTCTCCAGCCTGCCTCTTATAAAGCCATGGTCAGCCATGTCGAGGGAAAGGGTCTTTGCCGCGTCAGACGGTGGAAACCCTCACATATTCATTAGATCCAGGTACCACTTGCCGTCCTCCCTGACCATCTTCAGTTCGGCCGGGGTTTCGGCGTCCTGGACGTCCTCGGTGGTCTCCTCTCCGTACTCGTCCACCATGGTGACCTTTCCCTCCACTATCTCCACCGTGGCCTCGTCCTCTTCTTCCATGGTGGTCTTGTACTTCACGCCCGTGAACTTCATGCTCTCGTAGTTCGAAAAGAACATGTCCTCGAAGAACTCGTCGATGTCACCGTAGTCGCCGTAGACGAGCATGGACTCCAGGTACTCGAGCGAGGAAGGCGCGATGGTGCTCTTCAATAGCTTGAGATCCTTGTCCTCCATCGCCTTGAGGAAGTTCGCCGCCACTTCCTCGGGCCCTCCCTTGCCTCCTCCCCCACCGCCGGTGAACCACTTCGGCCCCACGGCGAATCCCAGGAGGAGCACCACCACGATGCCCACGCCCAGCAAGCCCAGGACCGTGAAGAGGACGGCCTTGCCGCCTCCGCCCTTCTTGCCTTGCGCCGGCTCATAATACCCGGGCGTGGGAGCGGCCTGTGGGGGCTGGTAGCCGGGTTGCACTCCCGCCGCGGGCGGAGCGGCTTGCGGGGGCGGGGGCGGCGCGCTCGGCGGGGGCGGGGGCGGGGATACCTGGGCCGCCTCCGCCTGCACCTGCGCCCCGCACTTGGGACAGAAGGTGCTGCCCTCGCTCAATTCGGATCCGCACTTCTCGCAAAAAGCCATGAGTAACCTCCTTAGTAGCTTTCCGTTCAAGTCACTTTAAAACATGATAAACGTTTCAGCGCCATAAATCCATGCGCTGCGCTGGTTCACTACATGGTGGACACATTATCCCTATGCTTGTTCGAATCATACCAGCTATTAAGAAACTCCA
>CAKZMC010000053.1 GCA_937128055.1 uncultured Actinomycetes bacterium | reverse complement strand
ATCGTCAACAACCTCGATCCCGCCTGGACGGCCCAGCTCTTCACCGACCTCAACAACGCCACCACCCTGCAGGTGATAGGCAACATCGCCAACTCGGGCGAGTTCACCTCCTTCGTGGACGCGCTCATCGGCTACCTCGACCCCGCCATCCTGGCCGGCATAGTGAACAACAACGGGGCATGGGTGGGAGACCTCGTATCCAACCTCGACACGGGCATGGTGGTGGACATCGTCAACAACCTCGATCCGGCATGGTGGGCCACCCTCATGGATGACCTGCGCATAAACGCCCTGGCCTCCATCGCCAACCTGGCGAACGCCCCGCAGACGATGGCGTTCCTCAACGCCCTCCTGCCCCAGCTCAGCGCGCCCAACGTCGCCTCCATCGTCAACAACAACGTGAGCTGGCTCAACTCGGTGGTGACCAATGTCACCTCCGCGAGCGTCAACAGCATGGTGAGCGGGCTGTCGACATGGTTGACGGACACCATCATCCCGGGGCTCAACGCCGCCGACATCGCGGGCATCGTGAACAGCGACAATACGCGCGATTTCCTGACGGCGCTGCTGCCCCAGGTCGACGAGAACGGGATAGCTTACGTGGTGAACAATAACGGAAGCTGGATGGCTGACCTCATCGGCGCCCTCGACCCCTCGGTCATCGCCGCCGCCGTCAACGCCAACGAGGCTTTCGTCTCCGGCCTGGTAAATAACCTGGACACCACGGTGCTGGCCAACGCCATCAACGCCAACGGCACCTTCCTCACCCAGCTCCTCGGTAAGCTGAATCCCACGGTGCTGGCCAACGCCATCAACGCCAACGGCACCTTCCTCACCAACCTGATGGGGGCCCTTAACCCCAGCGTGGTGGCGGCGGCCCTCAACGCCAACCAGGCCTTCGTCACCAACCTCATCGGGGCACTCAATCCGCAGGTCCTGGCCAACGCCATCAACGCCAACGGCACCTTCCTGCGGAACCTTGTGGGCTACCTCGACCCGGCGGTGATCGCCAGTGCGGTCAACAACAACCAGGTCTTCGTGACCGGCCTGGTGACCAACCTCTCGCCCACGGTGCTGGCCAACGCTATCAACGCCAACCAGGCATTCGTGAGCAGCCTGATCACCGGCCTCGACAGCCAGGTGGTGGCCAACGTGCTCAACTCCACCGGCGTGAGGGACTGGCTTACCACTCTGGTATCGAGGCTGAACGCATCGCAGGTGGCCTATATCGTCAACAACAACCAGATCTTCCTCACCAACGTCATTAGTTCCCTCAACGCCGGCACGCTGGCGGCGGCCATCAATGCCAACGGCACCTTCCTCACCAACCTCATCGGTGCCCTCAACCCCAGCGTGGTAGCCGCTGCCGTCAACGCCAACGGCACCTTCCTCACCAACCTCATCGGTGCCCTCAACGCCTCCGTGATCGCCGGTGCCGTAAACGCCAACGGCACCTTCCTGCAGAACCTGCTGGGAGCACTGGACACCAACGTGATCGCGGGGGCGCTGGCGTCGGCCAACGGGCAGAGCTTCCTCACCAACCTCATCATCAACCTGGGAGGCCCCACCTACAGTTCCCGCGGCCAAGCGCTGGTGAACGCACTCAACGCCACCGGGGTGGACAACAACAATGACTCTGCCCCTATTACTCTGTTGGATCAGCTGGTGCTGCAGATGAACAGCAGACTGAATATCTTAGATCTCAGCAATGTCGAGGTCAAGATCGAGGGGTTCTACTGGGATGCGAACGGCGGGGACTGGACCTTCCCGTCACCGCGCGCCAACCCGTAGCAGCAGGTCTTCCCCCAAGGTGGGGGAAGACCTGTGCGCAGTGTCCCAGAAAGGCTGCCTCAGCGGCTGGCCGCTCTTCCGGGAAAACATCGTTAAGCGGGTGAATGCCTTTGTCCATGAATCCGAAAGCGCTTGCTTTCGGGCCGATTCATTGGCACTCAGTGGGTGATATCACCAGCGGGGTCGCTACCGAGGATGCACTACAGGGATTTCAAAGGGAACATTCCCTCTTGTTTTCGGAAATGAGAGCTGCAGGTTGAGTGTCGTAGATCGTATGAAGATACTTTCTGAGCTGCTTGAAGGAACCCCTCGGGGGGATAAGGGAGTATCCGGTAGCAAGCCCAACCTTATAAATGCCGACCATTATAGATGTCGGTGTTCCGTTGGATGAGGAGAACATGCAGAGAGTGACACCGGTTATGATAAAGGGATCTGTGAGCGAAAACAGGAAGAATAGCGCAAGCCCTCGGCTACACAAACGCCCGGCTGCTTGCCGGTTAGCGTCCGTTCTTACATGCCTTGCCATGGCGTCTTGCGCTTTCGCCGGGTGTGGGGGTTCCGTCACCGCTCTGGATGAGATAGACAAAGCCGTGCGCGTCTTCGTCAGCGACCTCGATGCATGTGACGCCTTTACCGGTTCGCTCGAGAATATCGAATTAGGGAACGAGGATTACGTGAAGACAGCCCTGGAGTGGATCCAGAGAAGCCGCGATGCGTCCGACAGGCTCTTGGCTGACGTGGAAATCCTCCGGGGGATGACATATAAAGGAAAAACCGCTCAGCTGGGAGCCGCGGTCGGGGAATTATGCGGGGGAGCGATGGAGGCGGTGGAGGAATTGCGCTTGATGCTGGACGGGGTAGAAGACATATTGGAAGCCGCGGAACCGGCGTTAGTCATGCAGATAGATATCCCCCTCGGAATGTTGAAAGAGCTGGCGGAGATTCTGCGGCGCTTAGAGGAAGTTACGGCTGCAGCAGATCGATCCCTGCAAGCGATTGAGGCGGTCGAGGTACCGGAGGTTCTGTCCGGGTACAAGGCGTTCTTTATCGAGCTGACAACGGCGATTAAAGAAGCGGCGCAGGAAAGCATCTCTTTGTTAAAGAACGGAGCCGCCGATCCGAAGAAGGGCGGAGGCGAGAGCAGCGCGAAAGTCAATAGGCTGATCTCGCTGTATCCTGCGCTTGCCTATGAAACTTTCAGCGCATTGAAGATCAACAAGCTGGATCCCGTGGTCGAGCGGGTGGAGTTGGAGATCAACCGACTGTTCCTGGGGGAGTGAGTCGAGAGCGGAGGAAGCGACAGGCGCAATCCTTCCGCAACATGATAGTATGGGCTAATATCTCCTTAGGGAGCGAAATGAAGGCCGAAAGGCGAATGGGACGCGGAGTGCCGAGAGCGGAGGTATTTGCTTGAACTGCCATAGACACCCTAACAAGCGGGTGGTGGCTTCCTGCCGGGATTGCGGCACGGGGTTTTGCATCGAGTGCGTGCGGGAGACGGACCAGACCACCCTCTGCGCGGAATGCTACCGGCGCAAGGTGAGCGAGATCGCCAGGGAGCTCGCGCCGGAGCCGGAGAGGGCGGCGGGGGAGATACCGGAGGAGACGCCCGGAAAGGCAGCGGAGAAGGTAGGACCTGAACCTCTACCGCGGCCCCAGGCCGCCGTCTCCCGTGAGCCCGCGGTCCTTCCGTCACCCCTTGACGTAGGGGTCCCACCGAGAGAAGCACCTTCGAAAAAGGACGTAGCCCATCCTGCGGTGGAGCGCAAAGTCCCGCGACTGAGGCCGCTGCGCCGTGGTTTCATACTCTCCGGTCGCAAGAAGAAGCCGGAAGACGCGCTTCTTGAGGAACAAGATAAGGAAGAGCGGGAGGAGATCCCGGAGATCATCGGTGAGGAAGCGGAGGAGATAGTCCAGGAGCTGGAGCGGGAAGAGGCCCTGGAGGTCATCGAGGAGGAGGCGAGAGAGGCCGCCCGGGAGGAAGAGCGGGAGGAGATCCCGGAGATCATCGGTGAGGAAGCGGAGGAAGGGGAGACGAGCGCGTTCCTCGCCCAGGGGCCGGACGAGGACTTCAGCCAGCTTGCGGAGGAGAAGCCGCGCTTCAGGCTGGGAAGGAAGAGGGAGAAGGAGGATGCCGCGGAGGAGATTGCCGCCGCGGCAGAAGGGGAGACGTCAGAGACTGCGGTAGAGGAGCCCCCGCCTCGCGTAAGGCCGCCCCGCGCGGCCGGGGCTCGCAGGGGGAGAAGGGGCCCTGCGCAAGCGCCTGTCACAGAGGACCTGCTTCTCGAGGACGTGGTCTCCACCCTCCTAAGGCCGGAATCAGGTGAGGGGGGATTGGAGGGCGTCCCTCCGCAGCGGGAACTTGCGGGGATGTCGCGGGGAGCTGCTGCCGCGGATGGAGGGCTCGCGGCGGGCGGTGCCATGGCGGTTCCCGGTCTGGCGGAGATCAAACGGCGTCGCAGGGAGCGGAGGAAGGCGCTTGGCGAGGAGCGCGCGGAGCGCTGGGCGTTCCTCGCCCAGGGCCGCTCCGCGGAGCACACCATTATCGCGGACTCCTGGTGGCGCGCGGCGGCCTTCATCGTGCTCATGCTCCTGTTGGGGGCGGTGCTCTGGGCCTTGCCCAACGCCTACCTGGTGCCGAAGGACACGGAGTACGGCGTTCATGCCGTGGCCATCGGCATCGTGATCGGGCTGTTTTTCTGGTGGAAGGCAGGCAGGAAACACGGCACCAAGCTGGCGGTGCAGGCCGCACTGGTAACCCTTTTCTCGCTGGCCATCGGGGAGTTCTTCCGCTGGTTCCTCATCATCATGAAGAACGCGGCCTTCAGGACCATCCTCTTCGACCTCGTCTCCTTCCGCTTCTTGTGGGAGAACGGCGCCGAGATCATGCGTGACACCGTGGAGGCCATGTTCCCCGGTGCCTTTATCTGGATACTCGTCCTCCCCGCGCTCATGGCCTTCGTCATCGGATTCGGCATGCCGCCCATACCGGAGGTCTTCTTCCGCTTCGGCCGGGCGCTGCGCGAATAGACAGATAAGGAAAAACGACATGGCCTGGGAGATAGAGGAGAGCGAAGGTGGCGCAATAGCCGTTGTGCACCTGGACGGGGTGGTGGATTCCACCAACGTGGAGGACTTCTTCGCCCTCATCAATTCGCTCCTCAAGCGCAACGTTTATCGCATCGTGCTGGACATGGGGAACACCAGCTACCTCTCGAGCGGCGGCCTCTCGGTGATCGTTGACGCTTTCAAGAAGGCGGAGAAAGCCGGCGGCAGGCTGGTCATCGCACGGGCTTCCGAGATGATCGCGGATCTTTTCGATGTGGTGCAGATAGGGAAGATAATGTCCTTTTACCCTACCGTGGAGGAAGCCTTACAGGCGGTTTAGACGGCCACCACCCGCATGACCTCTTCGATGGAAGTTATTCCCATCTTCACCTTGGTGAAGCCGTCGTCGCGCATGGTGATGAGGCCTTCTTCCTTGGCCTGGTTCAAGATCATGGTGGCCGAGGCTTCCTTTACGGTGAGCTTCTTGATCTCCTCGCTCATGGGCATGACCTCATAGAGGCCGATACGGCCTCTGTAGCCGGTGCCGCTGCACTTGGCGCAGCCGTTCTCGTTGGCCTTGTAGAGGACGAGATCTTCCAGGTCTTCGGCGGGGAACTGCAGGGCTCTCAGCACCTCCGGGTCCGGTTCGTAGGGCACCTTGCAGTTGGGGCACAGTTTGCGCACCAGCCTCTGGGCCATGACGCAGTTGATCGCCGAGGAGACCAGGAAGGCCTCCACTCCCATCTCGATGAGCCTGGGGAGCGCGCTGGGGGCGTCGTTGGTGTGCAGGGTGGAGAGCACCAGGTGCCCGGTGAGGGCCGCCTCTATGGCCGTCTTGGCGGTCTCCCGGTCACGGATCTCGCCTACCATGAGGATGTCCGGCGAGGTGCGCAGGATATTGCGCAGGGCGTTGGCGAAATGCAGGCCGGCCTTGGGGTTGACCTGCACCTGGTTGATGCCCGCGAGGCGGTACTCCACGGGGTCCTCCACGGTGGTGATGTTCTTGTGCTCCGTGTTGAGGACATTGAGGGTGGCGTAAAGGGAGGTGGATTTCCCGCTGCCGGTCGGCCCGGTGACCAGGAGGGCGCCGTGTGGCTTGCTGAAGGCCTGGCGGTATTTCTCCAGCGCCTCGGGGAGGAAGCCCAGGTCCTCCAGGCGCAGGAGGATGCTCGACCTGTCCAGGATACGCATGACCACCTTCTCCCCGTAGACGGTGGGGAGGACGGCGACACGGAAGTCTATGGACTTGCCGTTCTGCACGAGGCCGAAGTGGCCATCCTGGGGCACCCTCCTCTCGGCGATGTTCAGGTCTGAGATGATCTTGATGCGCGAGACCACCCCGTCGTGGATGTTCTTGGGCAACCGCTTTATCTCCTGGCAAACGCCGTCTATGCGGTATCGGATGAGAACCTCGTTTTCCCGGGGATCGACATGGATGTCGCTGGCTCCCCGGTTGATGGCCTCGGTGATCATGGTGGTGGTGAAGCGCACCAGGGGCGTGTCGTCCACCACCCCCGTTATGGCCTCCATCTCCTCCTGTTCCCGTCCGTGGAGCGCTTCCTCCACCACGTCGGTGTCCAGGTGGTAATAGCGTTGGATGGCGCTCTGGATGTCCTCCCGGGCGCTGACCACCGGCTTCACCTCGTAGCCGGTGCTCAGGCGGATGTCGTCCAGGGCGTAGATGTTGGTGGGGTCGGCCATGGCCACTACCAGCTTGCCGTCCTCGAAATCGATGGGGATACAGCTGTAGCGCCTGGCCATGGACTCGTCGATGGAGGTGGTCGCCTGGATGTTTATCTTGAACTCGAGCAGGTCCACGTATTCCAGGCCCAGCTCGCGGGCGATGAGCTCCGCCAGCTGGTTCTCCTTGACCATGCCCATCTCCAGGAGAACCTTGCCCAGGCTGGCTCCCGTTTCCTTCTGGCGCTCCATGGCCTGGGCCAGTTGCCTTTCCGTGATGACGTTGTTCTTCAACAGCAGCTGGGACAGCCTGTCCGTCGCGGAAGGCATGCTACCCCTCCTCTTCAGGTAATCTCGCGGGTAGTCTTAAGAACCGCGTGATCATCCCATATCTTAATCATAGAATTAATCGACACGAAATGCCACGGACTATAGGGTATGCTGCCGGAGCTGCTCCCTTTCCCGTGCCGGTCGGGACGAAGCGAGCAAGACGAAGCGAGCAAGACATGATGGCGAAGCGGAATGCCCGGCACCCGCGTGGGCCGTTGCGTTCCGGAAACCCTCACTCCGACTGCCTGGCCTCCAGGGACTGCAGGAAATCCCGGTACACGCATTCCAGGTTCGCGCAGGAGAAGCAGTCGGTGCTCAGGTAGCGGTCACCGCGGTCAGGAAGGATGACCACGATGCGCCCCTTGTCCATCTTCTCCGCCACCATGAGGGCGGCATGCACGGCCGCCCCGGACGACATCCCCACGAAGAGGCCCTCGATGTTGGCAAGGACCCTTACCGTGTTGAAGGCGCAGCCGTCCTCCACGTTGAGCTTCTCGTCGAGGAGGGAGAGGTCGAGGATGGGAGGGACGTAATCCTGCAGATTGCGCAGGCCCTGGATAAGGGACTTGGGGTATGGCTCCACCCCCACCACGCGCAGGGCGGGATAAACCCCCTTCAGCCTCTTGCCCACCCCGGTTATGGTGCCGCCGGTGCCTATGCCGGCCACCAGGACATCGATCTCCTCCACCTGGGAGATAATTTCGCCGCCCGTGCCCTCGTAGTGGGCACGCACGTTGTCGGGGTTGGCGAACTGGTCAGGGTGGTAGTGGTCCGCTTCCCTTCCCATCTTCTCCGCCATGGCGATGGCGCCATTCATCCCCTCCTCGGCGGGAGTGAGGATGACTTCGGCGCCGAAAGCCTGCATGACCCGGCGCCTCTCCACGCTCATGGACTCCGGCATGATTATTTTCAGGCGGTAACCCTTGAAGGCCGCCACCATGGCCAGGCCGATGCCGGTGTTTCCGCTGGAGGCTTCCACGATGACCTTGCCCGGTACCAGCTCCCCGCGCTCCTCCGCTCCCTCGATCATGTACTTGGCGATGCGGTCCTTGACGGAGCTGCAGGGGTTGAAGCCCTCCATCTTTGCGAATATCTCCACGCGGGGGTTACGCGGCACCACCTTGTTCAGCTTCACCAGGGGGGTGTTGCCGATGAGTTCGAGAGGGTTCGAGGCCGTTATCATGTGAGAGCGCCTACCTTTCTTGCCGTCCCGCCTCCGCTTAGTGCTCGTCGTCTCCGTGTCTCGCAGGCCCCCGCTTTTCCGGTGGCGGAGGATATTATAATAAACCAACCGCATTATAGCCTAACGGACGACCCGGGTTGAAGGAAGCGGGTGGAAGGCGAGAGGAGCGGCCGCGGTGGGTGAACTGCGCAGGGTAGTGGTGCTGAGCGACAGCCATTTCGGCCACGAGGGCGCCATGCTGGCCCGCGAGGAGACGGTGTGCAGCCTCTTCCGCGAGCTCGACGGCCTGGGCATGGTGGATGCGCTGGTACTCCTGGGCGACGTATGGGACCTCTGGCGGACGGGCCTTCCCGAGGCCAGCCGCGCCGGCGAGCCGTTTTTCCGTGCCCTCGGGAAGTGGGCGGACGGAAGGCACGTGTTCCTGGTCCCCGGAAATCACGATTACCACCTGGCATCTTATGGCGAGGAGAGGAGGCAAAGGCGCCACCTGGGATGGGAGGAAACACCGGCAAGGCGACCGCAGGCGGGGGAGCATCCACAGGCACCGCTCGCGGGCGTTAGCGGCTGGATGAGGAGCGACCGGGTGAGGATAGGGAATCTGACGCTCCACTCCTTCTATCCTTTGCTGTCCCTTGAGGTGGCGGGAAAGGCCGTCTCGCTCATGCACGGCCATCACCTCGATTTCTTCACCCGGTCTTTCTGGTGGGCGAAGACCGCGTGGCTGGCCCACTGGGTGCTGGGCAGGTCACAGGGTATAGCCCTTTCCGACGTGGACCGCCTCAACCGCCCCTTTTTCGAGCTCCTCACCTCCACCGCCCGTGTGCCGGAGCTGCTCGCCTGGGAATACGGGTTCTACCGCCTTCTCCGTTTCTGCACGCGCCTCCTCCGTTTCCAGTCGGGCAAGGGAGCGAGCCCCAGGCGTTTCACCAGCGTGGGGGAGAACGCCGCGGAAGCGCGCGAGCTTTTCGGGAACATGCTGCCCGGCTACCTGCCCGATCTTTTCGTTTTCGGGCACACCCATCGCGCGGGCCTTGAGCGCATATGGGTGGGGCCGCGAGCCGTTTTCCTGGCCAACTGCGGGTGCTGGCTGGAAGGTGACGGCGGGAACGTCCCGGCCACTTACCTGGTGATCGACGAGGCGGTGCGCCTGCGCCGCCTCGGAGACTGGGAGGTTGCCGTGGAGCCGTGAGCTGCCGGCTTGCCAGGGAGGCGGGAACTCGGCTCCGGGAGAGGATGCAGTGGGGTGCGTGCGGCTCAGACGCGGAAGCGGTGGCAGGCTTCCTTCATGATGCGCAGGTTCTGGAAGGGCGTGTCCAGGCCCAGGCCGCAAGGGGGGGAGAGGAGGGCCGCCCCCCTGCGCATCACCATGAGGGTTTCCTCGAGGACCATCTCGGGGGGAAAGTAGTGCACCAGGGAAGCCGGGACGGTGCCCACGATGGGCTTTCGCAGGATCTCGAAAGCATCGCCCGGGTTCACCTCGGGCTCGAAGGAATAGGCGTCCATCATGGCCTCGCGGCACATCCTGACCTGTTCCATGCGTCCCCCGCACACGTGCAGGATAAGCTTCGCGCCACCCAGGTGGGCGTACCTGCTCACCTCGTTCAGGTAGGGGATGACGTTGACGAAGAGGTCGAAGCCCATGTAGGAGCCGGTGCGGGCCGCCGGTTCGTGGATCATGATTATCTCCGCGCCCCGTTCCACCATGGCCTCCGCGTAGGCGCAGAGAAAGGAGACGACGCCTTCCAGCAGGCGGTTGAGGAAGCTCGGATCCTTCCTGATGAGATCGAGGAGAGCGGAGGGGCGTATGAGCGAGGCGGCCAGGGTGGCCGGGCCGGCCAGGTTGCCGATGATGGGCGCGCTGGGGCGCATCTGGCGCAGCAACTCCACGGCGCGCAGGACCTGCGGAACGCGGCCGTGGTTGAGGAGGGCCGGCAGGGCGTTGTCGATGATCTCCTCCGGGGATAGCTCCGGGAAAGCCACGATGCGGGGCAGGGTAGCCCCGTCGCCGACGTTCACCTTTGCCCCCAGCACCTCCGCCTCCACCGTGAGGCACAGGGGGACTCCCACGTTGTCGAAACCCGCCATGTCGTAGCAGGCGGCGGCGAGTTCCGCCATCATCACCCCGCTGTAATGGGCCGCGGGCAGAGGCACATGGAAACGATCGAGGACCTCCCGCGTGACCACGTTGATGAGGCCACCCGGGCCTATGACGGGGAAACGGGGTGTGGGTTCGCCCGACAATGCGGCCATGAGCAACTCTCGCCGCTCCAACTTCCCTCCCTCTCTCCGTGCCTTTTTGTGGCCCGGCATCCTGGATTATATACCACTTATCGGCCGGAAGATGGAATATGTATAGGAAGGCCGCGGGTGAGCCCCCGTGGTGCCCGGATCCGTGCATAGGGGGCGCAGCGGCAACCGTCGTGGCGCGGGGAAGCGCGATCTCCCTTTCTTGAAGCTAATGCGGCGGATAACCCACTTACCTAGGGGCATGAGGTAGAATCTAAAATAATTCCCACCATGAAGGGGTGCTTGGCACGGGAGCGGAAAGGAGGAGCCATGAGTTACTCGCAGATGGGGGAGGTGTGGCTTCAGTACGTCGGGGCGAGGTGCACCGCGGCGGCGAAAGCCCTGCAGAAGAGGGAGTTCGACGCGCGCTTCTTCCCGGGCCGCGAGGAGGCGGTGCTGGCGGTCCTCGAGACGATACCTCCCGACGCGGCGGTGGGGTGCGGGGGCTCCTGGACCATGCGCCAGTTGGGGATACTGGATGCTCTGCGCGAGAGGGGAAACCGCGTTCTCGCCCATGAGGCAAGCATGAGCTTCGAGGAGGCCATGCGCGTGCGTCGCGAGTCGCTCACCTGTCCCTTCTTCCTCTCCAGCGCCAACGCGGTGACCATGCGGGGGGAGATAGTCAACATCGACGGCATAGGCAACCGCGTGGCCGGGATCTCCTTCGGTCCCTCCACGGTGATCATCGTTGCGGGTTATAACAAGCTGGTCGCCGACCTGGATGCCGCCCTCCAGCGCATCCGCGAGGTGGCGGCGCCTGCCAACGCCATCCGTTACAAGCTGGATACACCCTGCGTGGAAACCGGAAGGTGTGAGGACTGCAACCGGCCTTCAAGCATCTGCCGCATCACCACCATCATATCCCGGCGTCCCATGATGACGGACTTCAAGGTCTTCCTGGTCGGCGAAACCCTCGGCTTCTAAACCAATGTCAAGACATACTTTGGGGTCAAACCGCGTTTATGTCTGAGAGGGGTCGTTCCTGGGGATGGAGTGCGTCTCGGCCCTCTGGACGGGCCTCCGCCGCACCCATCCCCCGCAAGAGGACGGGAATCCGTCCTTCTTCCGTCCCGGGAAGCCGAGTAATGGTCTCGCTCCGCAGGCTGCGCTGCGACCAAATCGGCCATTCCCGGGCAAGGTGGGTGGAGATCCTTCTTTCTTCCGTCCCGGGAAGCCGAGTAATGGTCTCGCTCCGCAGGCTGCGCTGCGCTAACCAGGTCGTTCCGTGCGGCTGGTGGTCGCGGTTCAGTTAAGAGGCGCGGAATCTCGACCCCGTGCTCTTGTGGGATCAAGCGCCGTCAAGCTTGCAGGCGCTGCGTATTTAACGTGGGGTCGCAAAGCTCACGGGCCATAACCGCTCATGTCGAGCACGAGCTCGTAGGCAGAATCGTAGAGGCCGTTGCGGGGGACAATCTCGCTACCCAGTTCCTGGTAGGAGGCATTTGTGCGATAGGGCAGCCACTCCGGAACCCCCGGGCCGTTGGGATCGCCCGTGCGGGCGAAGTTAGTCCAATAGGTCATCATGGCTGCGGATAGCCGAAGGTCCTCGGAGGTCAGACCCTCCACATGGACCTTGTCCAGGCTGCCGAAAACGTATATGATCTCCAACCCGTGGAAGGAGCCCAGTTCCCGGGCTCGGGGGTCCTGCACGGTGTGAACAAAATGGTAAAGGTAGGAAATAGACCCAGCACGTTCCATGCAAGCGGCGGCGAACCTCGCCGAGGCGGCGAAACCTACCTGGGTGACCAGGCGGTCCATGGCCGTCCTTACCTCGTCGTCGCTCGCGGCGGGGAACAGCTCGAGCACCTTTGCGGCGCTGTCGCCGTAGAGGTAGTTGGCCATCATACGGTAAAGAGCGAGGTTCATCTCAGGGACGAAAATAGTGCCCTCGTTGGCGTTGACGCCGATGAGCAGGGGAACGCCGTGCTGGTTCCCCGAAGCGAAGGTGTCGAGGGGGGATTCGGGGAGCACGTAACCGTCGACGTTGGGCGAGAGGTCGATGGGGCTGAAAAAGGGTTTCCCGGAGGCGGAGGCCCGGAGGAGTTCCTCGGGAGACGCGGCGCGCAGGGCGGCCAGCTCGTCCTCCTCCCGGTCGCATCCCAGCTTCTCGGAAATATCCCGCCCCGTGGCCTCGGCCTCCTTGAGAGTGGGCGTCTTGCTGATCGGCAGCCCAAGGTCCAGCATGGGCCCGCTCTCCACGATGGCCCTGTGGAAGAGCCCTTCGGCAAGGGGGCTGGCCATGAGGCATAGAATGCTCATCCCGCCCGCCGATTCCCCGAAGACGGTCACGTTCTCCGGGTCCCCACCGAAGGCCGCTATGTTCCTCTGCACCCACTGGAGGGCCGCTATCTGGTCCAGCAGGCCATAATTGCCGGAGGAGCCGTTGGGGGCTTCATCGGAGAGGAGGGGATGCGCCAGGAAACCGAAAGGCCCCAGGCGGTAATTTACGGTTACCACCACCACGCCTTTTCCGGCAAGGTTGCAGCCGTCGTAGATGGGGAGGGAAGAGGAACCGGTCCTGAAAGCGCCGCCATGAATCCACACCATCACCGGCAGGCGCTCCTCAGGGACCTCCGCCGGGGTCCACACGTTGAGGTAGAGGCAGTCCTCGTCCATATCTCCTACCTCCATCTCCACTACCCCGCCACCTTCCGGCTGGGGGCAGGATGGGCCGTAAGCGGTACAAGCGCGAACCTCCTCCCAGCGCTGCGCTGGCCGCGGTTCCCTCCAGCGCAGCTCTCCCACCGGGGGTTCCGCGTAGGGAATTCCCAGATAATACCACATGCCGTCCTGGCGGGCTCCGCTGATGGGGCCGCTGTCCAGCTGCGGGATTTCCAAGGTGCTCGGCGGACGGGCCCCTTTCTTCCCGCATGAGACCCAGACGAGCGACGAAGCGAGAATCAGGGTTATGACGAACGCTATGGCCGCCCATTTGCCGCGGAAAGAGAATCTCATGGTCTTTCCTCCCCGTGTGATCGCCGCGTCGTGCCTCGCGGATGTTCCTGCTATAAGCATAACGCAACTCTCACCTGTGCAGGGACTCGCAGCTACGCAAGAAGGTTTTGCGGGTAGAGAAAAGGAGAGATACTGCAGTCACACGCAACCCCGGGGGAGCAAAACTTATATCCCCGGACATGGCTGTGGTATAATCCTTGCTGACCGGTATGTCAGGCGACTACTGAGGTCGGCACCCAGCCGGGTAGGCTGGGTTTTCTTTTTGCCGGAAGAGCGGGCCGGCGCCGGCGGATGCAGCGAGGCGTGGCGGAAGGCCCGCCATGTGGCCAGGAATAGGTGCGGACCGCAAGGGGCGAGTCAAGCCCCCCGGGTCATGGACATCAAGAAGGTGAGGCACGCTGGCCTTAAGGGGTTCGGACAAAAGCAGGTCACCGCGTGAAGGTGGCAGCACTTGGGGAGGTGGGCGCGTGAGCGGCGGCAAGATCCTCATGGTGGACAACTACGATTCCTTCACCTACAACCTGGTGCAGTTCCTGGGCATACTGGGGGCGGACCTGGTGGTCTTCCGCAACGACCACGCGAGCATGGAGGAGGTGGAGGAGCTGGCTCCCGCGGGGATCGTCATATCCCCCGGGCCCAAGGCGCCGCGCGACGCGGGGCTCTCCAAGGAGATCATCGCGACCTTCGGGCCGCGCATACCGATCCTGGGAGTCTGCCTGGGCCATCAGTGCATAGGCGAGGTCTACGGGGGGAGGGTGGACCGCGCGCCGTACGTCATGCACGGGAAGACCTCCCTGGTCTACCACGACGGGCGCGGGGTCTTCCGGGGGCTCCCCAGCCCCATGGAGGCGGCACGTTACCATTCTCTGGCAATCCTGGAGGACTCCTTTCCATCCTGCCTGGAGGTGAGCGCTAGGACCGGGGACGGTTTGATCATGGGAGTGCGGCATCGCGTATATCCCGTGGAAGGGATACAATTCCACCCCGAGTCCTTCATGACGCCGCATGGCTTGCGGCTCCTGGAGAATTTCCTGGGGACTTGCGGCCACGCAAGGAGGGTCACGGCCGCGCGTGTGGCGCGCGGGTCGTGAAGCGGAAAAAGCTGGAATATCAGCGGGGTACCCTTCCCGCCCCGGATGATTGCGGAGGTGGGCGCATGGCCTTGACCGGGGAGAGGAATGCCACTGATGCCTGGCTTCGCGCTCTGGCGCGAGACCTGCAGGCGCGCGCTTCGGGGGGCAGAAGCGAGGGAAACGGCGTGCGACTGCGCATGGAAGCGCGGGAGCTGTCCGGTGCGCTTCCTATGGAGGAGATCTTCCACCGCCTCGCCCACCTGCCCTACTCCTGTTTTCTCGACTCGAGCCTGGTGATGAAACGCCTGGGGCGCTATTCCTTCATCGGCTTTCAGCCCCTGCTCGTGCTCTCCACGCGCGGCTACCGTTGCACGTGGCGCACCAGGGAAGGTAAGACGTGGGAGACGCGCGAGAACCCATTCTCGGCGCTGCGCTGCGCCCTCTCCGCGTTCCGCCTCGAAGAGGGGGCGCAGGGGCTCCCTCCATTCACCGGCGGGGGGATGGGATACCTCGCATACGAGCTGGGGCGGTATCTCGAGAGGTTGCCGGGGAAGGCGGTGGATGACCTGAGCCTCCCCGAGCTGTGTTTTGCCTTCTATGACCGGGCCATCGCCCATGACCACGAGGCGGGCGGGACGTGGCTGATCGCCCTGCATCCGGGGGACCCCGGAGCCGTCCTGGAGGAGGCGCTGCGTACCATGCAGGGGGACCCTCCCGAGTACGTACGCGCAAGCGATCCCGGCGAGGTCCGCTTCGCGTCCAGCTTTACGCGCGATGAATATCTCGCGGCGGTGCGCAAGGTAAAGGAATATATCTATGCTGGGGATATTTACCAGGCGAACCTCTCGCAGCGCTTCCAGGCGCGCTTGCGCGAGCACCCATGGACCATGTACCGCCGCCTGCGGCGGCTCAATGCCGCGCCCTTCGCCGCCTATTTCAACGCCGTGGAGGGGCAGGTGTGCTCATCCTCGCCGGAACTCTTCTTGAGGGGAAAGGGAAGAAGGGTGGAGACGAGGCCCATCAAGGGCACGCGGCGGCGTTCGCCCGATCCCGCGGAGGACCGACGCCTGGCGGAAGAGCTTCTCGACAGCGATAAGGACCGCGCCGAGCTTTCCATGATCGTGGACCTGGAGCGCAACGACCTGGGCAGGGTCTGTTCTTACGGCAGCGTGCGGGTGGAAGAACACGCGGTCATCGAGCACTACGCCACCGTGCACCACCTGGTGTCCACCGTGGCTGGAGAACTGCACCCGGGGCGGGACGTGGTCGACCTGCTCAAGGCCACCTTTCCCGGCGGCTCCATCACGGGCGCCCCCAAGATACGCTCCATGGAGATCATCGACGAGCTGGAACCCAACGCGCGCAGCGTGTACACGGGGAGCATAGGGTATCTGGGATTCAATGGCAATTACGATCTCAACATCGCCATACGCACGGTGATCGTCAAGAAAGGGATCGCATACTTCCAGGTGGGCGGGGGGATAGTCGCCGACTCCGTTCCCGAAGACGAATACCAGGAGACCCTCGACAAGGGCAAGGCCATCTTCGCCACCCTCCAGCCGGCATAGACACAGACATATCCTGGGGTCAAACCGCGTTCATGTCTGAGGGGGGTCGTTCCGGGGGATGGAGGGCGTCGCGTCCCCCTGGGCGGGCCTTCGCCGCATCCATCCCCCGCAAGGGAGGAATCCCTCCTTCTTCCGGCCCGGGCCGCCGTGCAGCAACCTTCATCCGCAGGCTGCGCCACGGCCAAACCGGTCGCTCCCGCCTTGGCCTGGCTCGAACGGGGGGCCAATTGCGATAACCCTCACCCAACCCACGGTCCTAGCCCGGGGTAGTGCAGTTCAGCCGGGAGCCATGTGACCGATCCTATCGACCCTAAGGTTCTCCATGCTGCTTGGGTGCGGGCATGTTTTTCTAGCCCCAAATGATGTCCGGGGAGGGATTGTCGCCTATAACTAAAGGGAGAGCTCCTCGCTTACCAGTTCGTGATAGGCATCCGTGAGACGCCGGGTGACAGGGCCGGGGCAGGAAGGACCGAGGCTGCGGTCGTCCACCTCCGCGACCGGGACGATCTCGCCAGTGCTCATGGTGAGGAAGGCCTCGGAAGCGGAAAGCAGCTCATCGACGGTGTAAAAGCCCTCTTCCGTGGGCATGGCCAGCTTTGCGCAGAGCTCCAGCACGGCTTCCCTGGTAATACCCGGAAGAATACCGCAATCCACGCGCGGCGTGCATACGCGATCCCTGCGCACGAAGAACAAGTTGGAGGTGGTCCCCTCGGCCAGGAAGCCGGCCGTGTTGAGGAAGACAGCGTCGTCGTATCCGCGTTCCCTGGCCTCCTGCCTGGCGAAGAGCGCGTCCAGGTAGTTGGTGGTCTTGATGCGGGAGAGCGGCGAGCTCTCGTTCCTGCGCGCCGCCGATATCGCGACCCGCAAGCCGCGTTGGTAGAACTCCTGCGGGTATCCCTCAAAGGGCGTGACGACCACGAACACGTTTGGGGGCTGGGACCTGGCCAGGGTCCTGGTCCCGTCGAAGAGGCCACCGGTCACGGTGATGCGCACGTAGGCGTCGCCGCTTCCCACGTTCTCGCGGTAAAGGGAGGCCAGGGCCTCCTCCAGCTCCGCGTCCCCGGGAATGCCGGTGAGCCGCAGCACCTGACACCCTTCCCGCAGGCGCGCCAGGTGACGTTCCAGGCGGAAGGGGCGCCCCTGGTAGGCGCGGATGGTCTCGAAGACCCCATCCCCGAAGAGCACCCCACGTTCCTGCACGGGGAGGAGCGCATCATCTTCCTCGACGAGCGTTCCGTTCAGGTAGACTTTCACGCGGCTCCCTTCACCCCTCCATGTCAGAGGTTTGCCGGGGCTGTAATCGGAGGTCTCCTCCTGTACCCACTTCGCGAGCTTTGCGTAAGAACATAAGAGTATTTTCGTCCTACCTCCCTCGCCCTGGCAAGCGCGCGAACGTGGGGAGCGAGGACAACGAGGGGAGAGGAGGACGAGGGGGACGAGGTTCGCGCTCGCGGCATCTCGCGGCTCCGCCGCTTGCGCTGGCGCCCGCGCGGAGATGCCTTCGCGGGAGCGGCACAGCGGGGGCGCGCGAGGTCGATCTTGTGAAAGCTTCGTGCGGAGGAGTTATCGGCGAGAGGGAGAAAAGGGCCAGCGGGCGAGCCGTGCTCGCTGCGCCGGTGGACGCAAAGTTTACAAATGTACAAAAAATGTTATTATATATAATTAGCTTGCATCCTTCAGCCCAGGGCTCTCGCCCTCGGGTGAGAAGGGAAACGGCAGACGAAAGGAACAAGAGCTGGGGGAATCTACTTCCTGATCGCGACGCAAAAGGGGGGAGCAACATGTCCGCTCACAACCGCCACCGCGTAGGCGCGCTTCTTTTCAGCCTTTTCCTCTGCGCGCTGCTCTGCGCCACGGGGACTCTGCCGGTCGGCGCGCCGCCGTCGTTGCAGGCGGCGAGCGCTGCCGAGGTACAGCCTGCCTACGAGGTGGAAAGGATCCGCGAGGACTGGACCATGTGGGACGGGATCCGCCTACCCGTCTCCGTCTTCTACCCGGCCAACGCGGCGCCGGGCGAGACCTTCCCCGCCATCCTGGTGGTCCATGGCTGGTCGTTGGACAGGTCCATGTGCGAATGGGCCGCGGATTACTACGCCTCGCGCGGGTACGTGACCCTGGCCTTCACCGTGCGCGGCTGGTACGGCGCCGGGGGAGAAGTGGGGTGCATGGACCCGGAACACGAGATGAAGGACGTCAGCCACATCATCACCCTGCTCGCGGAGGATGACCGTTTCCCGGTGCTCGAGGACGATAAGGGCCCGGTGGTGGGGATCACCGGCTCCTCCCAGGGCGGGTGCTTTTCCTTCCTCAAGGCGCCGCGCAGGGACCCCCGGCCCGGGGACCCCGGCGACCCTCGCATCCGCGCCGTGGTGCCCATGCACGGCTCCTTCGACCTCATCTTCTCTCTCTATCCCAATAACGTGATGAAGTTCACCTGGGCCACCTTGCTTCTCTGCACCGCTTATATCGGGAAGATCTCGGGGTTCATGACCAGCCTCATGAGCCTCGCCGTGGACAAGAGGTATACCGATCAACAGAAATTGGGCGTCCTCCTCAACGGGCTCTTGAAGCTGATCCCCCCCGTGAGCCAGGTCAGCGAGGAACTCCCCTACATCTACGGGATCGTGATCCAGCGACGCAAGGCGGAGGAGGAATACGCCAGGCATTTCTTCAAGGTGCGTTCCGCGCGCTACTGGTGCGACGAGGAGTACGACGGCGTCGTGGAACACCCCATCGTGGCCCCCACCCTCATCCTGGCGGGCTGGAACGACGACCTCTTCTTCGCCAACGAGGGCTTGTGGGCCTTCTCGTCCATCGACGCGCCGAAGCGGATCATCATCACCAACCACGGCCACATGGGATGCTACCCGGGGCCTTTCCCCTTTGACTTTATCGTGGGAAGCCCGGAGAGCGCCTGGGTGATGGAGCAGGTGGACAGGTGGTTCGACCGTTTCCTGAAAGGGGTGGAAAACGGGGTGGAGAGCGAGCCGCCGGTGGCCTACTACCGCCACACCGACCCCGACAACTACGGCCAGGCGCCGTGCTACCCCCTTCCCGGCACCGCGGAGCTGACGCTCTACCTCAACGGCAGGGGAAAGGAGGGGTACGGGACGCTCACCCAGAATCCTCCCGTCAGCACCACCGCCTACGACCTGCTCATCAACATGGGGATCACGGGGTGGATATCATTCCCCTACATCCAGGACGCGCCGCAGTTGATGGGCGGCGATGTCATGGAATTTCCTCCCAGGATGAGGATCATGCGCATCCCCTTCACGGAAGCCATCTTCTTCAGCGAGCCCCTGCAGCAGGACCTCACCATCATGGGGCCGCCCAGGTTCGAGCTCTTCTACCGTTCCTCGGCCAAGTTCACCCAGCTCAACCCCTGGATCTACGAGGTGACCCCGGAGGGACACGAGATCCTGGTGAGCAGGGGCAGCTTCGAGCAGTACACTGAGAAGCCATGGGAGCGGGGGAGCTCAGGCGGGCTCCTGGAGATGCAGGCGGTGTACCATCGCTTCCGGGCCGGGAGCCGCATCAGGCTGGAGTTCTCCACCGCCGACCTCGTGAGCAGCTGGCCTTACGCGGGCTTGAACATCATTAACCTGTTGCGCAACAAAGGCGCCGCCTCGCGCATCGTCCTCCCGGTGGTGCCCGCTTCATATTGAGCCCCACGGTTGAGCTCCACGGGGCGAGCCGACCGGGCCGCGAGAGCATGAGCTTGGCGACGTCGCTCTCTTGCGGCGGTTCCAAGTCTCGCAAGGCCTGAGAGGAGCCCTCCTCCCCTCACCGCGCGCCCGGGAGGCGCTTGGCGCGCTTCCCCTTGCCGTTGCGGGAAGCTCCCGGCCCGCGCCGTATCTCACAGAGCCCTCCTGGAGACCAAGTAGATCCCGCCCGCGAAAAGCAATAAAGCCGCCGCTATAACCAGGGCGTTCAGGACGCGGCGGTCGCGCAGCCCCCTCCCTCCCTCCCGCGCGAACTGCAGCAGCTCCCGCCGCATGGCCAGGAGGATTATCCCCCAGGCGAAGGCCAGGATCCCGAAGACCAGCTCCTCCACTTTCATGCATCAAGGATGGCATCGCTTCGGGGCGCCCGCAAGCGGGAAGGGCTGGCGGGCCTTGCCCTGGGGAAGTCCGCGGCGAAGAAGCCCCCGACCCCCGCGGCGGAAACGCCACTTGACTAACATTATAAAATAATATAAGTTATACAACATGATTATTTGTATAAGGTGGTGAAGATGGCAGGCGGGATGCTCGCTGACAGGTATCTCCTGTGCGGGGAGGCGTTTTCCGGGCGCTTCCTCGCTACTTACGCGGCACAGGATATCGTCCTGGGCACGCAGGTGGAGGTCGATGTCCTCTCCTGCCACCGCGAGGGGTTTCCCCTATCCGCCGCACGCCTGAGGGAGTTGCTGGATATCTCGCTGCGCATGCGAGGCCCACACGTATTTCCCCTTTTCGCGTGGTGGGAAGAGGAGGGATGCCTCTACGCGGTGAGGGCCTCATCGCAGGGGGTCGCCCTCGCTGAACTGCTGCGTCAGACGGGAAACCTGCCCGCCGCCCAGGTCGTGGAGATCGTGGCCGCGGCCGTCCAGGTCCTCTCCGAGGCCTATGGGCTGGGCCTCTATTACCTGGGGCTGAGCCCGCACCAGGTCTTCATCGGTGCGCGTGGAAAGGTGGGGCTGGCGAGGGCCGGTTACGGTTGGCTGCTGGAGGAGGCGGAACCGGCGCTCCTCAATCGCGTCTCCGTCTACCGGGCTCCCGAAACGGATGGAGGCCGGGAGGGTACACGCGTATCCGACGTCTTTTCGCTGGCGGTAATGGTCGGCGAGATGCTGCCGGAGGAGGCGATGACCGATCGGCTGCACTCCCTTCTGCAGAGGGCCCGGGATCCCCTGCCACAGCGGCGCCCCTCCTCGCCGCGGCTGATCCTTGAGGATTTGCAGGCTGCATTGCGTTTCCCGCACGACGGGGGCGGCGGGGAAGGGCGCGGTTCCCTGGACGGTGACTCTTCGCGGGGCGGTGTAGCCTCACCGGGCCCGGGCCTTTTCCGCGATGCAGACGCATCGCCGGACGGGGGCACTTCCCGGGACGGGGGCACTTCCCGGAAAGGGGGCACTTCCCGTGGCGCCGTCGCCCCGCGTGAAGTGGATGCTTCCCATGACGGCGGCGACTTCCGCTACGTGGACGCCAAGGCGGGAGGCCCTTTCTCACGGATGGATCTCCCCCGGGCGGATGGGGCGAGAGGGACCGCCGTGCCTGCCGACCAGGACAAGGCCGGCCGGCGGCGGGCATTTGCGCGCTTGCTGGCCCTGATGCTGGCAGGCGGCCTGGCGGTGTGGCTGGTGTTCGGCGCGATCTCCGCCGTCTTTACGAGGGATAGGGGCGGCGAAGGGCGGGAGGATGCGGCGGGCGAGGAGTTGAAGGTCATCCTTCCCGACCTACAGGGCATGACCGCGGAGGAGGCGGTGCAGGCCCTCGAGGAACTGGGGCTGGCTTACGAGGTGAGGGAGACTCCTTCCCGTCTGTGGTCCGCGGGAAGGGTCGTCGCCCAGGAGCCTGCGCAGGGATCGGCACTTCTCCCGGGAGAGGTCATCAACCTGGTGGTAAGCTCCGGCCGTGGGGACGCCGGCACGGATGGCGGGTGGGAGGCCGCGCCGCCCTCCCAGGGCGAAAACGGGCTTTCGGAATCGCAGCCATCCGCCGCGCCGGCAGACGTCTCCCGGTCCGCGCCCGGGGTTGCGGATCCCTCTCCGGGTGGCGTTGCCCGCGGAAACAGCCCGCCCCGCGCCGCAGCCTCCCTGTCGTGCCGCAACGGTTCGGCGCCCCTTTGCGTGCGCATGGATGCGAGCGGGTCTTACGACCCCGACGGGGATATCGTCCGTTACCTGTGGCGTTGCGGTGACGGAACCGTACTGGAAGGAGCCAGCGTGCAGCACGTGTTCGATTCGGCGGTGATTCCCGCGCGTTTCCAGGTAATCCTCGAGGTGATCGACTCCCGCGGCGCGAGAGGTATTGCCACGGCCACGGTGGAGGTATATTGAATTGATTTTTCCCCGGAAGGAGAACCGCCCCGAGAAGCCGGTTCAAGCGATGGGCCCGGCCGCGCCCCGCCCTTTCCCGGTACGCCTGCGGGGCGGGCGGGCTCATCCGGCCTTCCCGTGCCCGGGAAGGCGGGAAGGCGTTCCCCGGGGCGGGAAGGCACCCTTCATGAGCCGGGCATTCGCCCCACCCCTCCTCTTTACCCTCCTCTTTACCCTCCTCATCTTCTCCTTCCAACCGCTTTCCTCCCCGGCCATGGCGGCCGGGGAGGAGGCACCCTCCTTCAGGTGGCCGGCGAAAGGGGAGGTCATAACACCGTTCCGCGCGGCACGCGGTTCCTATGGGGCGGGCGGACACGCCGGGATAGATATCGCTCTTTCCGTGGGGAGCGAGGTCCGCGCCTCGGCCTCGGGCACCGTCTCCTTTGCGGGGGGGACGCCGGTGGGTCTGTGCGTGAGCCTGCTGCACCCGGACGATTTCAAGACCACCTACGTCGCGCTTCGTTCCGCCGTGGTGAGGAAGGGCCAACACGTCGAGGCCGGGCAGTTGCTGGGAGAAAGCGACGGCGCAATGGACCGCTCCAGCTCCTCCCCGCACCTGCATTTTGGCCTCTTCTGCAGGGGTACGGCCGTGGACCCCCTTCCCTACCTGCAGGGCAGGCGGCTCGATCCCACGAAATCCCTTTTCCTCGGGCCCTGGGAAGACCGCGGGTCCATGGAGACCTACCTGGAGCGCCACCGGGGTGGAGGCTTCATCGACTGGGTGCGGCGTGCTGCGGGCTCCGTCGGCGGAGCGGTGAAGAGGGGTTTCCGGTACCTTGCGCGGGCGGCGGAGGAAGCGGCTTCCGCCGCGTGGCGGGGTGCCTGTATCGCCGTCAGGGCGGCGGGGAAGGCCCTGGCCTCCTTCTACCACACCTGCATAGAGCCATGGGCCGCCCCGCTTTATCGCGGCCTGTTGAAGGCGGTGAAAGCCGTGGTTTCCAACCGTTTCGTGCAGGCCGTCCTTGCGGGGCTGGCCGCTGCCTTGCTCATATGCGCCGCGGTCGTTGGCATCGGCATACTTATCGGCCTGTCGATCGGCACCATACTGGTGGCCGCGGTTGCCGGGAGCATTGCCGCCGTGGGTTACAGTATCTATTATGCGTTTGCCGCGGGAGAATCCTTCTCCTTCACAGGCTGCTTTCTCAGCGCGCTTGCGGTGGGAGGCGCGGCGGCCGCCACGTGCCTGCTCTTCCAGTATCTGGCACCGCTCATGGGGAGCGGCTTCGCCAAGCTGGGCGCGCTGGGTTTCTGCAAGGCGTTCCTCGCGCACGGCGTTGCCGATGCCGCGGTTTACACCTTGTTCTGCTGGGCGACGGGGAAGGAGCTGAATCCATGGGGTATCCTGGCCTCTTTCGTCATCGGCGGTATTAGCGGCGGAATGGGCAGGCTGGTTGTCAGCGGCCTCTTTTCCCAGGCTACGGCGCAAGGCCTGGCCGCGGGGTTTCTGTCCTCGGGCGGTTCCGTCATCGGCGGCGGGTTAGTGCAGGGCGGCCTCTACGCGAGCTCGCTCTTCACTCACCTGTCCGAGAAGATATCCTATATGTTCCTCTGCGGGTGCCTGGGATTCCTGGGAGACGTGGCGCTGCGCGGCGTGGCCGGGGGGAAACCTTCCATTTGGGAATCGTGCCTGAGTTTCGGGGGCGGTTTCCTGGTAGGCGGCATGGGCCTTTGGGGGCAGGGGAAAGGCATCACGGGCATGTTGTCCCGCATGAGCGGGGGCCGCTGGGAGATATCCAGTGAGCTGGGGAGAGCCCTGCTGAGCAAGTTTTTCGCGAGAGGAATCAAGGAGAGCGTTACGGCGATCTTACGCCGCTCCGGTAGCGGGAAGCGGCGGTCGCGGGAAAGTCTTCGCTGGCTGTACGCAGGAGGTGAGTGAAGAGAAATGCGCGTCAAACCACGTGAACGCAGGGGTCGGTCTTGCTCGCAGGCGGGTGCGCGATGAAGGAGAGCCAGCCAACATGGCCCCAGATGTCGCTCATAGTGCTCTCGGGCCTGGCAGTCGTTTTCCTCTGTTACCTGCTGGCGAATATGCGCGAGAGGTTGGGGGCGGCAACACCGTGGGTCATCGCCCTTCTCTGCCTTTCCGTGATCTTCTTCCTGGCCGTCATATTTCTTTTCTATATCCGTCCCCAGTACGGAGGCCGTTCCCTGCTCTTCATGGCGGCTTTTCTGGTGTTACACCTGGCCATCGTGCTTTTGCTCTGGAAGATGGGGGCCCTGCGCTGACAGGCCGGCGCGCGGAACCGCCGCATTCCGCGGGTTGCTTGCGTCGGCGCGAGGCGAGGCGGTACGGACGCTACACCGCTTGCCTCTTGCGCGGGCGGAACGCCTCCTCGGTCCTTTTTTCACCCGCTGTCCCGAGGGCGAGGTAGGGCACGACCAGTACCAACCCCCAGTAAAAGGCTAGCAGGGAAGCGGAGAAGGCGAAGACCGCCAGGCACCATACCTGTCCGCTCAAAAGGGTGGCGATGCCCCAGAAGAAGGAAAGAAAGGTCAAAGTGGTGGTGATACGCATGCGCCTGACCGAGGCCCGCTTGTGATGGGAGCCTACCCCGCGGGCCGGGGAGAAGACGGCGGCCCGGCCCTCAGTGCCGGCCGCCATCCGCTGCCTGCCGGGAAGGCGCCCGGCGCGCTCGCCGTCGTATCCGTCGTGCTTCTCGATGGAATAGGCTATTTCCTGCATGCTGCGCTGGAAGCTCTGGGTGGTGGTGAGGGGGGACTCCTCCAACTTATTGCGGATGATGGGAGGGACGATAGCGAGCATCGCTATCAAACCCAGCAGGAGCAAGGCCAATATCTCCAAGACAGCCCCCTCGTTACCTCACCCTTGACCTCGTGGGTGGCGAACGCAACATATAGGGCTTTTAAGCCTTAACCAACTACATTATGTATTTCAACCGCCGGCGGCCTTTTTCCTGCACGCGCTCGCATATCCTCGCGATCCTGGTGATGCGGCCCTTCGACGGCGCTGTGTATTTGCCGTGGGGCAAGGTAGGCGGGTGGCATGGCGGGGACGCGGTTAGAATAAGAGGGAAGATAAGGGGGGAAGAATATGAAAGGATGGTTTAAGCGGCTCGCGCACCGCCCTCCACTCCCTTGCCCGCAAAGGGACGTAGCAGCGCGGGCTTCGGCGGAGGGCGGCCGCAGGCATGGTTGCCGAGGAACCCCGAGGTGCAGGCATGGATGGTCAGGACGAGGAACGGGTGTACAGCGTCAGCGAGGCGAACCGCATGGCGGACGGCCTGCTGCAGGATCTGGTGCTGTGGGTAGAAGGCGAGGTCGCCAATTACCGCGCTTACGCGAATTACGCCTTCTTCAGCCTCCGCGAGGAGGAAGCCGTGCTCCCCTGCGTCATCTTCGGAGAGGTCATGCGGGATGCCGGAGGCGAGCTCCGGGAGGGAGCGATGGTCCTCGCCCGCGGGCGGCTGGGCATATATATCCGCCGCGGCCAGTATCGCATGAACGTCTACCAGGTACAGGAGGCCGGGGAAGGAAAGCTGCGGCGAGAGTTCTTCAGGCTTCTGCACAAGCTGGCCCAGGAAGGGCTCTTCGATGAGGCCCTGAAGAAACCCTTGCCCGCCTATCCGGAGCGCGTCGGGCTCGTGACTTCCCTGGAAGGAGCCGCCGTCCGGGACGTGGTCCGCAACCTCGCCCGCCGTTATCCGTGCTGCCACCTGTTGGCGAGGGGCGTGCGGGTACAGGGCGACGAGGCGACGGGGGACATCGTCGCTGCCATAGGACTTTTCAACCGCGCCTGCCCGGTGGACGTCATCATCCTGGCGCGGGGGGGCGGTTCCCTGGAGGACCTCCATCCCTTCAACACCGAGGAGGTGGTGAGGGCTATCCGGGCATCCTCCATCCCGGTAATCACCGGCGTGGGCCACGAGCCGGACCTGACCCTCGCGGACCTGGCCGCGGATTACCGCGCCAGCACGCCCACCGGGGCGGCGGAAGCCGCGGTACCCTCTTCCGCCGAGGTCCTTTCGCTGCTGCGGGAGAAGGAGACCACCTTGCGGGAGGGGATGCGCGGCGCATTGCACAAGGAGGAGAAGAGGCTGCTCTCGCAGGAAGGCCGCAGGCCTTTCCGCGACAGTGAAGTACTGCTCGCACAGGCATACCAGAACCTGGCGGAGGAGGAGCTGGACCTGCTCAATCGCGCACGCGCTTTCCTGGATGAGAGGACGAACCGCGTGGAGGATTACGCGCTGTCATTAAGCCGTTTTCCCCGCGAGTACCGAGACCTGCCGCGCAGTGTAACGGGCGAAGCGTCCAAGTTGGTCGCGTCCTTCCATTCCTGGTACAGGTGGAAGGAGGGCGAGCCGGCACAGCGGGGGAGGGAGATGAGGTCCCGCATGGCCGCCTTTCTCGCTGGCGAGGAGGGGAGGACGCGGCTGCTCGCCTCCCGGCTGCAGGCCCTGAGCCCGCTGGCCGTCCTTTCACGGGGATATGCCGTCGTGAGCCGGGCCGGCGAAAGGAAACCCCTGCTGAGCAGCCTGGAGGTGGAAAAGGGCCAGCGGTTGGATGTGCGGCTGCACCGGGGCATCCTCCGTTGCGAGGTGGAAGAGCGGGAGGAGCCTGCGGAGCAGGCGGAAGATGGACTCGTTCCCGGCACCTGAAAGGCGTGAAGACGCGAGCGTGCTCTGGCAAAGCCCGCCTTGACGCCGGGCGCTTTGCGGGGTTACGAAAATGCGGGGCACGTGGATCGATGGCGCAGAGCGGGGCGGATAAAGCGGATTCTTGGTTGCGTATTTCCCGGAAAGCCAAGGGAAGGAAAGGATAAGGAACAAGGGGGATTGTATTGAGCGAGATGACCTTTCGCAAGATGATGGAACGGCTGGAGGAGATAACCGCTACCCTGGAAAGGCAGGACCTGGAGCTGGAAGAAGGCCTGCGGCTTTTCGAGGAGGGAGTGGGGCTGATACGGGAGGCGCGTCGCCGCCTTGCCGAGACCGGCGCGAAAGTGGAGAGGCTTATCGGGAGCATGGAGGAGGGCCTCTCCAGCGAGGAGTTGCGGCTCGAGGAGGCGGGGGAGGAGGCAGACGGCGAAGGCGATTAGGACGGCCGCTCATCTCGTGGGGGCAAGGGAGGATTGGGAGGCGAACGGGCGTTGGCGCAGGGAAAGGACGCACCATATAATGGTGCTGGTTTCGGCGATCACCGCGGTGCAAACCGTCCTCGGGCGACCGCTGGCGGCCGGCGCACGCTGCAGGAACCGGCGGAAAAAGAGGGACGTCAAAAGGTGACATGAAAAGGCAGGAAAGGCTCAGGCTGCAAAAGAGAAGGAGGAGAAGGCTCATCCTCAAGATCGTGGCCGCCCTGGTTCTTATGGGCGGCCTGGTGGTAGGCGTGTTAAACCTTGACGTCGTCAAGATCTGGGCTTCCAAGCACTACGTCCGGATCCGCTTCGAGCCGGCGGTCATCTCCCGCGAGGAGAACCCGGACCTCTACGCGGGACTCAGCAAGTGGCACGACCCCGACAAGAACCTCAACGTCCTCTTTATCGGCATAGACAGGGGTAGCATCCCCGGCGAGGAGGGCAACACCCGCTCCGATGTGATGATCCTGGTTTCGGTCAACGTGAGCAAGAAGAAAGCCGTCGTCGTGTCCATTCCACGCGACACCAAGGTGACCATCCCCGGTTACGGCACCCAGAAGATCAACGCCGCGCACGCCTTCAAGGGGCCGGCTGGCGCCGTGGAAGTGGTGGAGCAACTCTCCGGCCTGGAGATCAACGATTACGCAGAGGCCGATTTCGAGGCCTTCAAGAACATAGTGAATGCGATAGGGGGGGTCCCTTTCCATCTCGGGTTCACCATCAACGACCCCCTCACGGGGTACCTTCCCAAGGGAGATTACAACCTTAACGGGGACCAGGCCCTCATCGTGGTGAGGAGCCGCAAGTTGCCCCGGGGCGACCTGGACCGCATCGAGAACCAGAAGGCCTTCCTGAAAGCCATGATTGAGAAGGCGGTTTCCATCCGCGATATCCAATCCCTGTTAAAGATCCTGGACACCGCAGTAAAATACCTGGAAACCACCCTCGATCCGGACATGATCTTCACCCTGGCGGAGGCCTTGCAGGGTATGGAGGTCAAGGACGTGGAATTCGCAACCCTTCCCGGGGACAGCCCCGACCCCGCTCCGGGCCAGCCATGGTATTTCGTGCACGATGCCGAGGCTGCTGCCCGCCTCTTCGCCAACATAGACAAGTACTGTAGCACGAAAACCCCGGAGGAGGCGCGGGCCGAGCTCCTGGAACAGGAGATGCTGCGCCGCGCGGGTGAGGCAGAGGTGGATCGCGCGGCGGTGAACCTGGCGGTGCTCAACGGGGTTCGCTGGGAGGGCATGGCCGCGAGCGTGGCTGAGCTCATGAAGGACAAGGGATACCAGACGGTGAAGATCGGGAATACCGTCAATGCCTACGAACGGACCACGGTGTATTACGCGCCGGGACACGGGGACGAGGCGCGCTTGGTGGCGAAAGACCTTAACGCCGACGCCTCCTATCTCATTCTCGAGGACCAGGATGTGGCCATCACCTATGACGCGGACGTCATCGTGGTCATCGGCAAGGATTACGTCAGAACCTGAATTACCACGGCGTTTGCCACTATCCCCCGCTTGCGGCCAGAGGATACACTATGGCCATGGAAAGAAGGGGATTCCTTTACGTCTTCGGAGCCATAGCCCTTTTCAGCACCATCGAGGTGGTTTCCAAGTACCTCCAGTCCGGCACGGGGACAAGCAACCCTCCCGGCGCGGACCAGGTCGCGGCCCTGCGCTTCATCTTCGGCGGCCTGCTGCTCCTTCCCTTCGCCGTAGGCGGCAGGAGGGGCCGCCTCGCCGCTAAAGCCCTGCGGAACGACCCCGCGCCCGTTATCCTGCTCGGGGTGGTGGGGGTCTTCCTCACGTTTTTCCTCTTTCACCAGGGGGTGGAGAGGGCCAGCGCCTCAACGGCGGCGGTGGTCTTCTCCACCAATCCCATCTTTACGTCCCTGCTCGCCGCGCTGCTCCTCAGGGAGCGCTTGAGCGTGGCGGGCTGGCTCGGTATCTGCCTGGGCTTTCTGGGAGCCTTGACGGCCGTTACCGGTTTCCATTTCTCGGGACTGTTTTCCCGGGGCGACTTCCTCGGCGGCATCCTGGTACTCTCCTCTGCGCTCACCTGGTCCGCATACACCGTCTACGGGAAACGGTATTCCCAGGTCTACGGCGGGCTCACCGTGTCCTTCTTGAGCGTTGTCGCGGGATCCGCCGCGTTTGCCACGCTCCTGGCCGCGAGGAAAGGATGGGGCGCTTTGGCGAACTACGACGCGGGGACGTGGGGCTGGCTGCTCTACCTGGGGGTCGTCACCGTGGGCCTCGGTTACCTCCTCTATTTCGAGGGCATGAGGAGAGTACCCGCCTCGAGGGGCGCGAGCCTTTTCTACCTGAAGCCCGTTTTCGCGCTTCTTCTTGCCCATTACGCGCTGGGGGAGCCGGTCACCTACGCCCTGGCGTTCGCGACGGCCATGGTGGCCACCGGCGTCCTCCTGGTGACCCTGTCGCGGAAGGAGGACGGTGCGGGAGGGAAGCGCCGCTACGAGGCCTGAAGCCGGGGTTGCATGCGCGTGCAAGAGGCAGGGCTGCGTCGGTTGAAGGCAACGGGAGGACGGAGGCGGGAAGCGGTTCGGGCGGCATTTACCATGGCCGCATGGTTCCGGACGAATTCGCGTCATCGCGGGGATGCTATAATGTTTAGCGCAGTGAAGGGTCGAAAGAGCCTCAAGCGAAGCAGGGGAAAAGATGGCCTTTGGCAAGCGCATCGTGACCGTTGTTGCAATATCCCTCGTGTCGGCCGTCACGCTCCTGGCCCACGTCTCCTGCTCCCGGCAGGAACCCCCCTATCGCGTGGCCATATGCGGTTTTGCCGAAGGGGAACCGGGCCACCAACGCAGCGACCTTCTTCACTATGCATGCGAGAAGGTGGAGGCTGAGCTGGGGGCGGAAGCGGAACTGCTGGATTCCGGCGAGAACGTGCTTGCGGGCGCGAGCGAGGCGGGCGAGGACGCGGCCTACCAGCTCGTGATCTCCCTGGGAAAGGGCGCCACGGAGGGCATCCTGGCCTCGCGGCAGGCAGGATGCGAGATACCCTTGGTAGCGCTGGACTTCCCGCCAGCCGCGCAGGTCCCGGGGCTCGAGGAGACGACCACCGTGCGTTACCGGGTCGAGGAGGGCGCATATATATGCGGGTACCTCGCCGGCTGGTTGACCACGGGCAAGGACCATCCCATGACCAATGCCCTCCCGGTGGTCGCTTTCTTTGGGATGAAGAGCGACCCCATGACGGACTGGTACCGGGCGGGTTTTACGGCAGGGGTGAAGGCGGCGTTCCCCGAAGGCGATACCCTCGTCTTCCTGCTGGAAGATGGGGATGACGCGGCGAAAACGCGCTCCCTCGTCGAGGAGGCGGCGAAGAAAGGGGCCGATATACTCTTCTGCGCGCCGGGCGGGTTCGTGTCCAAGGCGATAGAGATGGCGGAGGCGAAGGGCATCCTGGTCATCCCCGCGGGAAGCGACCTTTACGAGTCTTCCCCGGAGCACGTGCTGACCTCGCTTGTCCTGCGTGACGACAACGCCGTTTTCCGCGCGGTGGAGATGGCCATGGACGGCAAGCTCGCTCCCGGGCAGTACCAGTGGGGAATCCGTGAGGGCGTCTGGAGTCTGGCTCCCTTCCGGGGGCACGACATCCGTATACGACGCGAGCTCAAGGAAGCCCTGCTTCGCGAGGAGGAAAGAGTGGCGGGCATGGAATTTTCTCCCTGATATGACCCGCCTTGTGGGGGGGCGCCATACCGGCGGGTGCGGATGCGGGCATAACGTCGTATAACCTCGCTATGCGGGGAACAACCGTATTGCGGATGGGGTATAATTAGAGGCGTTGACCGGTCCGGTGACAGGCAAGCAAAAGGGGCTTGCAGGGTGACGGAAGCTTTCTGGAACCGCGACGATTTCGACGAAGTGACGGCCATGCGCCGGGAGATGGAGCGCTTCTTCAGCCACATGCCGCGCTGGAAGAAGCCGTCCGCCATCTTCGAGAAGGCCTGGAAGCCTTTATGCGACGTCTACGAGTGCCCCGATCATTTCACTGTGGTGATGGAGCTGGCAGGCATCGACGAGGAACAGGTGGAGGTGACCTTGCGCGGGAGGGTGCTTACCATACGCGGCAGCCGCCGGCCGATCAGGCCACCGGGGGTGAAGAACACTTATCTCCTGGAGATAAGTTACGGAGAGTTCGAGAGGAATCTCGAGCTCCCCATGGACATCGATGCAGACGCCACCCAGGCCGTGTACCGCCAAGGTTTCCTGGAGATAAGCCTGCCCAAGCGGAAAGAGGAGCGCCCGCGCGACCTCGACGCCGGCGACGAATGACATTCCTGCTCGCGAGGGTATTAAGGAGGTAAGCCTTGCCGGACAACGATTTCCCGATGGGGATGACCGAGCCCTATATCCCCGAGACACTGCCGGTGCTTCCCCTGAAGGACACGGTTATCTACCCTCACATAATCATGCCTCTCCTCATCACCAAGGAGGAGTACGTGAAGCTCATCGACGATGCCCTGACCGCCGACCGCCTGGTGGCGGCCATGGCGGCGAAAGAGGACGTGGAGCTTCCCGGCCCGGAGCAGATATACGGCGTTGGGACGGCGGCGGCCATCATCCGTATGCTCAAACTTCCCGACGGCTCCATGCAGCTCTTCGTGCAGGGGGTACAGAGGATCCGCGTGCTGGAATACGTGCAAAGGGATCCCTACCTGAAGGCGAGGGTCGAGAAGATCAGGGAGATAGTGGAAAGATCGGTGGAGATGGAGGGGCTGGCGCGCAACGTCCTCGCCCAGTTCAAGAAGATCGTGTCCATGGCCCCCTACCTGCCCAACGAGATTTTCATAGCCGCCATGAACATCTCGGAACCCAACAACCTTGCCGACTTCATCGCCTCCAACATCAACATCACCTTGGAGGAGAAGCAGGAACTGCTGGAAGCGGTGAACGTCAAGCAAAGACTGGAAAAACTTACCTTATATCTGAATAAGGAGATCGAGATCCTGGAGATTGGCTCCAGAATACAGTCCCAGGTGCAGACGGAGATGTCCAAGAGCCAGCGCGAATATTTTCTGCGCGAACAGCTGAAGGCCATCCAGAAAGAGCTCGGCGATGTCGACGAGCGCACCATGGAGATAAACGAGTTCCGGGAGAAGATCGAGCAGAGCGGGATGTCGGAGGAGGCCCGCAAGGAGGCGGAGAGAGAACTGGACCGCCTGGCGAAGATGCCGGTGGCCGCGGCGGAGTACACGGTGGCTCGCACCTACCTCGAATGGCTTACCAGCCTGCCCTGGAGCATAGCCACCGAGGACAACTTGGAAATCAAGCGCGCCCGCAAGATACTCGACGAGGACCATTACGACCTGGAGAAGGTGAAGGACCGTATACTGGAGTACCTGGCGGTGCGCAAGCTTAAAGAGGACATGAAGGGCCCCATCCTCTGTTTCGTGGGACCGCCGGGGGTGGGGAAGACCTCCCTGGGGCAGTCCATCGCCCGTGCCCTGGGGCGGAAGTTCGTGCGTATCTCGCTGGGAGGCATGCACGATGAGGCGGAGATCCGGGGCCACCGGCGCACCTACATCGGGGCCCTCCCTGGAAGGATCATCCAGGGGATACGGAAGGCGGGCTCCAACAACCCCGTGTTCATGCTGGACGAGGTGGACAAGATCGGGGTGGATTTCCGCGGGGACCCGGCTGCGGCCCTGCTGGAGGTCCTGGACCCGGAACAGAACTTCTCCTTCTCCGACCATTACCTGGACGTCCCCTTCGACCTCTCGAAAGTCATGTTCATAACCACCGCCAACACGGTGATCCCCATCCCTCCGGCCCTTCTGGACCGCATGGAGGTGCTGGAGCTCCCCGGCTATACGGAGGTGGAGAAGCTGCATATTGCGCGGGAACATCTCATCCCCCGCCAGTTTGAGGAGCACGGCCTCAAGAAGAGCCAGCTGGATATCGCGGACGACGCCCTGCGCGCCGTCATTCGCAATTACACGCGCGAGGCGGGGGTGCGGAACCTGGAACGCGAGATAGCTTCCATTTGCCGCAAGGTGGCCAAGGACATCGCCACCGGCAAGCGCAGGAGCAAGAAGGTCACCGAGAAGGACCTGCATAGCCTGCTGGGCCCGGAGCGTTTCCGCTTCGAGGTCCTGGAGGAAGAGGACGAGGTGGGAGTGGCCACCGGGCTGGCCTGGACGGAGTCAGGCGGGGACGTGCTCTTCGTGGAATGCCAGGTGATGCCGGGCAGCGGGGAGCTGGTGCTCACGGGGAAGCTGGGGGATGTCATGCAGGAGTCGGCCAAAGCGGCGCTGACCTACTGCCGCAGCGTGGCGGAGCGTTACGGGGTGGACCCCGAGTTCTTCCATAAGCACGACATGCACATCCACGTGCCGGCGGGAGCCATCCCCAAGGACGGCCCGAGCGCCGGGGTGACCATGGCCACCGCCCTCATTTCCTCCATCACCGGCAAGAGGGTCCGCAAGGACGTGGGCATGACCGGCGAGATAACCCTGCGTGGGAAGGTGCTTCCCATCGGCGGGCTGAAGGAGAAGGTGCTTGCCGCCCACCGCTCCGGCGTGAAGACGATTATCATCCCCGAGGAGAATCGTAAATACCTTGAGGAAATCCCGGATTTCATCCGCAAAGACCTCAAGTTCGTGCCGGTGAAGCACATCGAGGAGGTCTTCAAGGCCGCCCTCTACCAGGACGGCAAGGCGGCCCGCGCCAGGAAGGAGGAGGCTGCGCCGCGCAAGGTGCCAAAACCCGTCACCAGGTCCAGGAGCGTGGCGGCGAAAAAATCCAAGGCGGCCGCCCCCCCCAAGCCCGGTTCCAGGCCGGCAAAGAGCAAGGACGACAGACGCCGTTAAAGGCCTGCCCGGCGCTAACCAGGAAAGTCCAACACGATTGCCCCTGCCGCGTCGTCGGAAGGAGCGCAGGTGTCGTCATTGCGGGAGCGGAGTCACGAAGCGGACTCGCGCTGAAAGGCGATGCGAAGACATAAAGGGAACGGGGCGGGAAAGCGGTGCTTTGCCTCTTCCGTAGCGTCGGAATTCTACTCCCGCAGATCGATATCGGGATACCACAGCGCTTCCGTCTCGCGCAGGGCCACCTTCCATCGCGACCCCACGCGCCGGCAGACGTACGATATGTCCACGCCCTCCTCCCCCCACGTGAGATGCACCCGCACCACGGCGCGGTCCTTGTCGCTCTCCGCCAGTTCGACGGTGAAATCCGCCTCGGACCCGGCGAGGAAGGGCTCGCCTCCCAGGTAATCCCCGAGGTCCCCTTCCACGGCAAGCTCCTTCGCGCGGCTTTCGTCCCCCTCCATGCGGGCGGTGATGAATTCCTGCACCGTGAGTTCAGGCGTGGACGAGGAGCACCCGGGCAGCATCGCGGAACACAGGGCGGCGGCGAGCAAGAGGGCTAACGCCGCAGACGTCCCTCTTCTCGTGCGCGAGCCTCCCCGATGCTCCATCCCCCACCTACCTTATTTCGTACAGCCAGTCCAGGCTCCCGGAGAGCATCTCCTGCAGGTCGTAGTTGGTCCCCTCGATCAGCCAGGAGCCGTCTTTTTTCTGCAGGTAGAAAACAAGGTCCGAGCCTTCCAGGTCGAAGAAGGCAAGGGGAACATGCTCATCCCTTCCAAAGACCGTCACCCTGCCCCCGGCCAGCTGCACCTCCGCGTAATCTCCCTCTACGCGGGTCTTGTATTTTATAGAAGAAAATTCCATACAGTATCGGTCCATGAGGGAGGCAATGGAATCCTTTGCGCCGCCGACGTTTTCCTGCCAGACGATACCCAGCTGTCCCTGCGGGTCCACGTATTCCATGGCTCCCTCGATGTCCCCTTCCTGCACCCTCTCCACCGCCTTTGCCAGGACTTCCTGGGCGGGATGGGCGCGGAAAAGCTGCAGCAAGGCGATGATGCCGGCGACGGCCGCCAGAGAAACGACGAAGGCCCATTTGACAGCCTGTCCCGCCTTGTGGACGCGCTCCTCCCCGATTTCCCGGTTACCTTCCATGTCCTTCAATGATGATGCGTGGCCGAGTTCCCGACTGAGCGGTCACGTTTCATGGCCCTCGCTTTCCCGTAAGGGTAAAAGGCGGCGGCAAGCTCCCGCCTCCGCGTTCCGCGGATCGTCCACGCACTTTCCCGCCTCTCCCCTTTACGCCGCGTGCGGTCCTCGCATGCGCTGGTCGGGCTTTCGACGATGCCGGCATGGCATAAGAATATCTTAACATCGCCGGCAGGCACACGCCCTCCTTGCCCTCATCCTGTCTTGGCCTGTTGTGGCGGAAAACGCTGAGGCAAGCGAAGGCCCGTCTCCCCGCAGGGCGGGCCGTGATCGTTGCACGCGCCGCAAGGGGATGCAAGAATCGAGATGCGGACACGATGTTCTCCTCCTCGAGGCCAGTGGCCGATGTGAAGTACGGGGACATGGCCGGAGGAGAAAGGAAGGATCGGCAGCGCATGGTGCAGGGGGAAGGAAAGAGTTGCGTCATTTGCGGAAGGGCGTCGCCGGAGGTCTCGCAGATCCTGGGGGTGTGCGCGCGCTGCCTGGCCGCTGGCGGAGAAGAAGTTGAGCGGCTGGTGCGCGAGGCGCACGCGTGCGTGCGGGCGCCCTTCGAGCTGCCGGCGGAAATCCCCAGGGTGGTAGGAGGGAGGACCTGCCGCATCTGCGGGAACGAGTGCAGCCTGGGGGAGGGGGAGAAGGGTTACTGCGGCCTGCGCAAGGTGAGAAACGGGAAATTGCGGCACCTTTCCGGGACCGCCCGGGGCGGCGTCCTGGAGTATTACTATGATCCCCTCCCCACCAACTGCGTGGCGGACTGGGTATGCGCGGGGAGCCGGGACCGCGGCCGTTACAACCTGGCCGTCTTCCTGGGAGCCTGTTCCTTTGACTGCCTCTTCTGCCAGAACGTGCAGTTCAGGTTGCTGACCGCGCGCCTGGCGCCGGTCTTCAACCCGCGCGAGCTGGCAGAAGCGGCTGATGAGCGCACCGGCTGCATCTGCTACTTCGGCGGCGATCCCTCCCCCCAGATGCCCTTCGCCCTGCGCGCCTCCGAGCTGGCCCTCGCGAGGCGCGGGGGAGATCTGCGCATCTGCTGGGAGAGCAACGGCAGCATGCACCCGGGTTTGCTGCGGCGTGCCCTGGACCTCTCCCTGGAAAGCGGGGGCTGCGTGAAGTTCGACCTCAAGGCCTTTCACCCGGGTCTGCACCGCGCTCTCTGCGGCGCGGAGAACAAGCGTACCCTGGATAATTTTGCCTATGCGGCATCCCGCGTCCCGGAGCGCCCGGAACCGCCGCCGCTGGTGGCCAGCACCCTCCTGGTCCCGGGTTACGTTGCAGCGGGGGAGGTAGGGCGTATCGCAGCCTTCATCGCCTCCCTGGGCCGCGATATCCCCTACTCCCTGCTGGCCTTCCACCCGCAGCATGCCATGCGCGACCTGCCGGTGACCTCGCGCCGCCAGGCCGAGGAATGCCTGGCGGCGGCGAGGGAAGCCGGCCTCACCCGCGTCCACATCGGAAACATCCACCTCTTGCGGTAGACCTCACGAGAGACAAACCCGGCCTGGAGAGACAAACCCGGCCTGCATAAACATGTTTGCGGAGATCCTTGCGCCCGGCATCGCGGCTCGCAGGCGCGATGCCCCTTCCGCAAAACGCCATTGCGAGAGGGCGAGAAACGCTCCCGAAGACGTCATTACCAAGAGGAACGGAGGTAGCGGAACGGCACCTGCCTTGAAACCGGGCCCACAAGGAAAAACACGGGACTTTGGAGAAGGAAATTGAGCAAGGGCAGTAAGATGACTTCACGAGGAGGGGTTGTCGTGCGCAAGATACCCATCGTTTTCCTGACAGCCGTTCTTCTCTCCCTGTCTGCGCTCCACTGCGGGGGTGGCAGTTCCCCGGCGAAAATCGCCGAGGAGTTCATCCGCCGCGCTTCCCTGGGTGAACTTGAGGCAGCAGAAGAGCTGGTAAGCGAGAAGAACCTCGCCTATTTCCGCGAATCCCGAGAGGAATCCGGTGACGTAAGATTGAGTGAGGGCGAGAAGGAAGATGTGCTGGCGAATCTCGCCAAGATGAAGTTCACGGCGGGTGAGGGGACCGATGCGAGCGTCACCGTCTATGTGACCCACGACGATTACCCCATGCAGCGCCATACCATGGCCATGGTCCGGGAGGATGGCGCATGGAAAGTAGACCTGGAGAACTCAAGCCTGATAACCTCGGCGAGGGCCTCTGCCCAGGAGAAGACCTGTATGGCCCAGATGAGGACGGTACTGTCCGCATCTAACATATTCGCCGCGGCCAACGACGGACGCTATCCCGTCTCCTGGGGGGAGCTGGTGGGAGAGTACCTGGAGGAGAAACCCTCGTGCTCCCTGGATGGAGGCGAGTACCTGGTGGAGTGGCACGCCGATGCGCCACCCTCGATAAGCTGCCCGAATCACGGCAGTCCGGAGAGCAACGTTCCATAGAGCGCGGGTAAGGGGCTCGCCTACGTGGAGGCAAGCGGGAAGCGAGTCTTTGTTACCCGCGGTCTTCTTCCACCCGGTGCCCGTCCATCTCCCTGTGCATGGGGTAAAACCCGTAGGGGAGTTCCAGGCCGTGCTTCTTCAGCAGCTCCTCGTTGGAGAGGATGGAAAAGACGTCCCCATCGGCGACGATCCTGCCCCCGTCCATCACCACCACCCGCTCGCAGTTCTCGAAGACGAAGGGGAGGTCGTGGGTGACCAGGATCTTGGTTATCCGTGTGCGCTGCAGGAGCTCGGAGAATTCTCGCCGTGCGCGTGGGTCCAGGTTGCTGGAAGGCTCGTCCAGGACCAGCAGGTCGGGATTCATGGAGAGCACGGTGGCGATGGCCGCGCGCTTCTTCTGCCCGTAGCTGAGGTGGTAGGCGGAACGCTTCTCCAGCCCCTCCAGGCCCACCAGCTCCAGGGCACAAGATACGGCCTCGGCCACCTCTTCGCGGGAAAGGCCCATGTTCAGGGGGCCAAAGGCCACGTCGTCGAAGACGGTGGGCGAGAAGAGTTGATCGTCCGGATCCTGGAAGACCAGCCCCACGCGGCGCCTGATCTCCCTGAGGTTGGCCTTTTCCACCGGCAGCCCGAAGATGCGCACCTCCCCGCGTCCTGCAAGGATGCCGTTGAGGTGCAGGAGCAGGGTCGACTTGCCAGCGCCGTTGGGGCCCACGATCCCTACCGCTTCTCCCTCCTCCACGAGCAAGTCCACCCCGCGCAGGGCGACGGTCCCGTCCGGGTAAGCGTAGTGAAGGCCTTTTATCTCCACGGCAGGCCTGTGATGCATGATAAGAGTCTCCCTTCTCGATTTTGCCTCACCGCGTCATCGCCCTGATTCTTCTTGCGGGGCGGGCACGGATACCGCGTCCTTTCTAAAGTATTATCCTGGCCGCCAGCGGGACCAGCATCACCAGGGAGGCGAATCCCACTTCCATGATGCCGGGCTCGTAGAGATACAGCGTGTGCATGCCGCCGCCGTAACCGCGGGCGAGCATGGCGGCGTAGACCCTCTCGCCGCGCTCGTAGGAGCGCAGGAAGAGGGCGGCGACCATGTGGCCGACGACCTTGGATTGCCACAGCCACTTCCCCCTCCAGGCCCGGGAGTCACGCGCCCGCCTCATGCGTTGCATCTCGTCCACCAGGACGAAGATATAGCGATAGGTGAAACTCAACAGGGCCACCAGCAGGCGGGGTACCCGCAGCCTCTCCATGCCGCGCAGCAAGTCCGGGAAGGGCGTGGTGGAGGAGAGCAGGATCACCGCCAGCACGCTCACCGTGGACTTGGCGGCCACGTTCCAGAGGACCAGCAGCCCGTGTCCCGAAACCCGCACCGGCCCCAGATTGTAGCTTCCTCCTCCCCGGCTGAAGAAGGGAAGAAAGGCGGCCACCACCAGTATGAAGGGGAGGACGATGAGCATGCGCCTGGCAACATGCCTGAGGGGCAGGCGGGAAAGCCACAGCAGCGCCAGTTCCAGCCCCAGGTAGACGGCGAAGGCGGCATAGAGGTTGGGCGGAGTGGTTACGCACACCACGATGAGCGCCGCGAAGCCCACCAGCTTTGCCCGCGGGTCAAGCTGGTGGATTGGGCTCCGTAGGCCGCTGTACTCGTCCAGAAAAGCGTGTTTCAAGGGCGCCCCGTTCGCTTCATTCCCGCGACGTTTCCGCCGTCCCTGCCGCCCGGCCGCCGGGCTCCCTTCTCTTCAGCACCAGCGCCAGCCCCCAGGCGATAAGGAAGATGGCCACCGTCCCCACCAACCCCGCCAGGGCGGTGGCCAGCCTGGTGGGTTCCTCCTCCACCTCGCCGGTCTCCTCGTCCATCACTTCCTTGGTGATTCCTGGTATGGCGTAATCGGGTATGGGAGCGCTCTCCCAGGCCGGCTCGGTCTCTTCCGCCTTTTCCAGAAAACCCTTGTCCTCCGCCACCTTCTCCAGGCCATCCGGCGAGGACGAGGCCCAGGGGGAAACCAGCAAGGCCAGCGCTACCGCCACGGCTAACCCTGCCAGTATGAACAAGTAAAGCCCTTTCCTGCGCGCATCCATCACCCGTTCACCTCCGCTTCCTCGAGACTGGGCGTCGCCGGATGGAAGTCATAGGTGCGCACAAGGTCCGGCCGCACTGCGAGCACCACGCTCACCACCGGCACGGTGATCACCGCCTCCCCGATCCCGATGATGGCATGCACGCCCAGCATGGCCGGGAGGGCCACGCCGAGAGGGGAGGTGCCCGAGAGGGCCAGCTCCACGGCGCAGGCGCCGGAGGCCAGCATCACCGAGAGCCATGCCACCGCACCCGTGCTTGCCAGGAAAAAGGGTTTGCTCTTGGGGAGCAGCGATTTGGCTCCGTGGAAGATATAGTAGGATACGATGGTGCCGATGACCGCCATGTTAAAGACGTTGGCCCCCAGCGCCGTGAGCCCGCCGTCGGCGAAGCCCAGGCACTGGATGAGCAAGACCAGGGCGATCACCAACTCTCCCAGCCAGGGACCGAGGAGGACCGCTGCCAGCACCCCTCCCATGAAATGGCCGCTGGTCCCGCCCGCTACGGGGAAGTTGAGCATCTGGGCCGCGAAGACGAAGGCGGCGCAGAGGGCGAGCAAGGGCACTGACCTCTCGTCCAGTTCCTCCCGCGCCTTGTGCAGCCCGTATCCCACCGCTGCCGCGGCTACCACCCCGGTGGCGATGCTGGTTCCGGCGTTGAGAAAACCGTCGGGAATATGCATGATCCCACCTCCCAGAGAAAACAAAAACGGACATTCCCGGGGTTCATCCCCCGAGGAACCTCCGTGGCTCCCGTTGCAACATCCAGCAATTATCGCTAACCCGCTCTTCGCAAGCGGGCAAACCTTAAGTTAATACGCGTCGTTCCGCTTGTCAATGTCGTGCGGGAGCCGGCGCGCATGTCTAGGTTCAGAAACATGGTGGACACCCCCTATACTTGCTTTGTAGTAAAAGAAGCAGAGCAAGGAGGTGTCCAT
>CAKZMC010000052.1 GCA_937128055.1 uncultured Actinomycetes bacterium | reverse complement strand
CCCAACCCGCAATCCATCTACCTGGGGTTTTATGTCCGAGATGGGCCAAAAACGGGGTTCAACTGTTCAAGATGAGCTAAGCGGGCGCGGGCGGCCCCCTTTCACTGCCCTTCTCGCGGCGCGGAGCCGGCTGAAAGGGGCGGTTGGCGTGCGGGCCTCCTGCGTGCACCCCTTCCCCGCTTCGCGAGGGCTCCGTGGTCGATGGCATCGACCATAGCCCTCAGGAAGTCCAGGCTCATGCGCAGGCTGCGGGGATCGACGTTGAGGTGGTCGTCCTTGACCCAGCGCCAGTAACGGGGGAAGGGGGTCTCATCGCGGCTGCATAGGGTGATGGCCTTGTGTCCGCGGGAGAGAAGTTGAAACCCCTCGCCGAGGTAGAGGGCGTTCCCGACCAGCCCCGTGCCGTGGTGGATGTAGGACTGCGAGGTGCGCTTGGCGAGGTTTAACAGGCGCCGATTGGCCCTGAACGGTATGAGGCGGCCCTCCCTGCTGCAGCAGGCGGGAAACCCCCGCCCCACCCCCTCGAGGACGATGAAATAGGCGTCGCGAAGCTGCTTGCGGTGGCGCCGCACCAGCTTCCGGACCCCGTACGCCGCTACCTCCGATGCACCGGTGAAGGCGAGCCAGAGCTCGGCCTTATGCAGGTGGCGGCGCGAGTAGATGCGCGCGATCTCCAGCAGCACCGCCACCCCCGAGGCGTTGTGGTTGCCTCCCGGCGTGTCCCGCCCGGAAGCCGCCTTCGCGAAGATGGCCAGCATGGCCAGGAATGGCGGGACGGCGAGGGCCAGCCCCACGTGCCAGAGGAGGTCAAGGCGGCTGCGCTCCATGCTGAGCAGCTGCCCGCCGAAGGCCACGGTGAAGAGCATGAACAGGGCACACTGGCAGGCGGTGTCCAGGAGGTAAAAGGAGCGCAGCAGCCGCACCGCGCTCGGATGGCAGTAGAACGCGGAGCGCGGGCTGTCGAGGTGAGCGATTATCACCAACCTCGTCTCCGGTTCGCGCGCGGGATGGATCTTGGCGATTACGTTTTCCGATTGCAGGCGGGGCGATGCCCACGCCAAAGGGCTGCGGCCGAACCCCTCGAGGAGAAAGAGAACGAATCCCAAAAGGACAAGGAGGTACGAGAGGACCGCTTGGGCAGGGAAGAGGATCACCCCCGCGACCAGGATAAGATGGGAGAGCATCTCGCTCCAGGCAACGGTCGACGGGGCGTGGAAGCGCTGGGTCTCCACGGAGAAGCCCAGCGCTTCCAGCTCCCTCTCGACGAAGCGGGCGGCTCTCCTCTCGCCCTTGCTTCCCGCGGTGCGGGTCCCGATGTCCCTGGACAGGTGGCGAACCGCACCGATGATGCCCTTCTCCACACGTCTCGATGTGGCAGCGCCGGGCGAGGCTACGGTATGCTGCAGGATGGTCTCGCTGTCGTCCACCATAGTTTACCTTTGTACCGCGGGCATCATGTCCTGCGTGGATCAATCCGAAATCGGGTGGCGCTATGCCGTCAGGAGCAAGCCCTAAACATAATACAATATTTCTACGTGTCGTGGCTCTCCACCTGCAGCGAGGGGAACTGCCGGAGTCCTGTCCCGTCCATATTC
>CAKZMC010000051.1 GCA_937128055.1 uncultured Actinomycetes bacterium | reverse complement strand
CGATGTAATCCTCCAGCCTGAGGTCGAGGATCTCGAAGACCTTGTGGTAGATCTCGCTTGCCATGGCGAAAACGGCGCCCACTTCCGGGCGGAAGCCCCCGTTATCGTAATTGGAGCAGCAGCCCCCCACCCTTGCCAGGCGCTCGAGGACCAGGACGTTCAGGCCCTGCTTCGCCAGGAGGGAGGCTGCGGTCAGCCCTCCCACGCCGCTTCCCACCACGATCGCGTCGTAGTCGGTGCGCAAGGACGACCTCCCTCAGATCAGGACGCGGTAGGGCAGCTCACGCAGCTCGCTGAGGTTTTTCCTCAGGCGCCGCCTCCTCTCCTCGTCGAGACCCGAGGCCAGGAGGAAGCCAGCAAGCAGTCCACAGGCAACGAAGAGCAAGGCTCGCATCGCCGTTCCCTACCTTTCGCGCGCCTCCCTTATCTCGCTTACGCAGCGGAAAGTGCCCGCCGCCGCTTTCGCGGAGACGAGCCGCATCGGATATGCGCGCCTCCCGTGCCTCTACTCGCGACCCTCCCCTCCCGTGAGCCGCGCATCCTTTGCCGGGTCGAAACTGAGCACCAGGGCCTGGCTCGGGCGCTTATACCCGGCCCTCTCGCGCCAGTAGCGCACGGGCCAACCTCTTTCCTCGGCGATGAGGCGCAACTTGCGCTGGGGGTTCACGGCCACGGGATGGCCCACCGCCTGCAGCAAGGGCAGGTCGGCGAGGCTGTCCGAGTAGAAGTAGCAGTCCGCCAGTCCCACCCCGCGGGCGGCGGCGTAAGCGCGCGCCAGCTGTTCCTTTCCCTCAGCGAAGGGGAGCGGCCTCTCGAGCTCGTCCGTGAGATACCCGTCCCTCACCGGGGCCATGGCGGCGATCTTGTCGTCCGCTCCCAACTGGACCCTCACCTTCTCCGAGATGTACTCGCCGGCGGCGGTGGCGATCACCGTCAGATGCCCCCTGGACTTGTGTTCGGCGATGCATTCCTCTCCTTCCCGGAAGAGCCGCGGCATGATGCATTCCTCGTAGGCCTCGTCCAGCATGCGGATCAACTCATCTATGGGGTACTTGCCGCACTCCTGGAACGTCCAGCGGTAGACCTCCTCGCGGGGCAGCCTGTTGAGCCGGTAAAGGAAGGTGAACTTCACCGCCTTCCACACCGCCTCCATTCCCAGGCGGCGGGTCTTCACCATGTACTTTACCACCAGGTTTCCGTTGGCCCCGTCGAGCAGGGTGTGGTCCAGGTCGAAAAAGGCTATGGGCCTTCCTTCCATGGTCGCCATTCCGTTCCTCCCCTTTACCGGTACTCAGCTCGTTCTTCCCTTCCCGCTTGTCCGCCGCATCTCTCCCAAGCCCCGGGCAGGAAACGCCTCACCTTCCCTTGAAGTGGGGGTCTCTCTTCTCGAGGAAGGAGGTGACCCCCTCCATCACGTCCTCCGTGCTCACCGCTACCCCCTGGAAGGTGGCCTCCAGGTCCATGCAGCTCCCCAGGTCCGACTCGAAGGACCGGTTCAGCATGCGTTTCATCATCCCGATTGCCCGGGTGGGCCCCTGCGCAAGGCGTTGCGCCATCTCCATGGCCTCTTCCATGAGGCGTCCCGGCGGCACCACCCTGTTGACCATGCCCATCTCGTGTGCCTTCCGGGCGTCCACCGCCTCCCCGAAGAACATCAACTCCTTCGCTTTCGCCAGCCCCACCAGGCGGGGGAGGAAGAAGGTGCCGCCGGCGTCGGCCACCAGGCCGCGGCGCACGAAAACCTGGATGAAGCGCGCGTCCTCCGAGGCCACCAGCAGGTCGCAGGCCAGGGCGAAGTTGCAACCCGCTCCCGCCGCGTCTCCGTTGACCGCTCCCACAACCGGTTTCTCCATCTCCACCATGTTCCTGATCAGTCGCGCGTAGATGCCGGCGGAAAGCCGCATGCCCATGGGGGTGTGGCCGTCGCTGCGCGAGCCTCCCCCGGCCAGGTCCGCGCCGGCGCAGAAGGCCTTGCCTGCGCCGGTGACCACCACCGCCCTCGCCGCGTCGTCCTGCTCCAGCTCCTCGAACCTGCGGGTCAAGGCCTGCAGCATCCCTATGGTGAAAGCGTTCAGGACCTGGGGGCGGTTCAGGGTTATCACCTCCACCGCACCCTCCCGCCGGAAGATTACCTCCTCCATCCTATCCTCCTGTCCTTCCCGGTCCGCGCCACACGGCACGAGGCCGCCTCCCTTTCCCCGCCCTCGCCGCCGCGCGGGCGGCGCGCGGCGTCCACGATCGGGCCTCGCTCCTCTTCCCGCCCTCCTCCAGCGCGGGGACGTATTCCCGGCGCACGCTTCCCATCTCTCCGGAGAGACACCTTAACGCGGGCCTCCCCTCAAAGCAAGTTCAGGAGATCCCGCCCCGCCATCTCCCGCACGCATTCCCGTATCTCCAGGGCCGTACGCCGCACGAATTCCCTCGACTGCCCCAGGGGGTCGTCTATGGTGAAGCGGTGGTCGTAGAGGTGAAAATAGTGCAGGAAGAAGAGGCGCAGCTTCTCGTTGAGGTCACCCTCTCCCGGTTCCTTTTCCAGCCCCTCCACGTGGCGTATCCATTTCTTCAACTCCCTCAGACGCTGCTCGGGGTCCGCAGACGAGAGCTCCCCTCCCTTCGCCTTCCCCTGGATGACGAACTCCTTCAGCGTGAAGATCCTGTCCACCGCCTCCTGGTAGAGGGTCAGCAGGCGCTGGCTGTTGTGCATGGCCATGGTGAGGACGAGGTCCGCGCGCTCCATGTCCTCGCCCGTCAACTTGCGGGCGCGGTGCCCCGCTACGTCAAGCCCGAAGCCTCGCATGGCCTCCACCACCTCGGCCGGCGCCTCCTCCCCTTCCCTGGCGTCTATCCCGGCGGACGACGTCTCCACGGCGCCGTTCTTCGCCCCTTCTCCCAGGATATCCCGGAGAAAGGCCTCGGCCATCACGCTGCGGCACACGTTGCCCGTGCACACGAAGAGTATCCTCAAGCCAGCCCCCCTCGCCGCCGGCGGCGGTCACCGCACGCCGCCGCCCGCCTCTCGCAAGACCGTTCCTCGCGCACAAACCCGGAGTTTTTCACGATATCAGTACCTTTCGGGCACCCGCACGGACCGTGCCACGCGCCATCAACCTTCCCCGAATATCTCCTTCGCCTCTTCCAGGTACACCTCCATGTCGCCCTCGCTGAAACAAACGAAGTAGACCTTGCGCAGGGATGGATCGGCTTCCAGCGCCTCCCTCACCGTGCGCAGGGCGATGGGGGCGGCTCGCCTGATAGGGAACCCATAGGCCCCGGTCGAGATGGAGGGGAAGGCCACGGTTGCGAGGCCGTTCTCCGCCGCCAGCGCCAGGCTGTTGCGGTAGCAGGCGGCGAGCAGGGCGTCCTCGCCGCGGTCGCCGCCGTGCCATACCGGCCCCACCGTATGGATGACGTGGCGCGCCGGAAGGCGGTAGCCCCCGGTTATCTTCGCCTGCCCCGTCTCACAGCCTCCCAGCGTGCGGCACTCTTCCAGCAGCTGCGGGCCCGCCGCCCGGTGGATGGCCCCGTCAACGCCGCCTCCTCCCAGGAGCGTCTTGTTCGCCGCGTTTACCACCGCGTCGACCTCGAAGGCGGTTACGTCTCCCTTGGTGATAACCACCCTTCCGTCCATGAATTCCTGCAACGCTCTCACCCCCCGCTATACTGCCTTTTCCCCTGCATCACCGGCGATCTCCTACCAGATCCTGAATCCATCCGGGACACCCGCTCCTTCGCGCGCCACGCGCTCCCGCTTCCCTTCACGCGCAGTTCCCTGCTACGCGGGCATCCCGTCCCCCTCCTCGCCGTACAGGAGTGCCTCCGCCGCCTCCGCTCCCTCGTGCACCGCCTCCAGCAGGCGCCGCGGCGACACGGCGTCCCCCGCCTCCGCCACGCGCAAGCCGAGCCCCGCGGCTGCCTCCCGCGGGCCCCTCTCGGGGACAGCCCCCGCCGCCCAGAGCACGGTATCCGCACGCAACGTCTCGCGTCCTCCCCGTTGCTGTATGACGGCTCCCTCGGCCGTAACCTCGCAAACGCGGGCCCCCAGCCGCAGCTCCCCTTTCTCTCTCAGGAGACGGTGCAGGAAATAGCCGTGAGAGGTGAGTGGAGAGAGGGGAGGCGCCTCCGCCTCCTCCACCACGGTGACGCGGTGTCCCTTCGCCAGGAGAAAGTGCGCCGTCTCCATGCCCACGGGACCGGCGCCCACGATCACCACCCTCTCGCCTGGGGCGCGCTTTCCCAGCAATACCTCGCGCGCCTCCGCATTGATGGGCAGCTCGTTGCCGGGCACAGGGGGTAGGAGTGGCCGCGAGCCGCTTGCGGCCACCACTCCCTCCCACGCGCCTTCCTCCAACAACCGCCGCCATTCGCCGCATCCCGTGCGCACCTCCACGCCCAGCGACTCCAGCCTGGCGCAGGCCCACGCCGTCCAGGCAGCGAGGGACTCCTTGTGCGGCGGCCGGGAGGCCGCACGCAGCTGCCCGCCGGGCTCTTCCTCCCTCTCCAGCACCAGCGCCTCCGCCCCCGCCTCACCCAGCGTGATGGCCGCCTGCAGTCCGGCCGGCCCCGCCCCCAGGACGAGGAAGGGTCCCCGGCAGGCAGGCGGTTCGCCGCGCCGCTTCCATTCGTTGCCGCACTCCGGGTTGATGGAACAGGCGAGGGGGGCGAACTCCAGGGAGAGGCGCTCGATGCACCCCTGGTTGCAGGAGATACAGAAGCGTATGTCGCCGTACCTGCCCTCCGCCGCCTTGGCGAGGAAGTGCGGGTCCGCCAGGTGTTGCCTGCCGAAGGCCACCAGGTCGGCCTGCCCCTTGCGGATGACCTCATCCGCGTCGCGCGGATCATGCAGCTTCCCCACCACGATGACGGGCACGCCGACCGTCCCCTTCACCCTCGCGGCGTTCTCCACGTTGATGCCCGCCGGGTAGTGGAAGCCGGGGCAGGTGGGGTTGCCGGGTGAGTCGTAAACCCCCCGCGAGACGTGGAAGGCATCCACTCCCTCCTCTTCCAGAAGGGAGAGCAAGGGAAGCACGTAGTCCAGGTCATAGCCCCCCTTAACGTCCTCGCACGCGGAAAAGCGGAAGATGACGGGGAAATCGCGGCCAGTCGCGCGCTTGATCCCGCGCACCACCTCGCGCGCGAAGCGGAAGCGCCCCTCCGCGTCGCCCCCGTACTCGTCTTCGCGGTGGTTGGAGTACGGCGAGAGGAACTGGTTTACCAGGTAACCGTGGGCCCCGTGCACCTCCACCGCGTCGAACCCGGCTTCCCTGGCCCGCCTGGCCGCCGCCGCGTAACACGTCACCAGTTCCGAGATCTCCTCCCGCGCGAGAGCGCGCGGCATCTGCCCCATGGCTCGGCTGGGGACGGCGGAAGGCGCCACGGGCTGGCCGCCGATCACCTGGGGAAAGGTCTCCCGTCCGGCGTGGTGCAGCTGCGCCACCGCCGCCGCCCCCGCACCCTTTATCGTGGAGGCCAGCTCCGCCAGGCCGGGGAGGAAGGAATCCTCATAGATGCCCAGCTGGAGAGGCAGGGCCTTGCCCAAGGGGTGCACCGCCAGGACCTCGCTGATGACCATCCCGGCCCCTCCTTCCGCGCGCCGCCTGAGGTAGGCCAGCAACCGCGGGGTGACCCGGCCGTCCCGCGAGGCGTAGCCGGTGCCCATGGCCGGCATCACCGCACGGTTGCGCAGCGCGAGGCCGCCCAGGCGCACGGGGTCCCAGAGGCCCGTTCCTCCCGCTGCTCCCTTCTGCCCTTTCTCCTCTCCTCCCTGCAGGTTCAACTCACCCTTGCCTCCCTCCATCGGGTCCCCAACGCGCGCTTCCCGCCGCGGACCGCCCCTCCGCAGTCCCTTCAAGGGCGCTCGCGCGGCGGCCTTCTCTCATTTGACCGGCCCCGCTCCGCCCGGCCTCCCGGTGCCCGTTCCATATATCCTTGCGCTTCCCGCGGCGGAATACGGCACCGCCGCGGGCGGCAGGCGCCATGCGACACCGCAGCGGAAGGGTTGCGGTCACCGCCGCTCATGCGGAGACTTCGCGGCCGCCGTCCACCAGGAAGACCTGGCCCGTCACGTAGCTTGAGGCGTCTGAGGCCAGGTAGATGGCCAGCCCCACTATCTCCTCCGGCTCCGCGATCCTTCCCAGAGGGATGGAGGCCAAGGCCGCGTTCAATATGGCCTCGTTGTCCCACAGTGCCTGGCTGAAATGCGTGCGCACCAGCCCGGGGGCAATGCCGTTCACCCGCACGCCCCGGGAGCCCCACTCCTGGGCGAAGACCTTGGTGAGCATGTTCACCGCCGCCTTGGATACGGAGTAGACTCCCAGGAGGGGGGTGGGGCAGAACCCCGCCTCGGAGGACACGTTGATCACCGAGCCCGACCCCTTCTCGCACATGACCTTGCCCACCTTCTGGGTGAGGAAGAAGACCCCCTTCGCGTTGACGTCCATGATCTTGTTCCAGGCGGGTTCCTCTATCTCGGCGGTGCTGCAGAAGACGGGGTTGGTGGCCGCGTTGTTCACCAGTATGTCTATCGTACCATATTTTTCCAGGGTTCCCTGAACCAGCCTTTCGATGCCCTCCATGTCTCCCATGTGGGTGGGGATGACGTAGGCCTCCCCTCCCCTCTCCTCGATGCCCTTTCTCACTTCCTCCAGGGCTTCCGCCTTGCGGCTGGCCAGCACCACCTTGGCACCCATCTCCGCGAATCCCTCGGCTATGGCCTTGCCTATGCCCCGGCTGCCCCCGGTGATGATGGCCACCTTGTCCTGCAGGGAGAACTTCTCCTTGTACAACTCCATCGACCTCCTTCGCGTTGCCGCTGTTTCGACAAGTCCTGCGCACCCGACCGGCTACGGCAATAGTATACTACCCGTTCGTACACGAAACCTTCATGCGCCGCCGCCGGCTCGCGATCAGCCGAGCAGGGAAGCATCCAGCGTCAGGCAGGTGCCCGTCTGGTTGAAGATGAAGCGGTCGCCGAAAGTGGTGGCCAGCTCCAGCGCCGCGGCCTGTCCCGTGCAGTGCGAGAAGGCCAGCCTCGCCGGGTCCATGGCCCGCAGCTCCTCGATGGTCCGCAGCAACTGTTCCCGCCCCAGGAATGCCAGGTGCGATCCTCCCACCACCGCCAGGATCCTCTCCACCCCGCTTATCTCGCGTGCGTACAGGCAGGTGTTCATAGCCCCGGCGTGCGCGCAGCCCAACACCACCACCAGGCCTTCCCCGGTGTCCACCACCACCGCCTGGTCATCCAGCAAAGGGTCGACTTCCAGAACCCCGTCCACCTCGCACTTGAGGTTGGGATCCCCGGGTTCGTAATCCGTGCGGCGCGGGATCTCCCCCGTCACCCACACCCCTTCCGCCAGCAATGTGGGCCCCGTGCTCTCCCCGAAGGCGGCTCCGTTGGCCACGAGGTAATCCCGGCGCCAGGGAATGCCGATATGGCGCCTTATCTCCCCCAATTGGTAATATTTAGCATGTAGCGCCGCGGGGTGGCATATCACCCGGCAGGGACCGGTGCGCCGCAGCGCCTGGGGCAGCCCTGCCGTGTGGTCGTAGTGCCCGTGGGAGAGGATAATGGCCTCTACCCCGCGCAGGTCAACGCCCATGCGCTCGGCGTTGCGCACGGCCACTTCCCCCTGCCCGGTGTCCAGCAGGTACCTCTTCCCCTCCACCTCCAACAAGAGGGAAAGGCCGTGCTCGGCCAGAAAGACCGGGGGGGCTGCCGTGTTGTCGCTGAGCACCCATATCCTCACCTCTCGCATGTCCTTCTCCTTTCCCGCCCGGTGCCCTCCCGACCCGGGCGCCTTGCCGCGCCGCCTCCGCCCTTTCATTATAAGCGCGTACCTCGTCTGCGGGGCCGGCTGACCGCCGCGCACATAGCCGCCGCCGCATCTTGAAAGTGCTGGTGAAATGGCCTACTCATGTGGTTAAATGGCCTCAGTGGGATCGACTTTTCCTTAAGGTGCAAACATGAAAAGAGGGGACAGCGAGGCGGCCTGCGCGAAACATCTTCGCCATATCCTTTCCCTCCTGCTCGTGGCAACCGTGGCCGCCTGCGCCCTGGCGCCTCCCGCCTGCGCCCAGCCTTCCTACACCTACCAGGCCTTTCACTCCTATTTCACCGTGAACAGCGACGGCACCCTGCTGGTCCGCAACAAGGTCACCTACGATTTCGAGAATCCCTCGGGATGGGTGGGCCTCAACGTGCCCGCATCCTACGGATACGTCGAGGAGGCCAGGGTCCTGGACGGGGGCGGCGAGCCCTTGCCGGAGGGAACGTGGGAGTACGAGCGCTCCGAGGGGGGCTTCACCCTCTGGTTCCACTGCACGGACGCGCCCCCGAACACCACCGTGATCTACGAGTACAGCGTGCTCGGCGCGCTCTCCGTGGCGGGAGACCGCGTGGAGCTGGTCTGGAACGGAGTCCCTACCGGCCGCACCTCTCCCGTAGGGGAGAGCTCGGTCACCCTGGAGCTCCCCGCGCCCGTCGACCCCGCCAGCGTAGGTTTCGAGATAAGCACGGAGAACTACACCGGCCAGGTCGAGAAGCGGCTGGTGGGGGACAGGCAGGCCGTGGCCGAGCTGCGGTGGCTTGGGAGCGACTCCACCTACGAGATCCGCTGTTCCTGGCCGGCATCCATCATGGATCTCGCGGGGAGGGGATTCTTCGAGCCAGGGGAAGAGGCCCAGGCCAGCGAAAAGAGCTGGGAGTTCGAGCGTTTCGACGTGGACATCACCGTCAACCCCGACGCCTCCTTCCTCGTCCGCGAGACCCAGGTGGTCAACTTCCACGGCACGTTCTCCTTCCTCAACCGTGACCTCAGCCGCGTGCCGGCCGTCTTCGAAGAGGGAAGGACCTACGGGAAAGTGCGCATACGCGATATAGCCGTCTATGACCTATCGGGCAACCCCTACGACGAGAGCCTCTGGTCCGTGGAAAACCTCTCGGAGGGCAAGAGGGTACGCATCGAATTCCAGGCCAGCGACGAGACTAAGGGCTGGGTCGTCGAATACCGCATGACCGGCGCCATTATCTTCGCCGCGGATTATGCGCGGCTCTACTGGGACGCCGTCTCCTCCGACCGCCCCGTGAACATAAAATCCTCGCGCGTCACCGTCTCCCTCCCTCCCGAAGTCGACCCGAAAGCGGTGCGCACGAAGTATTACCTCGATCTCGCCTCGCAGCCCTCGCACCACGAGAGCGGGCGTGAAGGGGCCCTCCTCTGGTGGCTCGCCAGGGACATCGCCCCCTATACCACCTTCACCATCGACGTCGCCTTTCCCCGCGATGCCGTCAGGATCCCCTGGCAATACGGCAGCGCCTGCGGGACGGCGGTCATCGCCTCCTCCTCCGCGCTGCTCGCCTTAACGCTGGCGGCCATGCTCTTCCTGTGGCGGCGCAAGGGGCGCGACGTCGGCCGCAGCGGCACAAGGGCGGTGCGTTACGACCCGCCTCCGGACCTCACCCCGGCCATGATGGATATGCTCGTGCGCGAGAAGACGCGCGTGCTGGACATCAGCGCCACCATCGTCGACCTGGCGCGCCGCGGTTTCCTCACCCTGCGCGAGGAGGAAAGGCGGGGCGTCATCCGGCGCCAGGTCTACGGCTTCCGCCGCCTGCAGGCGGACACGTCCTCCCTCCTGCCCTACGAGCGGCAACTCCTGGAGGCCCTCTTCTCCTCCGGCGACAGCGTGACCGAGGATGACCTAGTCAACAGATTCTACGTTCACGTGCGGTACATCCTCAATGGCGTGCGGGACGAGGTCCTTAAAAAAGGCCTCTTCGACAAGGATCCGGCGCGGGTACGCAGTGGGTACATTCTCAGGGGCTTCCTCCTCTGCGCCGTATCCGCCGCCTGCCTGCTGCTGCTCCATATATGGTACGACCTGGGTTGGTTCAGCCTCGCGGCCGCGGCACTGCTGCCCGCAGGGGTCATCGTGGCGGCCGTGGGGTGGTTCATGCCCCGCCGCACCCGTGAGGGCTCCGCGGCCTACGAGCACGTGCAGGGCTTCAAGGAATACCTCGTCACGGCGGAAAAGGAGGAGCTGGAGCGGATGACCCCCGATTACTTCGAGCGCAACCTCCCCTACGCCATGGTGTTGGAGGTGGTGGAAACCTGGGCGCGCAAGTTCCGGGATATCTACACGTCTCCCCCCGCCTGGTACGAGGGCGCGGGCACCCCGTTCAGCCTCGCCGCCTTCACCTCCTCCCTGCACTCCATGACCTCAAGCCTGGAGCGCACCCTGACCTCCGCGCCCAAATCCACGGGGAGCTCGGGCGGTGGCGGCGGCTTCGGTGGCGGTTCCTCCGGAGGCGGGTTCGGCGGGGGCGGCTCCTCCGCCGGCTGATGCGGGCGGACCCGGCACAGCGCCCCAGGGTGCTCAGTGCTCGTGGTCGTGCGGGTGCCCGTGGAGGTGCTCGTGCACGTGGGAGTGCTCGTGGGAGTGCACGCCTTTCTCCTCACCCTCATGCTCATGGTCGTGCGGGTGAGTATGGGGGTGGCTGTGCACGTGCTCGTGGCCATGGGTGTGGGCGTGGGCGTGCGCCGCTTCCGCCTGTGCCCTCACCGCCTCCTCCACGGCGTCGTCCAGCCTTGCCGCGGCATGGGAAAGGCCCTCCCTGGCCGCCGCGATCTCGGCGGCCATACTCTCCCATCCGAGGTGTGAGGCCAGCGCTTCCAGCTGGGACAGCGAGAGTTGCTCCGCCTGCAGCCTCCCGCGGGACTGGCGCAGGGACACCTTCATGATCAGCGGCGATCTATCCTCGTGTTCGCTCATGCTATCATTATATACGCGAGAGGCGCCGTTTAAAGGGGGCGCGAGAAACCAGAGGGATACATGGCCGGCCTTTGCCGCCCGCCAAGGCCATTTTTTCCCCGCAAGCGGCTGCCGCACGCGTACGCGACCCGCACGCACCGATAAGAACAGGGGGGATTGAGATGAATGGTGCCATGGTGCCGCCTGGAGCGAGATCAACGTCGGCGAGTGGCCCACGCGCTGGGCCGCGCGCTATCCTGACGAGCCCTGCATCAAGTACGGGGACCTGACCCTCAGCAAGGACGCGTTCAACCGGCGCATAAACCGCCTGGCCCACGCTTTCCAGGAGATGGGCGTGAGGAAGGGGACGCGTTTCGCGGCGCTCATGGCCAACAGCAACGTCTTCCTGGAAGTGCTGCTCGCCCTGAGCAAGCTGGGCGCGATCATAGTCCTCCTCAACTTCCGCCTCGCCGTGCCCGAGCTGGAGTACATCCTGAGCGATTCGGAGCCCCTGGGCTTGATCTACTCTCCCGAGTTCGCGGAAAGCGCCCTGACGCTCAAGGGTAAGGTGGCCGGGATGTCCCGTTTCGTGCGGGAGCTGGAAGGGGGTGACGCCTCGGACCCGCTCTACGAGGACCTGCTCGCGGGCAAGGCGGAGGAGGAGCCGGTTCCCGACGCCAAGGTCACCATGGACGACGTGCAGTTCATCATGTACACCTCCGGCACCACGGGGAAGCCGAAGGGCGCGGCCATCCTTCACGGCAACACGCAATGGAACGCCATAAACTCCATAAACATGTACGCCTTCGACTCGGGCGACGTGAGCATCGCCAGCGCGCCCCCCTCTTCCACATCGGGGGCCTGGCCGTGTCCGCCTTTCCCACCCTGTACGTGGGGGCCACCCTGGTGGTGCAACGCTTCTTCAACCCCGTAGAAGCCCTGCAGCTGATAGAGAGGGAGCGGGTTACCTTCATGTTCGGCATCCCGGTTATGTTCCTGCTCATGACGCAGGTCCCGGAATTCGAAAGCACCGATTATTCCAGCGTGCGGTTCTTCATCGCGGGGGGCCGCCATGCCCCTGCTCCCTCATCGAGACATGGCTCAAGCACGGCATCACCTTCAACCAGGGCTACGGGATGACGTAAACGGCGACCGCCATAACCGCCCTGCGCACCGAGGATGCCCTCCGCAAGCTGGGGTCCTGCGGCAAGCCCGTCTTCCATACCGACATCAAGGTGGTTGACATGGAGGGGCACGAACTTCCCCGGGGCGAGATGGGCAAGGTGTGGGTCAAGGGGCCCAACGTCATACGCGAGTACTGGAGGTTGCCGGAGGCCACCGCGGAATCCTTCACCGAGGGGTGGCTGCATACCGGGGACATGGGTTACATCGACGAGGAAGGCTATCTCTTCCTCATGGACCGCAAGAAGGACATGTACATCAGCGGGGGCGAAAACGTTTACCCCGCCGAGGTGGAAGACGTCCTCATGTCCTTTGAGAAGATCGCGGACGCCGGGGTCATCGGCATAGCGGACGAGAAGTGGGGCGAGGTGGGCATGGCGGTGGTGGTCCCCGCGCCGGGCGTGGAGCTCAGCGAGGAGGAGGTCATAGACTTCTGCCGCGGCAAGCTCGCCAAGTACAAGATCCCCAAGAAGGTCGTCTTCGCGGAGGCGCTTCCGCGCACCGCAACGGGAAAGATGCTCAAGAAGGAGCTGAAGGCGCAGTACGGCTGCTGAAGGACCCTGCGGCGACGGCGATGCCGGTGGCTTTTCCGCCCCTTTTCCGGGCGTGTTCCCCGTTGCGCCCGCTCTCCCGGCACCGCCCCTTATCCCTCCCTGCTTCCCCCATGTCCCGCTGGAGGTGTCGCAAGGGGCCCGCATCTGATAACTTATTCTCGACCGCATTTCCCTTGCAGGTAACGGCGTGAGCGAGGTCGCATGAAAGTAGCGGTGTTGACCGACAGCCAGTCATGCATACCGGGACACCTGGCGGAGGGGTTGGGCATCACCGTGCTTCCCTACTCCCTGCAGCTGGATGACCACGTCTACCGCGACGGCATCGACATCACGGCGGAGGAGTTCTACAACATGCTCCCCACCCTCTCGCAGCCGGCGTCGACCTCCGCCATTCCGCCGGGGGCCTTCAAGGAGGCCTTCGAGAGGTTGGCGGAGGGGGCGCAAGCCATCCTGGTCATCACCATCGCCCGTACCATGAGCGCCACCTACGCCAACGCCAGGCTGGCTGCGGAAACCTTCTCCGGCGTCCCCGTCGAGGTGGTCGACTCGGGCACCGCCGCCATCGCCCAAGGCCTGGTGGTGCTGGAGGTAGCGGAAGCCGCTTCCCGCGGCCGGCAGCTGCGCGAGTGCCTGGAACTGGCCTACGACCTGCTGCGGAAGGCGGAGCTGTTCGCCTACATATCCACCTTCGAGTACCTGAAGAAGAGCGGCAGGGTCAACGCGGTCACCGCTTTCGCCGGCGACGCCCTGTCCATCAAGCCGGTGTTCCGCTTCAAGGACGGCAACGCCTTGCTGCTCTCCAGGAAACGCTCTCCCGCCGCCGCGCACCGTTTCATCGCCGCCCGCCTGGCCGCTTACGGCCGGGAGAGGGGGGCGCTGCGCGCCGCCGTCTTTCATGCCAACGCAAGGGACAACGCGGAGGAGCTGTCCGCGCTCATCTCCGCAAAGGTGGCGCTGCGGGGCGAGATGATGGTCACCGAGTTCACCCCGGTGATGGGGTGCCACACCGGGCCCGGCGTGGTGGGCGCAGCCTTCCTGTAAAGGCGTCGTCTGCCGGAGCCCCGTTTCCCTTCCGCCCCCGCGCGCTGCGGACCACGCAACCCGCGGGAGTTACACGCCGTCCCCCATCCTCTCCCGCAGGGGCAGGAAAGCCACCGACCCGATGAGCACCCCGGCGGCGAACATGGCCACGGTCACCCCCCAGACGCGCAGCCTGAAAACGCCGAGGTGGAGGTAGAAATCGCCGATGGCCCCGGCGAGCGCCGCCGCGACCGCCGCGCCTATAAGCAGGAACATGCGCGAAACGGCGTGAAACACGGCGAAGGCCTTCCCCCGGTTCTCATCCTCCACGTTCTCCTGGATCATGGTGATACCGGTCAGGAAGATGGCGGAAAAGGAGGCCCCGAACACCAGGGCGGCCACGTAGGCCATGAACATCACCGTTATCAGGGACATCCAGATGAGGGTCCCGCCGGCGCACAGGAGACCCAGCTTGAAGATGAACCACTTGGCCCGCATGCGCGAGAGGAACTGCAGCCCCACGATTCCCGCCAGCATCCCCAGCCCGAAGAGGGCCATGAGGAAGCCGAACTGGGTGTCGTTTCCGCCCAGCACCTCGTGCACGTAGACCACCCCCACGGCGAAGAGCGCTCCTCCCCCCAGCGTCCCCGTGGCCAGGGCGGCGGTGAGGGTGCGCATGAAGCGGTTGCGGAAGGCGAAGGAGAAGGAGGAACGGAGGTCCACCCCCGCCTCCCCTTCCTTCACCGCCTCCCTCACGACGATGAGCGGCTTGCTTATGCGCGCCACCATGAGTGCCGAGAAGAAGAAGGTGAGCGCGTCGGCCACGAAGGCAAAGAGGTAAGGGTGTTCCGAAAAGAACGTCACCCCTTCCAGCCAGCGGAAAAAAGGAGATGTTCCCACCACCAGGAAGGCGAAGACGGCCGCGGAGAGGGGTATGGACCCGTAAGCGCTGCCCATGGTCATGGAATTGGCCATGGTGAGGGGGTTGCCGCCCTCCACCAGGTTCGGCAGGCTGGCATCCCTGGCGGCGAGGTAGAGGACGGAGAGGAATTCCATGTAGAAGATGAGCACGTAGAGATAGGCCAGGGAATCCAGCACCGCCACCCAGAGGATGAGGAAACCCCTCAAGAGATCGCAGTAGATCAGGATCTTCTTGCGGTCCCAGCGGTCGCTTATCCAGGTGGCGACGGCCCCGGAGAAGGCGGAGGGGACGATGCGCAATACCAGCAATCCCGCTACCGCCGCCGCGGATTTGCTGCGGTTCCACACCAGGGCCAGCAGCGCGAAGGTGGCCAGCCAGTCCCCGATGGAGGAGACCGACTGCCCTACCCAGAGGCGGCGGAAATCGCGGTTCCTCCACAGGGCCTTCAGGTCGGCGAACACCCCGCCGGCCAGCTCGCCGACGCGCCTTTCGCCTTCCCCCGCGAGCCTCGCCCTCCTAGCCACGGTTATCGCCTTTCTCGCCTCTCAAACGCCGCCGGCCGCGTCACCGTCCGGCGAGCGCGGCATGCCGCCGCAACGGTCCACCTCGCGGTCGTAGACGAGCCTGCTCCATATGACCCTCAAGGGGTCTTCCCTTATCGTTTTCTTCCCCAGGCTCGGGCTTCCCTGCAGGCGGCGCATGACGGCCAATAACAGTAGCGCCAGCGCGAAGGAGACCAGGCTTGCCGCTCTTCCCAGCCGCCAAGCCACGACGGGCACCAGCATGACGCCAACGAGATTCATCTCCGCCGTATGGTGGGTGAATACGCCGAGGGCCAGGAAAGCCACCAACATGGCGCCCTCGTAGGGAAGGAGGATGAGCGTGCCGGTCAAGGCCATGGCCATGCCCCTGCCTCCCTGAAAGCGCAGGTAAAACGGCCAGTTGTGACCGGCCATGGCCGCCAGTCCAGCCGCCGCCTGCCAGGCGAGCGAGAACCCCGCGGCCCTCATGACCAGTATGGATGCCGCCTCCTCCGCACAGTCCGCAAGAAAGGCGACGGCCGCCTGCCCCTTGCCCGCCTGCACCGCCAGGTTTGATGCGCCGAGGTTGCCGCTGCCCACTCGTCTCAGGTCCACTCCCAGCCGCCGCTTTGCCAAGAGGTAGGAGAGGTTGGCGCTGCCGAGGAGATACGAGGCCAGGACGATGAGTATGCCGGCCAGGCAACGCAACTTTCCGACCCCCCGTGACTTAGAAGCTGCCTGAGACAGAAACCGCAGTTATGATAGCACAGATCGCTGCCGGCCCAACGGGGGCAGAGCGCGTGCAACGCCCGATCACCTGGCATATATTCCCATGCGAACCGTCAGGCCCGCCCTCTCTCCTCCCGGGAACTCGCAGCCCCTTCCGAGACGGCATCGCGCAGCAGGGAGGGAAAGGCCGCTACCATGATCCCCGCCGCCGTGCAGACTCCCCCGCCCACCATGAGGGTGGCGGGGATCGAGGTCGCGTCCGCAAGGTAGGCCAAGAACATCCCCCCCAGAGGGTAAATGCCCTGAAAGACCAGTATGTAGAGGCTCATGATGCGCCCGCGCATCTCCCTCGCCACCCTGGCCTGCAGCACGGTGTTGATGGCGGCGCTCAGCATGAGCGAGGTGGTCCCGATGAAGAAGGCCAGGAGCAGGCAGATCCAGAGATCCCTGCAGAAAGCCACCGCCAACAGGCTGAGCCCGAAGAGGGTGCTGGTGGCCTTCATGATGGTGTTCTCGCGCAGCCGCCGGCGCAGGAAGCTGACCAGCGGCGCGCCGGCCACCGCTCCCACTCCGATGGCGCTCAGCAGTGCGCCGTATCCCTCCGACCCCCTCCCCAGGACCTCCCGGGACATGCCCGGCAGGAGCACCAGGAAGGAGAGCCCGAAGAAGGAGAAGGTGGCCAACAGGGCCAGGAGGTTCCGGGACCAGCTCTCCCCAAAGGCCACGCGCATCCCCTCCCCTATATGTTTTCCCGTGCTCCCGGAGACCGCGGCCGCCGGCGTCTTGGTGTGCATGGCGAGCAGGGCCAGGATGACGGCCAGAAAGCTGGCCGCGTTGATGTGGAAAGCGGTTTCCGCGCCCCAGGCGCTAAGGATGAGCGCGCCCAGCAGGGGCCCCACCGAGCGCGCCAGGTTGAACTGTGCCGCGTCCAGGGCGATCCCGTTCAGCATCTGCTCCCGGGGCACCAAGTCGGGTATGAGGGCCCGCCAGGCGGGGAAATTGAAGACGAAGGCCATGCCCATTCCCGTGGAAAGGGGGATGATCACGGCCATGGAGGTGAAGCGCAGCTGCAGGCTCAACCCCATCGCGAAGGCCAGGAGCATCATCGCCGTCTGGGTGGCCAGTATGAGCCGGCGACGATCGAGCCGGTCCGCCAACGAACCCGCCCACAGCACCAGGACCAGGACGGGCAGGAACCAGGCCATGTTCACCGCGCCCACCCAGGTGTTCGAACCCGTCGTTTCCCTTACGAACCAGAGCAGCGCGGTGTTGTGAATCCAGGTTCCCACGTTGGAGAGGAAGGCTCCCGACCACAGGAGGCGGAAATCGCGGTAGCGGAACGATGAAAAGGTCCCCTTGACGGATACGCTTATCTCCATGGTCTCTATGCTACCTTTATAAACCCTGGCCTCGCCACGCACAACGCGACCGAAGGCGGCGTGGCGCGTCCTTTATGGGTTACAATAACATCGTTGTACGGCACGACGAGAAGGAGAATCGCCATGGAAACCTCGCACCATTGGGATCATCGCTACGCCCACGTGAACAACATACGCATCCATTATGTGAGCGCGGGCGAAGGGCCGCTCGTGCTGCTGCTCCACGGCTTCCCGGAGTTCTGGTACTCCTGGCGCCACCAGATCCCCGTCCTCGCGGAGCGCTTCCGCGTAGTGGCACCCGACATGCGGGGTTACAACCAGTCCGAGAAGCCGGCCGGGGTGCACCGCTACCGGCTGGGGACGCTCATGGAGGACGTGGCGGGCCTCATCCGCCACCTGGGCGCGGAGAGCGCCGTCCTGGTGGCGCACGACTGGGGGGGCGGGGTGGCGTGGCCTTTCGCCGCCCACTATCCCCACATGGTGGACCGCCTGGTCATTCTCAACTGCCCGCCTCCCAACGTCCTCATAAACCACCTCATGAAGAACCGCGCGCAGCGCCGGCGCTCCTACTACATGTTTCTCTTCCAGATCCCGCTGCTGCCCGAGCTCGCCATGCGCCGGCGCGATTACCGCATGGTGGCAAGGCTTTTCCGCGGTTGGCTGCTGGACAAGAGCGCCCTCACCGCCCATGACATAGCCATGTTCAAGGAGGCCGCCGCCAAGCCGGGGGCGCTCACCGGGGGCATCAATTACTACCGGGCGGCTTTCCGCCAGTTCCTGCGATCGCCCCGCGGGGAAACGGGAGAGGAGGCCAAGGTCAAGTGCCCCACCCTCGTCATCTGGGCGGAGGAGGACCGCGCGCTGGGAAAGGAGCTCACCTACGACTTTCATACCGCCGTGGAGGGGCCGCTGGATATAAGGTACATACCGGGGTGCAGCCACTGGGTGCAGCAGGAGAGGCCGCAGGAAGTCAACTCGCTCATCATGGATTTTCTCTCCGATTACCCCCAGGGCCGGTAAGGGAAAACCCCGGCCGCGACCGGGGTTCCAATCTGGTGTCGGAGGGGGGACTTGAACCCCCATGAGGAAGCTCCTCACTAGGCCCTCAACCTAGCGCGTCTACCGATTCCGCCACTCCGACGCAATCTCAGACCCGCCGCGAAGGGGGGCTCTCTTCCGCTTCCGCCTCGACCTCCTTCAGCTTGCGGTTTCGAAAACCAGTATATATCCTCTTCCGCCGGCGGTCTATTATCTTCGAGGCGTAGAATATATCCTTGGAAACGCGGCCGTGCTTCCCTATGACCTCCACCTTGTCCCCGTCCTCCAGCGGAGGCGGGAAGCGGAATCCGCGATAGAACCACACCTTGGTGCTGTGCCCCTCGTCCTCGACGAGGTCGAAATTTATGTCGAAGGTGAGGGTCTTCGATTTATGGTTCACCTTCTTGGGCAGAAGCGTCGGCAGAGGATACGTGGAGACGTTGAGGATGATGCCCTTCTTGAGTTGTTTAGCCAATTCCGCTCCTCCAACGCCTACGCCGCTTATGCATAAGCTACCTTTATATCGTCAGCGAAAAGGAGCGACTTAAGGACGCTCCCGGGCTTTGCCGCCCAGCAGCCCTGCCACCTCCCTCATGATCAAGGCCGCGAGCTCCGCCTTGGGCATGAGGTCAAGCGCCCTTTCAGTCCCGTCCCGGAAAAGGAGCACGGCCCGGTTGTAATCGGCGTCGAATCCCGACCCCGGCAGGGAGACGTCGTTGGCCACCAGGATGTCCACGCCCTTCGCGCCCAGCTTCTCCCGGGCACGCGCGAGCAGGTCGCCCGTTTCCGCCGCAAAGCCCACCAGCACTTGCCCGGCGGCCCTGCCTTCGCTCAGCTCGCCCAGGATATCGGGCGTGCGCACCAGCTCCAGCGTCAGGGACTCCTTCCCTCTGCGCTTTATCTTGTCTCCGCTGCTTTCCCGGGGCGCGAAATCCGCCACCGCGGCCGCCATGATGACCGCATCGCATCCCGGCGCCACGGCCATCACCGCTTCCCTCATCTCCGCCGCCGTCTCCACCCTCACCAGCTCCACACCTGCCGGAGGTTGCAGGTGGGTGGGGCCGCTCACCAGCGTCACCTCCGCCCCCATGCGCCGCGACGCCGCGGCGAGCGCGTAACCCATCTTGCCGCTGGAGCGGTTGCCGATGTAGCGCACCGGGTCCAGGGGCTCCCGCGTGCCTCCGGCGGTCACCAGCACGCGCTTTCCCGAGAGGTCGCCCTCCAGCGCGAAGATCCCCATGGCGGCGTCCACGATCTGCTGCGGCTCGGCCATCCTGCCCTCGCCCTCCTCGCCGCAGGCCAGGGCCCCGCTCTCCGGCCCCACGAAGTGCACGCCCCTTTCCCTCAGTAACCTCAGGTTATGCTGCGTGGCCGGATGCCGGTACATGAGATTGTTCATGGCCGGGGCCAGGAGCACCGGGGCGCGCGTGGCCAGGAGGGTGGTGGTCAACAGGTCATCGGCGATGCCGTGGGCCATCTTGGCCAGCAGGTTCGCGGTAGCGGGCGCCACGATCACCAGGTCGGCATCCCTGGCCAGGTAGATATGCTCGATGGGCTTGCCTTCGGCGTCGAAGAGGCTCACCGCCACGGGGTTTCCGCTCACGGCCCGGAAGGTCTCCGGCCCCACCAGGCGGGTGGCGTGCTCGGTCATAACAACCTTCACGTCGCAGCCCCGCAGCACCAACTGGCGTACCGCTTCCACCGCCTTGTACGCGGCGATGCCTCCCGTCACGCCGAAGACTATGTGGTTCATGGGAAGACCCGGCTTATTTTACCCCTTCCTCCGGTAACTCGAAGTCCAGCTTCTCCTCCGCTATCTCCTCCAGGGCGAGGGAAAGCGCCTTGTTGGAGGCCGACCTCACCTGCGGGCCCGCCTCGCTGCCCAGACCCTCGCCAAGGTGGCGGAAGTAGTTGTTGATCTGGCGGGCTCTCTTGGCCGCCGCGATGGTCAGGCCGAACCTTGAATTGCTCATTACCCCCAGCAGATCGTCGATCTTCGTCTTCATCAACACCTGTCCATGACCTCCGTTTCCTTTATTATCCACCCCCGCAGAGGGGGCTTTCCCTCTCATATATAGCACACAGTTCGTCCACCGCGCGAGGAAGCTCGTCATTCACCACCACGTAGTCGAACTTGGCCGCCTCCCGGCTCTCGAGCCGGGCGTTAGCCAGCCTTTCCCGCAACTCCTCCTCGCTCTCCGTACCCCTCTCCCGCAACCTCCTCTCCAGTTCCTCGAGGGAAGGAGGTTCCACGAAAACGGTGACGGCATCCGGCATGCGTTCCCTCACCTGCTCGGCTCCCTGGACGTCTATCTCCAGGATCACGTCGCACCCCTCGTCCATCTTCTCCATCACCCGGTGACGGGGAGTGCCGTAACGCCTTCCGTGCACCTCGGCCCATTCCAGGAAGCCGCCGGCATCCGCCTTACGCGCGAACTCCTCCTCGTCCATGAAGAAGTATTCCACGCCCTCCCTCTCTCCCGGGCGCGGCCGGCGCGTGGTCGCTGAAACGGAAAGCCATGTCCGCGGGTACCGCCTCAGGAGCTCCGCTATCAAAGTGCCTTTCCCCGCGCCGGAGGGCCCGGACACGACGAAAAGACGTCCTCTCCGCATCGTATCTCCCGTGCCGTTTGACCGCAGGGCAGCTTCCGCGGTTCCCGCCGTGGGAATGTGGTTGTCACTCGTAGGGGATGCTCAGGAAAATTTCTCCTTCAGCGCGCTTACCTGCTTGGGGCCCAATCCCTTGACGCGCCGGGTTTCGCTGATGCCTATCTCCTCCATTATCTTCGCAGCACGCAGCTTCCCGACGCCGGGCAAGGACTCGATGACTGACTTCACGGTCATCTTTCCGTATATCTCATCGTCGGCGCGCTTCAGGATATCGCTCACCTTCAGCTTTCCCGCCTTCAGCTTTTTCTTTATCTCCGCTCTTTCCTTGCGTACCTTGGCCGCTTTCTCCAGAGCCAGCCTGCGCTGCTCCGGCGTCAGTTCCGGGAGCTTTTGCTTGGCCATTTCATCCCTCCTCCGGTCGAAACCCTAACCTCCACGGTCCACATAAGTATAAACTGCCATTTACCTGCAAACAAGGCATGGCGCAAGAATGCCGTGCGCCTCGCTTCCCGTCAGCCAGACCTCCTGCTGCCAGGTATTTCCAGCTGCGCCCCCTGCACGCATAGGGGGCACTCTCCCGCTTCCCAAACGGGCGCGTCCAATCTCAAGAGGACCTTCTTCGGTACTCCGAAATCGCGGTCCTCTCCCCGCTCGATTATGGCACCTAGCCCCACGACCGTCCCCCCGTGTTCCATCACCAGCTGCGCGATCTCCTGCACCGAGGCACCGGTGGTGATGACGTCCTCCACGATGACCGCCCTCTCGCCCTCGTGCACTTGCTGGCCACGGCGCAAGGTCATCCTGTCCTCCTGCCTCTCCGCGAAGACCATGCGCGTGTGCATGGCCAGCGCCACCATATACCCGATGATGATGCCCCCCATGGCGGGACTTATCACCAGGTCCGGGTGGAGGCCTTCCGCCTCTCTCGCGATCTCGTCCGCCAGGCTTTCCGCCAGGTGGGGATACTGCAGCACCTTAGCGCACTGGACGTAGGTATCGCTGTGCAATCCGGAGGAGAGGAGGAAATGGCCCTTTTGCACGGCTCCCTCCCGCTCCAGTATCTCCAGGACCTCCCACTGATTCATGACCCTCCTCCCTCTCTTCCGCCTCCCAACGGAAATCCCTCCGCCGCTTCCCCTGCTCCTACGCGTTATATGCCCAGTACCTTGCCCTCCATAAACCTGCCGCCCCTACATCCTCATGGAAGCCCTCAGGGACCTCAGGGCTCCGCGCGGATCGGCCTGCGAGGTGACCGCCCTCCCCACCACCAGGTAATCGGCGCCCGCCCGCAACGCTTCCCGCGGGGTGGCCGTGCGCGCCTGGTCGTGTACCTCCGTCCCCGGCAGGCGTATGCCCGGGGTAACCAGGACCGGCTCGTCGCCGAGTGCCCCGCGCAGTACGGTCAATTCACGGGGAGAGCAGACGAAACCGTCCAGCCCGCATTCCCTTCCCAGGCTCGCCATGCCCAAGACCACGTCCTCCAGCCTCGCCTGCCAGCCCATCTCACGCATGGCCGCCTCTTCCAGGCTGGTGAGCACGGTCACCCCCAGCAAAAGAGGAGGCCGCCCGCCCCCTGCGCGTGCCGCCCCCCGCGCGGCCTCCACCGCCGCTTCCAGCATCTTTCTTCCCCCCGACACGTGGACGCTGATCATTTCCACGCCGAGATCCGACAAGGCCGCCGCGGCTCCCCGCACCGTATTGGGTATATCGTGCAGCTTAAGGTCGGCGAAGACACGGTAGCCAAAATCCCTCATGGTAAGGATGATTTCCGGCCCGCAGCGCGTGTAAGCCTCCAGGCCGATCTTCACCGTCCGCACCTCTCCCCGCATCCCTTCCGCCAGTCTTAACAGGCGGTCCCTGTCGCCCGTATCCAGGGCCAGGATCACGGGGTCCTCAACCCTTGCCATGCTGACTTCCTCCCAGGCCGCGGCAACCGCGAGCATATGCCCCACGGAATCCGCGCGCATGGCGACCATCGACGTGCGCGCGAGAATCTCTTCCCTTCATCCTGCCGCGCCGCTCCGTCCCCGCCGCGCGAGGTCCACCAGTTCTCCCACTCGCCGGTACCCTTTCCTGCGCATGAAGGCAGCGATGCCCTCCACCACGCCCAGGGTGGCAGTGGGATCGGTGAAGTTCAGCGTGCCCACTGCCACGGCATCCGCTCCCACCATGAGCATCTCCACCGCGTCCCTCCACCCCCAGATGCCCCCCATGCCTATGATGGGCACATCCACCTCCTGCGCCACCTCCCAGACCATTTGCACCGCCACCGGGTGGATGGCGGGCCCCGACAGCCCCCCGGTAAGGTTCCCCAGCCGCGGCCGCGCCGTCTCCACGTCGACGGCCATAGCCGGCATGGTGTTGATGAGGCTTATACCGTCCGCTCCCGCCCGCACCATGGCCCCGGCGAACCCCCTCAGGTCCCCGGTGCGCGGCGAGAGCTTGACGTAAACCGGGATGTCCACCGCCCCCTTCACCGCGCTCACCAGCCGTTCCGCCTCGCTCTCGTCCGCCGAGAAATGCAGACCGCCCTTCTTCACGTTGGGGCAGGATATGTTCAACTCCAGGGCGGAGGCGATCTTCGCGCGGGATACCTCGCGTGCCACCTCCACGTATTCCGCGGCCGTGAACCCGGCCACGTTCACCCACACGGGGACCCCCATGTCATGGAGCCAGGGAAGGTCCTCTTCCAGGAATCTCTCCAGCCCCTTGTTCTCCAGGCCGATGGCGTTGAGCATGCCCGAGGGGGTCTCCCAAACGCGCGGCGGCGGGTTGCCGGCGCAGGGATCCAGGGTGACCGCCTTGGTCATCACCCCGCCCAGCCTGCGAATGTCCATCCACGCGGACATCTCCCTGCCGTTTCCGAAGGTGCCCGAGCATGCCAGGACGGGGTTCTGCAGGGATATCCCGCTTATCTCCACTCTCAGGTCAACGCCGCCATGCGCATCCAATCCAGTTCATCTCCCCTGAACACCGGGCCGTCGCTGCACGCGGCCCTGTAGGCGCCCGGCGGCTCCGCCACGGGCACGGCGCAGCCGCGGCAAACACCCACCCCGCAGGCCATCCTCTCCTCCACGCTAACCTGCAGGCGCGCAAGCCCTTCCCGGTCCACCTCCTCCATCCTCGCTGCCAGCGACAGGAGCATCTCGCGCGGCCCGCAGGCATATACCTGCCCCGCCGACTCGCGGTCAAGCTGCATGGCCAGGTCCACGGCCGAACCCGCGTGTCCCCCCGAGCCGTCCAGGCAGGCCAGGCGAACGTCCGCCTCTTTTTTCAGAACATCCGGAAGTACCCCGTACTCCGCAGCCTCCCCCATCCCCCAAGCCACGAGGCACGTTTCTCCCTCCTCCAGGAGGCGTTTGGCCAGGAACCTGAGGGGCGCGATTCCCGCCCCGCCGGCCACCAGCAGCCTCCCCCCCTCCGCGCAGAGGTCGAACCCCCTGCCCAAGGGCCCCAAAATGTCCAAGCGGTCTCCCGGCCCCCTCCTTTTCAGCCAGGACGAACCCTCCCCCGCTTCCCTGACCAGGATTGAGGCCGTGCCCTCCCCCCTGTCGAATACGCTGAAGGGCCTTCTCAGGATGCGCCCATCGCCGCCGCATGCAACGTGAACGAACTGCCCCGGATGAGGCCTGAAATCGTCCGGCACCTCGCAGACCAGCTCGCTGGCGCAACCGTAATCCCTCCTCCCCACCACCGCCACCAGATACCGCGCGGGCAAGCCTACTCTCCTCCCGTGCTCTTCGCCCGGCAGGCGCCTTCGCCGCATGTCCCGCAAGCGCCGATCTCCCAGGCTGCGGGCTCCGAGACGCGCAGCCCCCTCACCAAGGTCAGGGCCACCTCCATGTCCGTCAGGCAGGGTATACCCCGGCGCGCGGCATCCTCGCGTATGTAGAAGCCGTCGCTCTTTGGTTGCCTGCCGCGCGGAATGTTAACCACCAGTTGTATCTCGCCGTTGCGCATGAGGTCCAGGATGTTGGGCCTGCCCTCGCGCAGCTTGTTCACCACCTTCACCTGCAGCCCCGCCGACTGCAAGGTCTGCGCGGTCCCGCGCGTCGCCGCAAGGAGGTATCCCGCTTCGCCGAGCTCGCGCGCCAGGAGCACCGCGCGCCTCTTCTCGCGGTTGGCCACGCTCAGTAAAGCCCTCCCACCCGGTTGCGGCAGCAAGCCCTGCGCCCTGTGCACCTTGGCCAGGGCCACCGACGGGTGTGCCGCCATGCCCACCCGGGAACCCGTGGAGCGCCGCCGTGCTGCCGGGAGGACGTCGCCCCCGGCGATTATCCCCAGGGGCGCCACCGGGCACCTCCATGCACTTATGTCCTCGCGCACGGGATAGGTCCCCGGCTTCTCCCCCAGCAACGCCTGCAGCCCCATCTCGGCCAGCGGCAGGCCGGAAGCGCGAGAGAGGTAGGGGAGCTCGTCAGACGCCCCCACGCACAGGTCCCAGAGAAACGCCCGGCCGTCATCTATCAGCATGCGCAGCGAAAGGTTGCCCCTCCAGGAAAGGCGGGATATGACCTCGCGGGCCAGCGCCTCCGCCGCACGCGCCTGGGCCGTTGTGAGATGTATGGGGGGATATACCGCCAGCCCCTCACTGGACGCAGTTCCCATCTCTTCCAGCTTTTCCCAGAGAATGAGGGCGCTCGCCTCTCCCCCCGCGGCCACCGCTTCCACCAGCACCTCCTGGGCCTCCTCGCGAAGCTCCCTCAAGAGGAGGGGAGCGCCCTCACACGCGGAGAGCAAGTCTTCCCCTTCCTCAAGGGTGAAGAGGATGCGCCGCCTCTGCCCTCCGCCGGGTAACACCGCGTCCGCGAGCACCGGGAACGCGCACCCTTGCAGGAAAGCGCGCGCTTCCTCCCTCTCCGACGTGAAGGGCACCGTGGCTATGCCGTGCTGCGCCCACTCCGCGAGATCCGCGGACCACGCGCCACCGTCTTCCCTCCCTTCCAGGAGGACGGTTCCGGGGTGCCGGCGGCATACGTTTTCTCCGCAGGCAATAGCCTCCTCTCCCCCGAACTGGCAGCATAGCGCGGCGATCCCCGCCTCGCGCATCGCCTGGGCCACCCCCTGCGGCAGCATGGGACCCAGGTAAACCGAGTCAGCCTCCTCCACGGCCAGCAGGGCAAATGCGGCGTCGGTTGCGTAAAGCGCCGCACCCATCCCCCTCTCTTTCGCGGCCAGCACCGCCCTGTACGCGGCGAAGTTGCGCTCGTGCCCTCCCCCTGGGAGTCCGTCGTCGCCCGCCAGTATCATGAGCTTCACGGCTCCGCCCGCAGGGTCCTCTCCCGGCCAACCGGCCAGGCAGAGGGGATATCCTCCGGGAGGAGGGACGCCATACCCCGCGGCCTCCCGTCCCTTTGCCCCCTGGTGTCCCGTGGCGCCGCCCGGGAGTTGAACGTCCGCGAGTCCCCCTTCCCCGCCCTGCGTTCGCGCCCCTGGCGCCCTCGCCCCCCCCCGCAGCCCCGCCAAGACCTCCCTCGTACTGCGAGCCGCTTCCTCTTCTCTCAGGCGGGCGGGCACGCTCTCCGACAGGAAAGCGAGGGCGGACGCCGCCGCATCCCCCACCGTCTCCCCCCTCAACAAGACCCTCCCCACCGCCCGGCAGCGCAGGCGGTGGCAACCCTCGCCCTCCGCCTCCTCCCTGTAAGAGAAGCGCGGCAGGGAGAGGATCGTCTCGCGCGGCCTCTCCGGAAACCCACGCCTGCACGCCGCCAGTCCCCCACCGCACAGCATGTCGAGGTGCGCCCGCAGCAGGTCCACCCCACCGGCCACCTCAAGGAGGGGCGTAATACGCCAGGGACGCGGGTTGACGTCGAGGACGTACAGGTCCTCCCACCCCGTGGAAGCCGCCATCTTGATCTCCGCCAGGCCCACCAGCCCGAGGGCCTCCGCCACCTCGCGCGCCTCTTCCCACAGGGCGTACATCTCCTCGGCGCCCGCACGGGGAGGCACCAGGAGCACCGCGTCCTCTTCATGAAGGGGAAGGGGCTGCAACTGCTCGCATATCCCCGCCACCTCGCAATCGCCTCCGGCATCCCGCAGCACCGCCACCACGAATTTGCGATAACCGGCCAGGGACTCCTCCAGCAGCGCCTCCCCGGTGGGGCTCTCCCGCAGGGCCTCATCCAGGAGCGTTGGAAATTCCTCGCCGTTGTACGCGATCCCGGCCCCCCAACCCCCGCACGAGAAATGTGGCCTCACCACCAGGGGGAAGGACATCTCGCCCGCCGCCTTCTGCCCCTCGTGCATGCTGCCAACGGCGCGGAAAGCGGGGTTCGTCAGGCCCCTGTTTTCCAGCGCTTCCCGCAACATTCCACGGTCGCCGCAGAGCCACAGGATGCGGTCATCCAGGTCGGGCACGCGGGCCCCCAGCCTCTCGAAGCCGCCTTCCGCGGCCATGGTCATGAAGATCTCCCACCCCCGTCTCCCGGCCATGCCCAGCCAGACGGTCTCCGCACTCGTCATCTCCACCACCCTTGCCACCACCTCGGGGATGGGGGGCTCCATGAAGAGGGCTTCATCCTCCTCTGCGGCGTCCATGAGGGTGGCGGGATTGTCCTCCAGCACGACGACGCGGAAGCCCCTCTCGCGGAGATAGCGGCATCCCCTGGCCGCCAAATACTGTATGGCCGTACCCTCCTGCAGGGTGACCGGCCCGGGGCCTACCACCAGGGCGACGCGCTCCCTATCCAACGCCCTCTCCTCCCCGGCCGGCCGCCGCGAACGCCACCCTGCCGTTTTTCAAGGTGAACGCCACCCTGCCCTTCACCTTGCGTCCGTGGAAGGGACAGTTCCTCCCTTTCGATGCGAAAGCTCCCGCGTCCATGACCCATTCCCTCCCCGTCTCGAGAAGCACCAGGTCGGCGCGGCAGCCCACCTCGATGCCTCCCCCGTACTCCGGCGCCTGCAGGCCCATGACCTCCGCAGGTCCCCTGGTGAGAAGGTCCAGCAACCTCATCAGCGGCAGTTCTCCCCTCTCCACCAGCTCCGTATAGAGGACCGGGAAGGCGCTCTCCATCCCCACCACCCCGAAGGGGGCATACTCGAATTCGCGCTCCTTTTCCTCGGGCGCATGGGGGGCGTGATCGGTGGCAATTGCGTCCACGGTGCCGTCCGTCAGTGCCTGGCGTAGCTCCCTCACGTCCTCGGGCGTGCGCAGGGGAGGGTTCACCTTGTACACGGTATCGTAATCCCTTATGTCCCTCTCGCTGAGCACCAGGTGATGCGGGGTAGCTTCCGCGGTCACCCTGAGCCCCCGTGACTTGGCCTCCCTTACCATGTGCAGGGAACGCGCGGTGCTCAGATGGGCCAAGTGGAGGCGGGCACCCGTCTCCCCGGCCAGCAGCAGGTCGCGGGCCACCATGACCTCCTCCGCGAGGGCGGGAATGCCGCGCAAGCCCAGGGCGAAGGAGACCTCTCCCTCGTTCACCTGGCCTCCCCGCGAGAGGCCGCGGTCCTCGGGGTGGGAGACGATCACGCCGCCGAAGCCGCTGACGTATTCCAGCGCGCGCCTCATAAGCCCGGCGTCCTCTATGCCGTCACCGTCATCGGAGAAAGCCCTTACCCGCGCCCGGCTCAGGTGCATCAGCCCCATCTCCGCCAGCTCGCGCCCCTGCCTTCCCCGCGTAACGCACCCCACGATAAAGAGGTCCGCCAGGCCCAGCTTGGCCGCTTTGAGCGCCATCTCCTCCACCAGCGCGGCGTTGTCCAGGGGCGGATCTGTGTTGGGCATGCAGCACACCGCGGTGAAGCCCCCCCTCAGCGCCGCGGCAAGCCCGCTCTCCAGCGTCTCCTCGTCCTCCCTCCCGGGCTCCCGCAGGTGCACGTGGATGTCCAGGAAGCCCGGCGCGACGATCATCCCCTCAGCGTCGATCACCTCGCGACCCTCCGCGGGGATCCCCTTGCCCAGCTCGGCCACGCGACCCCTGGAAACCAGGAGGTCCATGCCTTCATCCGTCCCCCGGAAGGGATCCACGACTCGCGCGCCCCTGATGAGGAGATCAGGCAAGGACGCCACCCCCCTCCCCTCCTCCCAGGAGAAGGAAGAGCACGGCCATGCGCACCGCCACTCCCGCGGATACCTGGGCGGTTATGGCCGCGTGCGGCGCGTCCGCCACCTCGGAGGAGATCTCCACCCCCCGGTTCATGGGGCCGGGGTGCATCACCACCACCCCGGGCTTCGCCTTTCGCAGGCGCTCTTTGTCCAACTGGTATAGCCTGGCATATTCTTCCAGGCTGGGGAACCTCGCTTCCTGCTGCCTCTCCTTCTGGATACGCAGCATGTAGATCACGTCGCAGCGCGGTATCACCGCGTCGAAGGAATGGGACACCTCCACGTAATCCGGCACCGCAGGAGGCATAAGGGTGGGCGGCGCCACCGCCACCACCCGCATACCCGCAGCCCTGCAGGCTTTCATGCCCGAGCGGGCCACGCGGGAATGCAGGATGTCCCCCACGTAGGCGATGGTCGCTCCCTCCATGTCGCCGAGCCTCTCCCGCATGGTGAAGAGGTCCAGGAGGGCCTGGGTGGGATGGGCGTGCATGCCGTCACCGGCGTTGATCACCGTCACGTCCAGCCATCTCCTCAGCAGACAGGGTGCGCCGGCCACGGGATGGCGGATGATCACCGCATCCACTCCCATAGCGCGCAGGGTGAGAGCGGTGTCCTTGAGGCTCTCCCCCTTCTCCACGCTGGAGGCGGAGGCGGTGAAGTTCAGCACGTCGGCGCTCAGCCGTTTTGCCGCCACCTCGAAGGAGAGCCGGGTGCGGGTGGAAGGCTCGTAGAACAGGTTGACCACCGTCTTTCCCCGCAGGGAGGGGACCTTCTTGATGGGCCTGCGCAGCACCTCGGAAAACGAGCGTGCCGTCTCCAATATGCGCTCCAGGTCCTCCCTCCGGAGATCGTCCACGTCCAGTAGATGCCCCTTAACCGCCAAGGCAGTCCTCCCCGTTGAGGTCCCCTTCAGGACGCAAACGGTGTCTTCTCACATCTCCCCCCGGACTTGCGGAGACCGTGCCCTTCCTCCCGCGCACCTGCCGTACCCGCACGACCCGTGCCGCCTTGCCTCCCGCAACGCCACCGCCGCGGAGCCACCTTCGCCCTTTCCCGCCCCGCGAACCGCGTGCGCCACGAACCGTGGCGGACACGGAAGATCCCGTCCGTGGACGGCAAGCTCACCCCTGATAACCGATGAAGACCCCATCCTCGCCGTCTACCTCCCGCAGCGCCACCTTGACTTCCTCCTCCCGCGAGGTGGGGACGTTCTTGCCCACGTAGTCCGCGCGTATGGGGAGCTCGCGGTGGCCCCTGTCCACCAGCACGGCCAGCTGTATGGAGGCCGGGCGCCCGAAGTCGATGATGGCGTCCATGGCCGCCCTCACGCTGCGCCCCGTGAAGAGGACGTCGTCCACGATGACCACCTGCCTGCCGTCGATGTCCGGAGGCAGGTAAGTCTCCCTGACCACGGGCTGCTCGAGGGTGTGGAGGTCATCGCGGTAGAGCGTGATGTCCAGCCTCCCCACCGGCACCTCCACCCCCTCGATCTCGCGTATGGCGGTCGCGATGCGGTTGGAAAGGGGCACCCCGCGCGTGCGTATGCCCACCAGCACCAGCTCGGCAGCGCCCTTGTTGCGCTCCACGATCTCGTGCGCTATGCGGCGCACCGCACGTTGCACGTCATCCTCCTCCATCACCTTGGCCTTCTCAACGAAGCTCATCGCTCACCCCGGGCGCAAAAAACCTTCCTGCGGCCGGCGCAGGAAGGTCTCCCGATAGGTCGTATTCTCATTTTTCCCTTGCCAGCCTCACCGGACTGGTTTAAAGGTCAACTACATCATAGCATCGCCTTTTTCGCCGGGCAACGCTTTTTCGCAGAGAAGCTTCTCTCACCCCCTCCCATTATCCTTCCGATATGAGCATTATTTCGGGTAAAAACCCGGTTTCCCCTGATCTGACGGCCGCCCCGCGTCCCAGGCACGCATGGCGCCTGACCCCAAGTGCTGCCCCCGTCCGCCAAAAGGCGGCGAATGGGCCTGACCCCATGTGTTGACCTCTTATATCTGGCTGTCGCGGTAAAGCCTGCCCAGCACCCCGTTTATGAATTTCCCGGACTCCTCGGTGGAGAAGGCCTTGGCCAACTCCACGTACTCGTTGATGGTCACGTTGGTGGGGATGTCCTCCCGGTAGAGGAGCTCCGCGAAACCCAGGCGCAGGAGGTTGCGGTCCACCATGGGCATGCGCTCCAGCGACCAGCGGTCCGCGTAGGAGTCTATGAGCCCGTCGATCTCCTCGCGGTGATCGAGGTAAAGGCCCACCAGGTCCAGGGAGAAACGCGGTATCTCCGGGGGGTAGAGAAGGCTCTCCGAGCCGAAGGAAGAAAGCTCCTCTATCCGCGCATCCTCGCCGAGCAGAAGGTGCACCCTTTCCAGCGATATGTCCGGTATGCCGTCGGGAGGGGTGGGGTTCTCCTCGATCCCCTCCTCCAGCATGCGCCGGAAGTTCCCCACCACTTCCCCGAGGTCTTCACCGGTCAGGTCCGCCTGGTAAAGGATATCGCAGGCCAGCTTCCTGGCCAGCGTGCGCCTGCCGAAGGGATGGGACTCGTTCACCTAAACGGCGTTCACCCCCGTCACGTTGACGTCCACCGCCTCCACGCGCCAGCCGGTCATGGATTCCACCGCTTCCTTCACCGCTCCCTGGACCTCCCTCCCCACCTGGTGGAAATCCCGGCCGTAGTCCATGTGCACTTCCACCTCCAAGGTCAAGGCGCCCTCGCCCGCCTCCGCCTTTATGCCCTTGGCCAGGTTCTTGCGCCTCTTGCCCTCGTCCATGCCCTCGCCCCGCATGGCCACCCCCGAGACTCCCTCCACGCGCGAGAGGGCTATCCCGGCCATCAGCTCGATCATTCCCGGCCGCAGCTTGTAATCCCCCAAGTCCAGCATGTCCGCGCCCCCTCTACTCCACGCGCTCCACGTACTCGCCGCTGCGGGTATCTATCTTCACCCGGTTTCCCGCCTCGATGAAGAAGGGGACGTTGACCACCAAGCCCGTCTCCAGGGTGGCCGGCTTGCTCCCCCCGCTTGCCGTGTCCCCCTTCACCCCGGGGGCGGTTTCCACGACCTCCATGTCCACGAAGACGGGCGGCTCCACCCCCACCGGCTTGCCCTCGTAGAGGGGCACCTCCACCGTGATCCCCTCCACCAGGTACCTCGCGGTCTCTCCCACCTCATCCCCGGGGATGGACAGCTGCTCGTAGGTTTCAAGGTCCATGAAGAGGTGGCTGTCTCCATCCCGGTAGAGGTACTGCATGCGCCGCTTGTCCAGGATGGCCAGCTCCACCCTTTCCCCGGCACGGAAGGTCTTCTCGATCACCGCCCCCGTCTTCAGGTTCTTCAGGCGCGTGCGCACGAAGGCGCCTCCCTTGCCCGGCTTCACGTGTTGAAAATAGACCAGGTTGTAGAGAGCGCCGTCCAAGTCGATGGTGATGCCGTTTCTGAAATCCGCCGTGGTGATCATCCTCGCCTTTCCTCCATCATTTACCGGCCTACGCGTCCCATTTTAACACAGCCGAAAAGGACGGATTCCCATCCCACCGGCCCGGCCACTCGACCCCTACCCCAAGGCTCCGGGCCGAAAAAGGGAGGAAAAGGCAACGAATGCGGCCTGGCCCCGTGTGTTGACCCCTCGCATATGTCTTCCTGGTCAGTAATGCGAGGGGTCGAGGGAGTGGGGGAGCGTGGCGAGAACCTCCGCCCCGTGGGCGGTGACCAGTACCATGTCCTCCACCCTCACCCCCCCCACCCCAGGAAGGTAGATGCCGGGCTCGATGGTGAAGACCATGCCCTCCTCCAGCACGTCCCGGCTCCTCGGCCCCAGGTGCGGCCTCTCGTGCACCTCCAGCCCCACCCCGTGGCCCAAGCCGTGCCCGAAAGCGCTCCCGTAGCCCGCTTTCTCTACCACCTCCCGTGCGGCGCGATCCACCTCGCAGGCCTTCACCCCGGCCCTCGTGGCCGCCAGGGCCTTCTCCCGGGCCTCCAGGACCAGCCGGTGCGCCCTCGCGAGCCCCGCCGGCACCCTCCCGAAGCCCAGGGTGCGCGTGCAGTCCGTGTTATATCCCCCGTACACCACGCCCCAGTCGATGACCACCGCACCGGCCAGCCTTTTCCCGGACGGCCTGGCGTGCACCAGGGCACCCCTTCTCCCCGACGCCACGATGGTCTCGAAGGAAGCCCCCTCCGCCCCCCGCCTGCGGGCGGCGAAATCCACCTGCAGGGCCAGCTCCCGCTCGCTGGTTTCCCTTCCGATATGCCTCAGGGCCTCTTGGAAGGACGCCTCCGCCACCTTCAGGGCTTTCCTTATCAACGCGACCTCGCCGCGGCTCTTGCGCGCCCTGAGCTCCTGTAATTCCGTTTTCAGGGGCTTCAGAACCGCTGCCCCCCGCAGCCGCCGCCGCAGCTCGGACAGCTCCGCGCAGGTCATCGTCTTTGGGTCGAAACCTATCCTCTTCGCGTTAACGGATCCTCCCCGCCCGCGGCGTTCCAGTATCTCCCGCAGGGCCTCGCCGAAACCGTTATCGCAGATCACGGTGCGCAGTCCAGCCACCTCCAGGGCCGCCTGTTCCCGGTAGCGGAAGTCTGTCAGGAAGTAACCCGCGCGGGGCACGAGGAGGACCATGCCGCTCGACCCGCTGAAACCGCACAGGTAACGCACGTCCGCCATGTAAGATATCAACAAGCCGTCAAGACCCTGCAATTTGGAGTTAAGCAACGCTCTCTTCCTTCTTGCCTCATATTCTGCATACTCCATTACGTCAACTCCTAGCTCTTTCGGCTGAGCCCATAAACTTCTGTAAATAGGATACGGCATTTGTTCTTTGACAACAAAAGCCATCGCTCTCCAAGATAAGGGTAATTTTCCAAAGACCTTTATCTGAAAGGAGAAAGCGATGGCCAAGAAAAAGAGTATGACCATGGAGGAGGCAATTCAAG
>CAKZMC010000050.1 GCA_937128055.1 uncultured Actinomycetes bacterium | reverse complement strand
TGGACACCTCCTTGCTCTGCTTCTTTTACTACAAAGCAAGTATAGGGGGTGTCCACCATGTTTCTGAACCTAGACACAAACTGCTCCCCTTGCGCCCCTTGCCCGCTCGCAGCACCGTGGCCTGTGTGGCGCGCCCGGTGAACCATCCTTTTCTGCCCGCCTAATCCTCCTGCCCTGCCCGGACGGCGGGCGTACCCTCAACCTCTCCTCTCCCCGCCCGGAAAGAGCATGTGGAGGCGGAGCTGCGCCTCATCCCTCTTCCCCGGACCCCTCCCTCGGCCCTTTCCCCGTCTCCTTCCCTGTCCTGCGCTTCCACTCCTCCACCAGGGCGGCCTCCCGCCCTCCTCTTCCCGGCCGGTAATACTCCCGGCCCTCCAGCTCGGGAGGGAGGTAGCGCTGCTCCACGTATGAGCCCGGGAAGTTGTGGGGGTAGAGGTACCCCTCGCCGTGGCCCAGCGAGGCGGCGGCGGGGTAGTGAGCGTCCCTCAGGTGTGCCGGCACCGGCGGGGTCAGGCCCGCCTCCACCTCCCTGTCCGCCTCCCCGATAGCGCGGGTGGCGGAGTTGCTCTTCGGGGCCAGGGAAAGGTAAAGCGCCGCGTGTGCGAGGTTTAACCTGCACTCCGGAAGCCCCACGAACTCCACCGCCTGTGCCGCCGCCACCGCCACCTGCAAGGCGCCGCTGTCGGCCAGTCCCACGTCCTCGGAAGCGAAGATCACCATGCGCCGGGCGATGAACCTCGCATCCTCGCCCGCGTTGAGCATGCGCGCCAGCCAATAGATGGCTGCATGGGGATCGGAGCCACGCAGGGACTTGATGAAAGCCGAGATGGTGTCGTAATGGGCGTCCCCCCACTTGTCGTAGAGAAGCGCCTTGCGCTGCGCCGCCTCCTCCGCCGCGCGCAGGTCGATGCGTTTCGCCCCCGCGACCTCCTCGGCAAGCAGGGAGGCCGCCTCCAGCGTGTTCAAGGCCACGCGCGCGTCGCCTCCCGAGAGGTGCACGATGTGCTCCAGGGCCTTCTCCTCCACCTCCAGGCCGAGCCGTGCCAGGCCCCTCTCCCCGTCCGCGAGGGCCCTCTCCACGATGGCCCTGACCTCCTCCTCGTTCAGGGCCCTGAGGCGGAATATCTTGCAGCGCGACACCAGGGCCGAATTGACCTCGAAATAAGGGTTTTCAGTGGTGGCCCCGATGAGGGTGATGGTCCCGTCCTCAACCGCGGGGAGCAGCGCGTCCTGCTGGGCCTTGTTGAACCTGTGTATCTCGTCTATGAAGATGATGGTCCGCTGCCCGTGCATGGCCCGGCGATCCCTGGCTTCCCGGATCAAGCTTCGCACTTCGGCGACGCCGCTCGCCACCGCGGATATCTGCTGAAAATGTGCCTGCGTCATGCCGGCGATGATCGCCGCCAGCGTGGTCTTGCCCGAACCCGGAGGACCCCAGAAGATGGCCGCGCCGAGCTGGTCCTCCTCTATGGCCCGCCGCAGGTAGGTGCCTTCGCCCACCAATTCTTCCTGGCCCACGAATTCCTCCAGCGAACGCGGTCTCATGCGCAGGGCCAGCGGCGCCTCGGTCCTGAGCAGCTCCTCGCGAGCCGACTCGAAGAGGTCCAAGCTCTATTCCCCCTCTCCCGCGGGTCTCTTCCTCCACGTCCCCTCTTCCATTATATTTCGCACCCCGGACATGCGGGCGGGCACGCGTTGCAGGCGGAAAAGCGGGCGGATCCCCCATGGGCGCTTCCCCGCATAGGAACGGGCCCCACCTTGCCGTCCACGCCGCCATCTTGAACCTGCACCCATGCAGGTGGGCACCTACCGCGGGCCTCCGCGGTCCCCCACCCGGGTTGGGGGCATGGCGTCCGCCCGCGGAAAGCGGTTCCCTTTCTCGAAGTGTTGGCTCAACGATAACTCGCGGCGCATAACGCACAAGGTCGAGCCCGTAAACCGCGTCATATTAATCTTATATGCCACCGCACGCCGAGCGCAATCACCCCTCCAAACGGCCGCTGAACGAAGCGCGTCTTTTCCGCGGGCTCTTCCTGGCCGGACGGGTCACGCATCAGCGGGCGCGCTCCCGCCCGTGCTCAGCTCCGCCAGCTTGCGATACACTTCGTCGATGCTCGACGCGGGGGTCGATGCCCCTCCCAGAACCGCAATCCTGCTGGCTTCCCCGATGGAATCCGCCGTCAGCTCCTCGGCGCATTCCACCTTCAGGGTCCTGGTGCCCGTGGTCGCGCAGATCTTGCGCAGGAACTCGGTGTTGGAGCTGTTCCTCCCCCCCACCACCACCACGAGGTCCGACTCGAACGCCGCCTTGAGGGCCTCCGTCTGGCGGGCCAGGGTGTTGCGGCACAGGGTGTTGATGAGCTTCATCTCCCCCAACTCCCGCATCAACTCCGGGACATCGTTGATCAGGCCGTCAAGGAGGCTGCGGAACATGAGCAGGTCCACGGTGGTCTGGGCGATAAGGCCCACTTTCCTCACCTTCTCCGCCCGAACGCGCCACCATTCCTTGAGTTCCTGCGTGTCCTTGATCACCTCGGCGTTTCCTCCCACGTGGCCGAGTATGGCCACCACTTCCGGGTGCTTCGCATCGCCGATGACGAAGAGGCGGTACCCCTCTCCCACGAGGCGCATGGCTGCCCTCTGCGCCTTTTTCACCGTGGGGCAGGTGGCGTCCACGAGCAGCGCCCCGCGCTCCTGCAGGAGCCGCGCGGTGCTCGGGGGGATGCCGTGCGACCTCACTATCACCAGCGCCCCTTTCAGTGGGATCTCCCGCAGCGCGTGTTCTTCCTCGGGCAGTATCTCCAGGCCCTTCCCCCGCAACTCCTCCACCACCCGCGGGTTGTGTATGATGGGCCCCAGCGAGAACACCTTTCCCTCCGCGCTTGCGAGGGCCTCATCCGCCAGGCGCAGGGCACGCCTGACCCCGGGGCAGAAACCCACGTAGCGCGCTATCTTGATCTCCATGGTTCCTCTCGCCCGCTCCTCCAACGGAACCCATGCCTCCCTGGCCCGCATCACAGGTCATCGGCAGCTGGCCGGGTGGGTTTGCAGGTCACCGCCGCCGGCCGTGACGCCGCACCGCCCACGCCCATGCTCTTTCCCGCCACCGGAGATCACAGCGGGCGCAGGCGCAGTTCCTTGAGCTGTTCCTGATAGACGAGGTCCGGGGCGCCGGTCAGCGGATCCGCGCCCGACTGCGTCTTGGGAAAGGCGATCACCTCTCGAATGGATTCCCGGCCCGCCATGATCATGACCAGGCGGTCCAGGCCGAAAGCGATCCCACCGTGCGGCGGGGGGCCGTAGCGGAACGCCTCGAGGAGGAAGCCGAACTTCTCCTCCACCTCCTCCTCCCGCAGCCCCAGGATGCGGAATACGCGCTCCTGCAACTCGGGCCGGTGGATGCGCACGCTGCCGCCTCCCAGTTCCACCCCGTTCAGTACCAGGTCGTAGGAGTCCGAGGTCGCCTCCAGCGGGCGCTCTTCCAGAAATTCGAGGCATTCCCGCGAGGGCGCGGTGAAGGGATGGTGGTTGCTCTTGTACCTCTTCTCCTCATCGTCCCATTCGAAGAGGGGGAAACGGGTCACCCAGACGAAGGAGAACCTCTCCGCCTCCACGGGGTGGAGGCGCGCGCAATAGCTCCGCATCCCGGACAGGACGGGGTTCACCTCGTCGCCTCCCGCCGCCACCACCAGCACCTCTCCCTCCTGCAGCTCCGCGGCGCGCAAGGTCCCCTCCACCTCCCGCGGCTCGAGGAATTTGGCCACCGGCGACCTTATCTCGTCCCCCTCGCGCACCATCCACACCAGCCCGCCGCCCCCCAACCGCTGCGCCTCCGCGACCAGGTCGTCCAGCTCGCGGCGCGCGGGATCCCTCATCCCCGCCACCTTGAAACCCCTGATCCGCCCCCCTCCCTCCAGGGCGGAGCGGAACACCTTGCAGGCGGTAGCGGCGTAGAGGCCGGAAAAGTCCTCTATCTCCATGCCCCAACGGGTATCCGGCCGGTCCGTCCCGTACCTGTCCATGGCCTCCCGCCATTCCAGGCGGGGAAACGGCGGGTTCAGTTCCACCCCGAGAAGCTCTCGGAAGAGGTGGGCGAACATCTCGTCCATGAGGCCCATGACGTCCTCCGGCTCCACGAAGGACATCTCCAGGTCGATCTGGGTGAACTCCGGCTGGCGGTCTGCGCGCAGGTCCTCGTCGCGGAAACAGCGCGCAATCTGGTAGTACCTCTCCATGCCGGCCACCATCAGCAGTTGCTTGAAAAGCTGCGGCGACTGCGGGAGCGCGTAGAACTTTCCGGGCTGCAGGCGAGAGGGGACCACGAAATCCCGTGCCCCCTCGGGGGTGCTCTTGGTGAGCATGGGGGTCTCTATCTCCAGGAACCCGCGGGCGGCGAGGAAGTCGCGCACCTCCTTGGTAACCCGGCTGCGCAGGATAAGGGCGTCGCGCTGCTCGCAGCGCCGCAGGTCGAGGTAGCGGTAACGGAGGCGCAGCGTCTCGTCTGCCTCCCCGCCGCCCTCTATCTCGAAAGGGGGGGTCTGGGAGGCGCTCACCACCGCGACCCTCTCCGCCATGATCTCCACTTCCCCGGTGGGAAGCCGGGGGTTCACCGCCTCGGGCGGCCTCGCCCTTACCATCCCCCGGCAGGATACGACGTATTCGCTGCGCAAAGAACGGGCAACGGCATGCGCTTCAGGGCTCACCTCCGGGTTGAAGACCACCTGCACCAGGCCGGAGATGTCCCGCAGGTCGATGAAGATAACCCCGCCGTGGTCGCGCCGGGTCTGTACCCAGCCGTTGAGGACCACCTCGTCTCCCACGTCCGCGGACCGCAGGTCCCCGCAGTAGCGAGTCCGCTTCTCCCACTCCTCGACCGGCACGCCTTTCAGCTCCTCCATGGTAAGCGCATCCTCGAAGCACTACCCCCCGCGCTCAACACGCCATGCGCCCCCGCAGCGTCTCCCATACAGCATCTTCTTCCACCCTCTCCTGGGTGCCCTCCTTCATGTCGCGCAGGGTGAGATAGCCTCCCTCCAGCTCCTCCCCTCCCATGATCAGGCAATAGCGGAACCCGCCCCTGTCGGCCTCCCGCATCTGGGCCTTCGGGCTGCGCTCCATGTGGTCGAGGTCGGCACGGATCCCCATGCCCCTTATCCTCCAGGCGACGACAAAGGCCTTGCGCCTCGCCTCCTCGCCTATGGCCACCACGTAAACGCCCTCCTCTCCCTCGCCCGCGAGCCGGGGCTCCGCGTTCATCACGCGATCGAGGCCTATGGAGAATCCCACCGCAGGCGTGGGCTCGCCCCCCATCTCCTCCACCAGGTAGTCGTACCTCCCCCCGGCCGCCAGGGAGTTCTGCGCCCCCAGCGCGGGGTCCTGGAACTCGAACACCGTGCGCGTGTAATAATCAAGGCCCCTCACCAGCCTGCTGTCGACGCGAAACTCCACTTCCGCCACCCGCAGCAGCTCCTCCACGCGCCGGAAGTGCTCCCGGCAAGCCGTACATATGAACTCTCCCAGGTCCGGCGCCCCGCGCATGACGCCGCCACACGTCTTCTCCTTGCAATCCAGCAGCCGCAAGGGGTTCTCCTCCATGCGCCTGCGGCAGTCGGCGCACAACTCGCCCTCCCTTCCCCGCAGGTAGGCCCGCAGGGCATCCACGTAGGCGGGCCTGCACGCGCGGTCGCCCACGCTGTTGACCACCAGCACGCTCTCGATGCCGAGGAGCGAGAAGAATTCACGGCAGAGCAGGATGACCTCGGCGTCGGCGCTGGGATGGGAAGAGCCCATGAGCTCCACTCCCAACTGGGTGAACTGGCGGTAGCGGCCCGCCTGAGGGCGCTCGTGACGGAACATGGGTCCGCGGTAATAGAGCTTCACCGGCAAACCCGACTTGTCCAGGCGGTGTTGCACGAAAGCCCGCGCCACCCCCGCGGTGGCCTCGGGCCGCAAGGTCAGGCTGCGGCCGCCCTTGTCCTCGAAGGTGAACATCTCCTTGCGCACGATGTCCGTTCCCTCGCCGATGCCCCTGGCAAATATCTCGGTGTGCTCCAACACGGGGAGCATGATCTCCTCGTAACCGTAGGCGCGGAAAAGGGCGGACCCCATGTCCATCACCCGCCGCCAGCGCCCGCTTTCCGGCGGCAGGATGTCCGCGATCCCCTTAGGTGATTTCGCCTCCACGCAAATTTCCTTTCTCACGGGACGCGCATACGCGCCTCGCGGATACCAGCGCCTGCGCCCTCCCCGCGGACGGCATCCCGCATCGCGGCCATGCTCACCTGGCGCTCCCCCTCAAGCCCACGAGGAAGGGGTTGCGCGCCTTCTCTTCCCGCAGGGTGGTCTCCGGCCCATGTCCCGGCAGGATGACGGTATCATCCGGCAGGTCCCAGACCTTCTCCCTTACCGACCGCATGAGCTCCCGCAAGGAGCCGCCCCGCAGGTCTGTCCTGCCTATGGATCCCTGGAAGATGAGGTCCCCGCAGAGAAGATAGCCGGGGGTGTAAAAGCTCACGCTTCCCGGGGTGTGCCCCGGGGTATGCAGGACGCGCAAGGCCAGCTCCCCCGCCCTTACCTCGTCGCCTTCCTTGACATGGACCACCCGGCGGGGGCGCGCGGGAAGCGTGCCCCCCGCGAGCCCCATGAGCTTGGTGCGGGGAGCGGCCAGCACTCCCGCATCCGCCTCGTGTATGTAGACGGGTACGTCCAACGCCTCGCTCAGGGGCCCCGCCCCCGCCACGTGATCGACGTGGCCGTGCGTGCAGAGGATCCCCTTGCAATCCAGCTCCGCCCGTTGCAGGCGGGATACGATGCTCCTTATCTCCCCCGCCGCATCGACGACCAGAGCCGGCGAACCCCGTCCAGGCGCCAGAATATAGCAATTGGTGGCGAGCATTCCCACGGTCAAAGCCTCGAGAAACATGAAACCTCCGGCATCCCTCAGCCTTCTCTCCACGGGACAGCAGTCATTATATCCTCAAAAGGCGGCCTTCTCCACAAGCCGCGTCGATCAGCGAGCGGGTCATGCGGGGTGGGCGGGAGACTCGAGGAGGATGGTCACCGGGCCGTCGTTCACCAGCTCCACCTCCATGTGCTGCCCGAAAACCCCCCGGGCGGGGGGGAAGCCAGCGGCGGCGAAGGCCTCGCACGTCTCCCGGTAGATCTCCTCCGCCCTCTGCGGAGAAGCCGCCGCCACGTAGCTCGGCCGCCTCCCCTTGCTGGCATCCCCGTAGAGGGTGAACTGCGAGACCACCATGATCTCCCCTCCCGTATCCGCCAGCGACAGGTTCAGCTTCCCCAGGTGGTCGTCGAATATGCGCAGGTTCACGGCCTTGTTCACTATGTAATGGACGTCCCTTTGGTCATCCCGGGCGGAGATGCCCAGGAGCACCAGCATGCCCGCCCCGATGCGGGAGACCTCCCTGCCTTCCACGCGCACCGCGCAGCTCTTCACCCTCTGCAGCAAAGCCCTCACGGCCGTCCTCCTCGCGAGCGGTTGCGCCGTCCCGGGAAAGCGCCCCTGCCGCTTCGCTCAACTCCCCGGGACCACCCGATATGCGTTGTATACGGAATCGATCTTGCGTATGTTGCGCAGGATATCCTCCAGGTGGCTGATGTTGCCCAGCTCGAAGACGAAGCGGCTGACCGCCACGTTCTCCCGGTTGATGTTCATGGTCGCGGAGAGGATGTTGACGTGGTACTCGCCCATCACCGTGGTGATGTCCCGCAGCAGGCGCGGCCGGTCCATGGCCTCCACGCAGATCTCCACCTGGAAGCTGGTCGGCTGCTTGGTATCCCAGCTCACCTCGATGCTGCGGTAATCCTGTTCCCTCATGTGCTGGGCGTTGGGGCAATCCTCCCTGTGCACGGATACCCCGCGACCCCTGGTGACGAAGCCCGTGATGCGGTCGTAGGGTACGGGATTGCAGCAATGGGCGATGCGCACCAGGACGTTCTCCACCCCTTCCACCCTGACCCCCTTGGTGTAGGCGGGTGCCTTGCGGCGGCGTTTCGGGGCCGGCGGCTCCGCTGTCTCCTCGGGAGGACCCAGCCGCGTGATTAGGTGGTTGACCACCTGACGGGCCGAGGTCTTGCCGGCACCGATGCTCGCGTAGAGGTCGTCCAGCTGGGTGAACCCATATTCTTCCTTGGCAATATCTTCCAGGATGCTCGAGCTCAAGATCTTCTGCAGGGGCAGGCGCGCTTTGCGCATCCCCTTGAGAAGCATCTCCCTGCCCTCCTGGGTGTCCTCCTGCCGTCGCTCCTTCGAGAAATACTGGCGTATTTTGGTCTTGGCGCGCGCCGTCTTGACGATGTTCATCCAGTCCTTGGAGGGCCCGGGAGAGGTGTGCGAGGTGATGATGGTCACGATATCCCCGTTGCGCAGGTTGTACTCCAGGGGCACCAGCCTGTCGTTCACCTTGGCCCCCACGCAACGGTGCCCCACCTCCGTGTGTATGGCGTAGGCGAAATCGATGGGCGTGGAGCCCTTGGGGAGGTCGACGATGTCCCCCTTGGGCGTGAAGACGAAGACCTCGTCCTCGAAAAGGTCGACCCTCAGGGTGTCCATGAATTCCTGGGCATCCGAGAGGTCCTGCTGCCACTCCACAATACGCTTGATCCACGCCAGCCGCTCCCGTATGCGGTCCTGGGAGCGACGCGCCTCCTTGTAACGCCAGTGCGCGGCGATGCCGAATTCCGCCGTGCGGTGCATATCGTGGGTGCGGATCTGGATCTCCAGCGGCTTTCCCTGGGGACCTATGACCGTGGTGTGCAGGCTCTCGTAGATGCCGAAGCGCGGCTTGGCGATGTAGTCCTTGATGCGCCCCGGGACGGGTTGCCAGAGGGAATGCACGATGCCCATCACGGTATAGCACTCCTCCTTGGTGTTCACCAGGATGCGCACCGCGAAGAGGTCGTAAATCTCGTCGAATTGCTTGCCGCGTTCCTTCATCTTGGTGTAGATGCTGTAGTAGTGCTTCACGCGGCCGCTCGTCTCCGCCTTGACGTGGGACTGGCGGAGCAGCGCATGCAGCTCTCTCTCTACCTTCCTTATGTATTCCTCGCGTTCGCCCCGCCGCTGGTTGACCATCTGCACGATCTCCTGGAAACGCAGGGGATAGAGGGTGGCGAAGGCGAGGTCTTCCAGCTGCCACCTGAGCTGGGATATGCCCAGGCGGTGCGCGAGGGGCGCGTAGATCTCCAGCGTCTCCCGCGCCTTCTCCCTCTGCTTCTCCTCCGAGAGGTGCCCTATGGTCTTCATGTTGTCCAGCCGGTCGGCGAGCTTGATGATCACCACCCTTATATCGCGCGCCATGGCCACGAACATCTTGCGGAAATTCTCCGCCTTCTCCTCCTCGCGGCTGCGGAAAGAGAGGTGGTCGAGCTTGGTCACCCCGTCGATGATCTCCGCCACCTCGGGGCCGAATTTCCTCTTCACCTCGTCCAGCGTGATGTCGGTGTCCTCTACCACGTCGTGGAGGAGCGCGGCGGCGAGGGTGATCTCGTCCATCTGCATGTCGGCAAGGATGTGGGCCACGCCCAGGGGGTGCAGTATGTATTCCTCTCCGCTCATCCTCAGCTGGTCGCCGTGATGCTGGCGGGCGAACTCGTAGGCTTCCCGGATAAGCTTGATGTCCCCCTTCCCGTTGTAGGATTTGACCTTTTGGAGAAGGGATTCCAGGGACTGCGACAAGGCGCTTACCTCCCCTTTCCTCGCCCGAAATCTCTATTCTGATAGTGCCACAACCTGGCGTCGCATGAAAAGCCGCTGCGGGGAGGTGGCCTCTCGTGGAAAGCCGGGAGAAAGACCGCTCCGGACGCTTGCCAGCCGGAGCGCCCTGCCGTCTCGCGCCGCGTAAAAACCGGGAAGCCGAGGCACTGCCGTTTGCTCAGCGCTTCTTTTTCTTCTTCTTACCTCCCCCCGGGCCCTTGGTGGTGGCCTTCTTGCGCTGCTGAGCCCCGGTGGGTTTCCTGGCCGCCTGGGCTTTGCGTGCGGCGGTCGCCGGTTTGCGGGCAGCCTCCGCCACGGTCCCGACGCCCGCGGCCTCCGGCTGCAGTCCCGCCTCCTCCGCCGCCTCCCCGGCGCCCTCTAAAGCCGCCGTATCCGGCCCGGAAGTCCTCGCCTTGCTGACGAGGATGGCCTCGCGGGCGCCCCTGGTGTCCGCCCTCGCGCGCACCGCCGCGTAGCGCGGCTCCCTCTCCTTCCACATGGCCAGCAGCGGGGAAGCGACGAAGATGGAGGAATACCCGCCCAGGAGCACCCCCAGGAAGAGGGCGAAAGCGAAGTCCTTCAGGGTCTCACCCCCGAAGGCAAGGATGGTCACGATGGGAAGAAGCGTGGTCAGGGTGGTCCCGATGGATCGCATCAGGGTCTGGTTGACGCTCTCGTTCACGATTCCCGAGAAGGACACCCTCCCGGTGCGTGCCATGAGGTTGGTGTTCTCCTCCACGCGGTCAAAGACCACGATGGTGTCGTAGAGAGAGTACCCCAGTATGGTGAGGAAGGCGATCACCGTGACCGGCGTCACCTGCCTGCGCGTCAAGGCGTAGATGCCCACCGTTATCACGGTGTCGTGGATGAGGGCGGCGATGGCCGTCACCGCCATCTTGAACTCCAGGCGCAGGGTGATGTAGACGAGGATCACCACTAGGAAGACGCCCAGGGCTATGAGGGCCTTGCCGCTCACCTCTCGCCCCCACTCGGAGCCCACCTGCTCCTCCTGCAGCACCTCGGCGATTCCGTATGCCTCCCCCAGGCGCTTTTCGACTGCCTCTATGGTTTCCTTCCGCGACTGCGCATCCTCGATGTAGGGCATGCGCAGGGTGAGGGTCAAGCCGTCGCCGGATACCTGCACTATGGTCTTGTCCAGGCCCTGTTCCGCGTAATCGCCCAGCATGGACCGGACCTCGCCCACGTCAGCGGGGCGCTCCAGGTTCATCTTGACCAGGTACCCGCCCCGGAACTCGATCCCCAGGTCGAGGCCCATGACCGACAGCACCACTACCGACACCGCGATGAGTGCAGCGGAAAATGCGAACCAGTAGAGGTTGGGCGGGGCGAAAGGCCGCCCTCCCACCAGGCTGTACTTCAGTTCCCGGCCCCTTACGTACATCAGGCCTCACCCCCCGCGGCCTCCCGCCCCACGCCCACCATGCGCGGGCGGTTGTAGACCTCGAGGCGGGAGAGGAGGGACACCGCGTTGCGGGTGAAGAAATAGGAGATGAAGACGTCGAGGATGGTGGCGATGCCCAGGGTGAAGGCGAAGCCCTTCACCGCGCCCATGGCCAGGATCCACAGGATGAAGGCGGTGATGAAGGTGGCCGCGTCGGCGGCGATGATGGTGCGGAAGGCAGACCTGTAGGAGCGCTCCACGGACGAGCGCACCGCCTTGCCCTCCCGCACCTCCTCCTTGAGCCGCTCGAAGAAGACCACGCTGGAATCGGCGGAGATACCCACCGAGACCACGATGCCGGCGATGCCCGCCAGGGTCAGCGACCAGTTGACGAAGCGGCCAAGGAGCACCACGATCCCGAACATGAGCAGCCCGAAAACCCCCAGGGAGAAGCAGGTGACAATCCCCAGCATCCTGTACACGGCCAGCATGAAGAGGGCCACCAGGATCAATCCCACCAGGCCGGCGACCAGCCCCTGCCGCAGGGAATCCCTCCCCAGGGTAGCGCTGATGTTCTCCACCAGGGGATCGGGCTCGAACTCCACTGGCAGGGCGCCCATCTTCAGCACCAGGGCCAGGTCACGTGCCTCCTCGCGTGAAAAACTGCCAGTGATCTCCCCCGTGCCCTCCGTTATCTCCGACTGCACCGTGGGGAAGGACTCGATACGGTAGTCGAGGACTATGGCCAGCTGCTTGTTGAGAAGTTCCCTGGTGAGGGCGGCGAACTGCGGGGTGGCCTCGTCGGTGAGCTCGAAGGTGATCTTGAAGCCGCCCTTCTCGCTGGTATCCACCGCCGCCTCGGCATTCTTGATGATATCCCCGGTGAGGCGCGTCGGCCCCAGCCTCACCTTGTAGACCTCTCCCTCCACCTCCTTTTCCAGCACTATCTCCTGGTCCTTCAATGCCTGGTAGGCCTCGAGGTCATCGGGGTTGATGGAGGTCACCTGGGTCTGCTCGTAGTTCTCGCTGTCCGGGGAAATGAGTTCCAGCACCTCGCGGAACTGCAGTTGAGCCGTGCTGCCGATGATCTTGAGTACCCGTTCCGGGTCCTGCTCGCCCGGGATCTGCACCAGCACGCGGTTGTTGCCTTGCGCCGCCACCACGGGCTCGGTGAGGCCCAGGGCATTGACCCTGCGGCGGACTATTTCGGCCGCCTTCTCCATCTTGGCGGCCATGTCCCCCGCCCCCTCTTCCGGAAGCGCCTGCAGGGTCACGCTTATCCCCCCCTGCAGGTCCAGCCCCAGGCGGGGCGAATATCCCCCGACCAGTATGGGCACGTACATGGCGACGAGGATCACCGCCACCACGGCCAGCATGCCCAGGGACCTGCCCTTTTTCACATTCCACCTCCCAAAGCACGCACTTCCTTCCGCCTCCGTCCCTTATCGTCCCCGTGGGTTCCTCGGAGATGGAGGTATCCGCGGCCCTCGCGGGACCGCGGCCCTTTACGCCGACATGTCATCCATCACGGGCAAGGCGATGCGAGCATCATGGACTGCCTGTGGCCTGGATAAGGCCTTCACGCGCGGAGAAGCTCATTCGGCTTCCTCTGGGGGGCCTTCCGGCGTACTCTCCTCCCCTTCGCTCTCCTCTTCGCCCGGTCCTTCCTCCTCCGGCTCCTCCCTGACGGTGAAGACCTTGGCGATGGCGCTCTTGGCTACGCGTATCTCCACGTCCTCCGCCACCTCCATGAGGACGGTGTCCTCCTCCACCTCGCTTATGGTGCCGTAAATCCCGGAGGAAGTCATCACGTCGTCTCCAGCCCGCAGGTTGCTCATGAGCTCCATCTGCTGGCGCATGCGTTTCTGCTGCGGACGTATGAGCATGAAGTAGAAGATGACGATGAGGCCCACTATGAGTATGATGGACATGTAACTGTCGCTCGCCGCCGCCACCAGGGGTACGGACGCCGCATGCAGGTTCATCTCAACCATCCTTCCCAATAATTACCATACGATCTTCGACCATTATTCTCCGGGGTTTCGCTCGTCCCAGCCTTTCCACTCCCGGATTAACTCCAACATTCTACCAGCCTCTATCGCGGCTCTGCAATCGAGCATCAGGCGGTACACGAAGGTGAGGTTATGCCAGGTGAGAAGGCGGTGGGCGAGTATCTCGCCCACCTGGTGAAGGTGACGGATATATGCCCGGGTGAAGCGCGCGCAGGCGGGGCAGGGGCAACCGCTCTCGAGCGGCCTCAGGTCGTCCTGGTAGCGCGCATTGCGCAGGTTCATCCTTCCCTGTCTGGTGAGCGCCACCCCGGTGCGCGCCATGCGCGTGGGAAGCACGCAGTCAAAGAGGTCTACTCCGAGGGCCACCGCCCGCAGCATGCCCTCGGGATCCCCGATACCCAGCAGGTGGCGGGGTTTGCCCTCGGGAAGTATCCCTGTCTGTATTTCCAGGCAACGGAGCATGGCCTCCCGCGGTTCGCCGACCGAGAGCCCTCCTATGCCGTACCCCGGGAAATCCAAGGCCGCCGTTAGCTCCGCGCTCACCTTGCGCAGGTCCTCGTAGGCGCCGCCCTGCAAGATGCCGAAGAGGGCCTGGTCCTCGCGCCCGTGCGCCGCGAGCGAGGCCTCCGCCCAGCGCAGGGTGGTGTCCACGGATCTCTTGATCTCCTCACGCGAGGAAGGGTAGGGAGCGCAGTGGTCCAGCACCATGGCCACGTCGGATGCGAGGCTTTCCTGGATGCGCACCACCGCCTGCGGAGTGAGGTAGTGCTCGCTGCCGTCGTACACGGAGCGAAAACGCACTCCTCCTTCCTCCACGCGCGCGGCGGCCGAGAGGGAGAACACCTGGAAGCCGCCGCTGTCGGTCAGCACCGGTGCCCGCCAGCCCATGAAGTCGTGCAGGCCGCCCGCCTTCTCGATGAGCTCCACACCGGGGCGCAGGAAGAGGTGGTAGGTGTTGGCAAGGACCATCTCGTAACCGATATCGGCGACTTCCCAGGGGGCCATGGCCTTGACCGTGCCCCTGGTGCCCACGGGTAGAAAGGCGGGCGTGTGCACCTCCCCGTGGGCAGTGAGAATGCGTCCCGCCCTCGCCCCGGTGTCACCGTCCCGATGCAGGATCTCGAAACGCAATGATCCTCCTTTCCCGGCGCCCGTGTGGCGACGGGAGCCTGTTTCCCTCTGTGTGGCCCGCGCTATGCCCGTTCAGCTGAGCCGCGTTCCCGGGAATCATACGCCCGCCCGCGGTACCGGGTCAGTGCGGGGGCCGCCAGCCGTGCGGGTAGCGGAAGAGGCACGCGTCGCCGAAGCTCAAGAAACGGTATTGCGAGTCCACCGCCTGCCGGTAAGCCTCCATCACCAGCTCCCTCCCGGCGAAGGCGCAGACCATGACCAGCAGGCTGGAGTACGGCATGTGAAAGTTGGTGAGGAGGTGGTCCACCACTCGGAAGCGGTAGCCGGGGTAGATGTAGAGATCGGTGTGTCCCTTGAAGGGGCGCAGCTCGCCGCCGCGCGCCGCGCTCTCCAGGGCGCGCACCACGGTGGTGCCCACGGCCAGCACCCGGTGCCCCTCCCCGCGGGCGGCAGCCACTTGGGAGCACAACTCGCCGTCCACGCATACTTCCTCCGTATGCATGCGGTGCCGCTCCACCTCCTCCTCCGTGATGGGCTGGAAGGTGTCCAGCCCGATGTGCAGGTCGAGGAATGCGAAGCGGACTCCCTTCTGCGCGAGATCCCCCATAATTCCGCGGTTGAAATGCAGCCCCGCGGTGGGTGCTGCGGCCGAGCCCAGCCTGCGCGCGTACACCGTCTGGTATCTCTCCTGGTCCTCCAGCCTCGCCTTGATATAAGGCGGCAGCGGGACCTCCCCCACCTTCTCGAGCCACTCCTCCACCTCGCCCCCGTCCGCGGCCTCCAGGGCAACCCGCAGCAAGCCCCCTTTCCCTTTTTCCACCACCCTGCCCCGTAACGCTCCTCCGCCAAAGCTCAGGGAGGCTCCCACGCGCAGGCGCCTCGCGGGACGGGAAAGGGCCTGCCAGCACCCGCCGCCAGTGGGTTGCAGCAGGAGGAGCTCAACCTTTCCTCCCCCCTCCCTGATCCCCCGTAGGCGCGCCTTTCTCACCCGGCTGGCATTGAAGACCATGCAGTCCCCTTTCTCCACCAGCGATGGTAGATCCCGGAAAAGGCGGTGCTCGACGTCGCCCGTCTCGCAGTTCACCACCAGGAGGCGCGAGTCTTCCCTCCTCTCCAGGGGCCGCTGCGCGATAAGTCGAGGTGGAAGTTCGTATGCGAAGAGTTCCCTTTCCATTTACCGGCTCCCGCGCCTTCCTTTCAACTTAGCGGCGTTACCGTCCGCTCTCCCGCCTCATGTCTGGCCCTCACCCCGCGGAGAGCCCTCCGCGCGCATCCTCTCCCAGTAAGCGCGGTCGTAGCGCTCCCTCTCGCTGAAGAGGCAGCCGCAATAGGGTTGGGTGTACATGCCGCGCTCCCTCGCCTCCGCGAGGATCTCACGGTAGATGCCGCGGCCGTCCCAGGCCACGAACTGCAACCCCCGGCTGCGCGCCACCGACTCCCCGAGCAGCCTCAGCAGGTCATGGTCCTGGAAGGGGCTGGCCAGAAGGGTGGTGGTGAGAGCTACCATCCCTCGCTCCAGGGCGAAATCCGCCGCCCGGCGCAGGCGCAGGCGGTAGCACAGCTCGCAGCGGCTTTCCTCCCGAAAAGCCACCGCCCTCACCCATTCTTCCGGTTCGTAAGCCAGGACGGTGAACTCGCTCCCCATCCACGCCATGAGCTCCTCGAAACTCTCCAGCCGCCGCCGGTATTCGCGGAAGGGATGCACGTTCGGGTTGTAAAAAAGGTAGTGCGCCCCTCGCCCAGCGAGGTTAAGCGAGCGGTGCGCGGCCAGGGCACACGGCCCGCAGCAACCGTCCACGAGCAGTTCTCCCAAGTGCATATCCAGCCCGAGCCCTTCTCTCCTCCGTGCCGCGGGCCTTCCCGGGAAAGGGCTAGAAAAGCGTGTTCCCGCGCCGTTCCTCCATGCCGAGGTGCCGGTAAGCGTTCTCCGTGGCTACCCTGCCCCGGGGGGTCCTCTGCATGAAACCTATCTGCATGAGGTAGGGTTCGTATACCTCTTCCAGGGTGTCGATCTCCTCGCCTATGGAAACCGCCAGCGTGTTCACCCCCACCGGTCCCCCGTTGAACTTCTCTATGATGGTGGTGAGGATGAGCTTGTCCACCTTGTCCAGGCCCATCTCGTCCACCTCGAAAAGGGCGAGCGCGCGGCAGCCGACCTCATGGGTTATGCTCCCCTCCGCGCGTATCTGGGCGAAATCGCGCACCCGCCGCAGCAGCCGGTTGGCTATGCGGGGGGTTCCCCGGGAACGGCGGGCCAGCTCATGCGCGCCATCCTCGTCTATTTCCACCTCCAGTATGCGCGCGGAGCGCAGGATGATGGCCCTCAACTCCCGCACGTCGTAATAATCGAGCCGGCACTGTACCCCGAAACGGTCGCGCAGCGGCGAGGTGAGCAGGCCGGAGCGGGTGGTGGCTCCCACCAGGGTGAAGGGCGGCAGGTCCAGCCGGATGGAACGGGCTGCCGGCCCCTTGCCGATGACGATATCAAGCTGGAAATCCTCCATGGCCGGGTACAGGACCTCCTCCACGGCGCGGTTAAGGCGGTGGATCTCGTCGATGAAGAGGACGTCTCCCGGCTCCAGGTTGGTCAGCACGGAGGCCAGGTCTCCCGCCCTCTCCAGGGCGGGGCCCGAGGTCTGGCGCAGGGAGACCCCCATTTCGTTGGCGATTATGCCGGCTAGGGTGGTCTTTCCCAGGCCTGGAGGCCCGGACAGCAGCACGTGGTCCAGGGGCTCCCTCCTCTCCCTGGCCGCCCCGATGAAGATCTCCAGGTGCTCGCGGATGCGGTCCTGCCCCACGAACTCGCTCAGCCAGCGCGGACGCAGGGTCAGGTCGAGTTCCTGCTCGTCCTCCCGGGGCTCCGGGTCCAGGAGGCGCTCCTCCTCGGCATCCCGATCAGCCTCGCGGTCCTTCTCTTCCTCCGCCATCAGGCATCCATCCCTTTCCGGCCCTGCGGTGCGGGGCGACCCCGCCCGCCGCCGCCATCGCCCTCACCCGCAAGATCTATGACCTAAATAAACTGGGTGCCTCTTTCCGCCGCTTCGGCGCCCGCCCCTCCCGGCACCTCTCATCACTTGCCCCCCAGGCGCCGCAGCGCGTAGCGGATCATGTCCTCGACCCGCGGCTCCTCGCAACGGTAACCGTCCAGGGCGCGGTTCGCCTCCGCCACGCTGTAGCCCAGTCCCTTCAGGGCCTCGCGCGCCTCCCGCAGCAGGTCCCCCCCGTCGGGGCCCGCCGCCACCGCTCCCAGGTCGCCGGCCAGCGGCGCCAGCTTGTCCTTCAGTTCGACGATGATGCGCTGGCCGCTCTTCTTGCCCACGCCCGAAACGGCCGTGATGGCCTCCAGGTCCTCGCTGGCCACCAGCCGCACGAAGGTGTCCGGGTCGTAGGCGGAGAGTATGGCCAGGGCCGCCCGGGGGCCGATGCCGGTCACGCCGATCAGCCTCAGAAACACCTCCCTCTCGCGCCGGTCCCGGAACCCGTAAAGCTGCACCACGTCCTCCTTGATGTAGAGATGGGCGTAGAGACGCACCTTCTTCCCAACCGGCGGGAGGCCGCCCAGGGTCCCGGTGGTGAGGTGGAGGGCGAGGCCCATCCCCCCCAGGGCCACCACCGCGCAGTCCTCGGCCTTCTCTACCAGTACGCCTTCCACGAAATCGATCATTCCCACACCTGCCGCGTTATGCTCGCTCCAGGACCCAGGGCGGTTCCCATCCTCTCCCTCCCGCGCCGCCGTCTTCCGGCCCCTTCAGGCGCCCGGTCCCGTCACCGCGTCCCGCGCCCACGCGCCCCGCCTTCCCTCGCGCCCTTCCCGGCAGCTTTTTCCAGCTTATCCTGCAGCTTCTCGCGGTGCGCGTGGCATATGGCAAGGGCCAGGGCGTCGCTGGCATGGGTGGAAGATATCTCCCCCTCCAGGGAGAGCAGCGCACGCACCATGTAGCTCACCTGCTTCTTGTCGGCGCGACCGTGTCCCACCAGGGCCTGTTTGACCTGCAACGGCGTATATTCCTCCACTCTAACCCCGCAGTGCGCGGCAGCGAGGATCACCCCTCCCCGGGCCTCCCCTACCACCATCGCGCTGCGGGCGTTGCTGCTGAAGAACAGCTCCTCGATGACCACCAGCTCCGGGCGGTACTCCTCGATCAACGCCTTGACCTCGCCGTATATCTTAGCAAGACGCGATGACAGCTTTTCGCGGGAAGAGGTATTGATGCCCCCGAAGCCCAGGGCCCGCAAGCGGTCGCCCTTCTTCTCGATCACCCCATAGCCGGTGGACGAAAGCCCGGGGTCGATGCCCATGATGACCATGTGTGCCGCGCGCCCCTATTCCTCAGCGATCTCCGCCAGTATCTCGTCCGGGATGTCGAAGTTGGCGTATACCTCTTGCACGTCCTCGTAATCCTCCAGCGCGTCGACCAGCTTGAGCACTTTCTTGGCCGCCTCCTTGTCCAGCTTCACGGTACTCTTCGGAAGCATGGTTACCTGCGCGGAAGCCACCTCGATACCCGTCTTCCCCAGCGCCTCCACCACGCCCCGGAAGGACTCCACGTCGGTTATCACTTCCCAGTGATCGTCCTCGGAGGCCACGTCCTCGGCCCCCGCCTCCAGCGCCGTCTCCAGGAGGGTATCCTCGTCCACCCCGCCCCCCTTGTTCACGATGATGTTCCCCTTCTTCTCGAACATCCAGGCGACGCAGCCGCTGGTCCCCAGGCTCCCTCCCGTGCGGTTGAAGATGCGCCTGATATCGGAGGCCGCCCGGTTGCGGTTATCGGTCATCACGTCCACCATGATGGCCACGCCGTCGGCGCCGTATCCCTCGTAGGTAATCTTCTCGAACTCCTCGGCGGAACCCTCCCCGGTGCCCCTCTTGATGGCCCGCTCGATGTTCTCCTTGGGCATGGAGTAGCTCCTCGCCTTCTCTATCGCGTTGGCCAGGGCTATGTTCGTTTCCGGGTTGCCTCCCCCTTCCCGCGCCGCCACGATGATGGCCCGCGAGAGCTTGCTGAACATCTGCCCGCGCTTGGCATCCTCCGCGGCCTTTTTATGCTTGATCGAAGACCACTTGGAATGTCCGGACATCTCCTCCTCCTGTTTTTCTAAGCGGCTTGTTCCCGTGAAGCCTGCCTGCCGATCTCCTCACCTCTCGCCCACCCGCCGCAGCGGCGAGCGCCGCGGCAGCCCGCCCGGCGACCGCCGCGCCCGTCAACCGCCCGAGAGCTCCTCCACCATGTTCAGGAAATAGCGGTGCACGCGCTCATCGCCGGTAAGCTCCGGGTGGAAGGCGGACACCAGCATGCCGTCCTGGCGGGCGATCACCGGCCTCCCCTCGAACTCGCCCATGACCCTCACGTGCCGGCCCACCTCCTCGATCCACGGCGCGCGGATGAAGACGGCGCGAAACGGCCTCTCCGCCTCCTCGACGTCGCGCAGGGAAAGGTCGGCCTCGAAGCTGTCCACCTGGCGGCCGAAGGCGTTGCGCCTGGCGGTGATATCCATGAGACCGAGCAACGGCTGGTCTCCCTCCACCAGGCGGCTGGCCATCATGATCAACCCCGCGCAGGTACCGTAAAGCGGCATCCCCGCAAGCACCAGCGAGCGGATCTCGTCAAGGAAACCGTGGGCCTGCATCAACTTCCCTATGGCGGTGCTCTCTCCCCCGGGGATGATCAGTCCCTGGCAAAGGTGAAGCTCGGCGGGATATTTGACCATGATCCCCCGAGCTCCGCATCCCTCGATCATCCGCACATGCTCGCGCACCGCGCCCTGCAGCGCGAGCACGCCGATGGTCGGTTTCTTCATCATTCCGCCCCTCGCCCTTACAGCCTTCCTCACCAGCCGCGGAACTGGATGAGGTTCTCGCGGCCGATCTCCGAGATCTCCTTCCCCGCCATCGCCTTTCCCAGGCCGCGTGACACCTCGGCGAGTATCTTGGGGTCGTGGTAATGGGTCGTGGCCATGACGATGGCCTTTGCCCGGGCGGCGGGGTCCTCGGACTTGAAGATCCCCGAGCCCACGAACACGCCGTCCGCCCCCAGCTGCATCATCATGGCGGCATCCGCCGGCGTGGCTATGCCGCCCGCCGAGAAGTTCACCACCGGCAGCCTGCCTTGCTCGGCCACCCAGCAGACCAGGTCGTAGGGGGCGGCCATCTCCTTGGCCGCCGCCATGAGCTCGTCCTTCGGGGTCACCGTCAGGCGCCTTATCTCATCGTTGATGGTGCGCATGTGGCGCACCGCCTCCACCACGTTGCCGGTCCCCGCCTCCCCCTTGGTGCGGATCATGGCCGCGCCCTCCGCGATGCGCCGCAGCGCCTCACCCAGGTTGATGGCGCCGCAGACGAAGGGCACGGTGAAGCGCCACTTGTCGATATGATGCTTCTCGTCGGCGGGAGTGAGCACCTCGCTCTCGTCGATGTAATCCACGCCCAGCGCCTCCAGTATCTGCGCCTCGACGAAATGCCCGATGCGCGCCTTGGCCATCACCGGTATGGTCACCGCCTCCATGATGGCCTCGATGACCCCGGGGTCGGCCATCCTGGCCACCCCTCCCGCCGCGCGTATGTCGGCGGGTACCCTCTCCAGGGCCATGACCGCCACCGCGCCCGCCTCCTCGGCGATCTTCGCCTGCTCCGGCGAGGTGACGTCCATGATCACGCCGCCCTTGAGCATCTCCGCCAGGCCGGTTTTAACCCGCATCGTCCCTTTTTCCACCATCTTCCGGATCCCTCCAAACGGTACATCTATCAAGACAGAGCCCCACGGGCTCTCCATCTCTAAATATAGACCATACTTCCCCGCAACTGAATAGCTCCCGCGCCGCCTGAGCCCTCACGCAGGCATATGTGCGCCGGGAGAGGATGTGCAGCCGGCGGCCTTTGCTCCCGTCGCCTTCCCGCCCCCCTGCCCGCAGGCGCTCCGCGTCCTGCCCTCGCTCCCCCGCCGGCTGGGTCGCCCGCCCTCCGCCGCTGACGGCGAGCCGCTATCCGCTCAGGGCTCAATACTTGAGGATGTCCAGGATGATCCGCATGGGATGGGTCTGGTATATGAGCCGGTGCGGCCGCGATGAGACTCCCGGGTGGGCGGGGGAATACGAGCAGGTTACCAGGAAGAAGACCGGCTCGGTATCCGCGGTCCCCACCCTCTGCAGGGTCTCCACCAGGGGATCTCCCAGGCTGACGGGCGTGTCGTCCGCCGCGAAGGGCGCGTAGTCGAACCTGTAGGTAGGGATGTCTTCCAGCGTGATGTAGATCTTATGGTACTCCTTGTCCCCGGGAGCGCCCGAGTACCAGGTATGGCAGTTGGGAACGGCGGTGACCTCTCCGCCGCCCGACCTGGCGAACTCGAAGACGATGCGGAAATAATCCCCGTGGTCCGCCCACCTTATATCGGCGACTTCCAGGTCGGAGACCGTGCTGCCCGACCCTATGCTCTTCTCGTTCAGGTCGAACTCGCTTATGCCCCCCGATTCCGGGATCTCGTCCTCTCCTCCCTCCTCGTCCTCCTCCTCGTCCTCCCCATCGCCGGTGCGTGCGCCTTCCTCCTCGCTTTCGTCCCCGTCTATCTCCTCCTCTTTCTGCTCCACCTCCTCCTGCTCGCCCTTCACGCTCCTGCCGCACTGGCAGGACACGAAGAGCGACGCCAGCAGGAACAGGCCCGCGCAGCAGAGGGCGAAGACCCACCCCCGCTTCCTCATTCCGCCAGCAGGTCCCATCTCTCCTCCTTCCTCCCAACCGTACCGGCCATGACGGGCCGGCAGGTGGTCCGCGACTCCGATTCCCCCCACCCGCCACATCCCCTCATTCTATTCTACATCCCCACGGGGTCCATTCCCTTTCCCGCACCCCCTTCATTTACACCGCAACATGTATGGGATTATCATGGTTTCCTGGCCGCAGGCGTGCCCCCGGGCAAGCAAGGTTTGCGTGCAGGAGGGGGAGAATTGAGCAAGCAGGGGGAGATTGACTATCTGAAGAATATAGGGGAGGCGGGAGCCGAACATGCCGCCAACAAGCCCTTCTCCGACGCCGACTGCGGCGTGTACCTGGTGCAGATAGGGGTAGTGATGTCCCTGCTCCCCCCGCCGCCCGCCAAGCTGCTCGACCTGGGATGCGGCACCGGTTGGACCAGCCGTTTCCTAGCCAGGCACGGATACGAGGTCACCGGGGTGGACATCTCTCAGGATATGATCGCCTGCGCGGAACGCATGCGGCGGGAGGAGAACGTCGGCAACCTGCGCTTCCTGGTCCATGATTTCGAGTTGCCGGGTTTCGCGGGCGAATTCGACTGCGCCCTTTTCTTCTCCGCCCTGCACCACACGGAAGACGAGGAGGCGGCCCTGCGCGGCGTGCACCGGGCCTTAAAGCCGGGGGGCGTATGCCTCGTCTACGAGCCGGGGACGGGTCACGCCGCCGCGCCCGCCTCACGCGATGCCGTGGAGAGATACGGCGTGACCGAGAGGGACATGCCGCCGTCGCTGGTGGTGGCGGCGGGAAGGAGGGCCACCATCTACGTCAACCAGGTCGTGGGGCCGGGCAGGGACGTGGCCGTGAAGGTGGCCTCGCCGCAGGGAATCGTCGCCGAGCGCGCCATGTACTTCCTCTACCACGACGCCTGGGACGGGGGACACGATACCCTGGGGATGTCCCCGTGAGCGGCGGCGTCCGCGGGGCGGCCTCGAGGGGCGGGCCGCGAATCCCTCGCGCGTCACTAAATCCTGCTACCGACCCGTGCTATAATCTCAACGTGAATGCGGAGGGAAAGAGGTTGGCTTGAGCTGTCCGGCAGGTGAGCGAATGTTAGACGAGGAATGCGTGCGGCAGGCGGCCGCGATGATCCTGGAATCCACCCAGGTCGTGGCGCTGACGGGGGCGGGCATATCGGTGGAGTCCGGAATCCCCGACTTCCGGTCCCCGGGCGGCCTGTGGACCAAGTACGACCCGTTGCTTTACGGCACCTACGAGTCCTTTATCAACCACCCGGAACGCTTCTATGAGATGGCCAAGGAGCTGAACCCGACCCTGGAGAGAGCGGAACCGAACCCGGCCCATTACGCCCTGGCTGATCTGGAAAAATTAGGAAAGTGCCGGGCGGTTATCACCCAGAACATCGACAACCTTCACCAGAGAGCCGGTTCCACCGACGTGCTCGAGTTGCACGGCACGCACCGGACCGGCCACTGCATGCGGTGCAGGCGCATCTTCGACCTGGAGGTGATAAAGGAGCTGAGCAAGGGAGGGGAATGCGTGGCCTGCTGCCCGGAGGACGGGACGGCCATCAAGCCGGACGTGGTCTTTTTCGGGGAACCCCTGGACTCCCGGGTCCTTGCCAGGGCCGCGGAGCTGGCTTCCACCTCGGACCTCATGCTGGTCATCGGGTGCAGCCTGGAAGTGTACCCCGCGGCAGCCCTTCCCGAGTACACCAAGAGGCGGCGGGGCCGGCTCATCTTCTTCAACACCGTGACCACGCACCACGACCGCATGGCCGATCTGATATGCTTGGGGAAGGCGGGGGAGAACCTGCCGGCCGTCGTGGAGGCATATAAGGAACTGGCCGGGGTCAAGTGACGCGGGGGCCCGCGGGCTTGGTACTATGATGTTGCTGGACGCGAAAGCGCGTACAAGAGCCGTACAAGGAGGAATGTCTTGCCGGAGGAAAAATTTCCCTGGGAGTCGCTTTTCAAGGGTGGTGGCGGGGAGCCGCCGCTCCTCTTCCGCCGTAGGGGCGCGAAGGAGGGTGGAGGGTTCGGCGAGAGATGGAAGAAAGTGAGCACCCGCACCAAGTGGATAGCGGGTGTCGTCCTCGTGGTCCTCCTGGTCCTCATCCTCAGCGCCTCCTGGCTGTCCACCTTCTACACGGACTACCTCTGGTACAAGGAGGTGGGATACACTTCCGTTTTCTGGAAAAGAATAACCACCCAGATATGGCTCTTCTTCGCCTTCGGCATCATCTTCTTCGTCATCTTCTACGGGAACATCTACCTGGCCCGCAGGCTGACGCCGCGCTACGAGAGGCCACCGGGTGAGCTTTCCCCCATCGAGGAGTCGCTGCAGAACTTCCGGGAGAGTGCCGGCCGCTGGCTGGACCGGGGCATCCTGGGGGTGTCGGCGTTCATAGCCTTCGTCGTGGGGTGGTCTTCCGCGGGCCAGTGGGAGAACGTGCTCAAGTACTTCAACCACGCCTCCTTCGGCAAGGCCGATCCCATCTTCGGGAAGGACCTCGGTTTCTACATGTTCGAGTACCCCTTTCTCCGCTACTTCACCGGCTGGCTCTTCACCACCCTCGTGTTCACCGTCATCGTCTCCGCCCTGGTGCATTTCCTCTACGGCGCCATCAACTTCGGCGACAGGAAACAGCGCTTCGCGGCACACGTCAAGGCCCACCTTTCCGTGCTGGCCGGGCTGCTGCTGTTGCTGCAGGCGTGGCGTTTCCGCCTCAGCATGTTCGGCCTCCTCTATTCGCAACGCGGCCCGGTGACGGGCGCCACCTACACGGACGTCCACGCGCAGATCTCCGCCTACTGGATACTCATCGCCACCTGTTTCATATGCGCCGGGCTCTTCATCCTCAACATCCGCTACCGGGGATGGAAGCTGCCGCTGGCCGGGCTGGTGGGCATAGTGGCGGTATCCCTGATTGCGGGCTCCCTCTACCCCTTCATCGTGCAGACCTACGTGGTGAGGCCCAAGGAGCTTGCCCGCGAGAGCGAGTACATAGGTTACAACATAGAGTTCACCCAGGACGCCTTCCGTATCCAGGACGAGGGGGAGGAGGCGGTGGTGGAGAGGCGCCTCTTCCCGGCGGAGCTCGACCTAACCTACGAGGACATCCAGGAGAACCAGGCCACGGTGGGCAACATCCGCCTCTGGGACCCCCGCCTGGTGCAGCAGGTCTACAACCAGCGGCAGGAGTTGCGGCAGGAATATAGTTTCAACGACGCGGACGTGGAGCGCTACACCGTGTTCGGCGACGTCTACACCCAGATGCTGGTTTCGGGGCGCGAGCTCTTGGTGGATCAGTTGCGCGAGGACGCCCGCACCTGGCAGAACGAGCGCCTCTCCTACACCCACGGCTACGGCCTGGTGATGAGCCCTACCAACCAGATCACGCAGGAGGGCGACCCGGTGCTGGTGATAAAGGATATACCGCCCGTTTCCCAGGAGGGGTTGGGGCTGGAGGTGAAGCGCCCGGAACTCTACTACGGCGAGCAGGCCCACGATTACGTGGTGGTGCGCACGGGAGCCCAGGAGATCGATTACCCGCTGGGGAACACCAACAAGTTCGTGGACCCATACTACGAGGGCGAGGGCGGCGTGCCCGTCTCCAACTTCCTGAAGAGGGTGGCCTTTTCCATTCGCAACCGGGACATCACCTTCCTCTTCAGCGGCTACGTAAAGAGCGAGTCGCGCCTCATGTTCCGCAGGAACATCCGGGACAGGGCGCTGGAGGTGGCGCGTTTCCTGCGCCTGGACGGCGACCCCTACCTGGTGGTCACCGACGAGGGGAGGCTGGTGTGGATCATCGACGCCTACACCACCAGCGACCTCTATCCCTATTCCGAGCGCTACCAGGATGACTTCAACTACATACGCAACTCGGTGAAGGTGGTCATCGACGCCTACGACGGGACCCTCACCTATTACCTGGTGGACGAGAACGACCCCATAGCCCTCACCTACGGCAAGATCTTCCCCGACCTCTTCACCCCCATGCAGGAGATGCCCGAGGACATCAAGCGCCACCTGCGCTACCCGGAGGACCTCTTCTCCGTGCAGATGGAGATGTTCCGCACCTACCACATCGACGACATCACCGCCTTTTACCAGAAGGAGGACGTGTGGGACGTCTCCACCGAGACCTACGGCGCCGGCGCCGAGCCGCAGCCGGTGACGCCCTATTACGTGATCCTCAAGATTCCCGGCGAGGAGAAGGAGGAGATGGTCCTCATGCTCCCCTTCACCCCCCGCGGCAAGGACAACATGGTGGACTGGGTGGCGGCGCGCTGCGACTTCCCGCATTACGGGGAGCTGCTGAACTTCTCCTTCCCGGCGGGAAAGCTGGTGAACGGCACCCAGCAGTTCGAATCGCTGGTGGACCAGAAGACGGAGATCTCGGAGCAGATAACCCTGTGGAACCAGGCGGGATCGCGGGTTATCCGGGGGAACACCCTGGTCATCCCCATCGAGAATTCCCTCATCTACGTGGAGCCCCTCTACCTCCTGGCCACCAACCCCGCCATACCCCAGCTCAAGCGGGTGATCGTGGGATACGGCACGCAAGTGGAGATGAGGCCCACACTCGAGGAAGCGCTGCGGGCTGTTTTCGGGGCGGAGCCGCAGCCCGAACCGGAGCGCGAGCCGCAGCCGCAGCCCGAAGGGGACCTCGCGGCCTTGATCCAGGAGGCCAACCAGGTCTACGACGAGGCCAAGACCGCTCTGCGCAACGGAGACTGGGCGACCTACGGGGACAGGATGGGCAGGCTGAGCCAGCTCCTGGACCAGATGGCTTCGCTCACGGAGCAGACGGCTCCGACGGCTCCTACGGCTCCATGAGAGAGGCTCGCAGCGCGGACGACTGCCGCGAGCGGCGGGGTTGGGGGCGGAGGGCAGACGCGCGCGGGAGGCTGCTTCTCGTGCCCGTGCCTCGACGCGGTATGGCGGGCCCTTGCGCGGGAAGAGCCCGACAGAGTGACAACCGGGGTGGGAGCGGATAAGATAAGCTTACGACGGGGCGGATGGACTTGGGCCGTAAGGTGCCAAGGGTTGCGGAAGGCAGGTGTAAAGATGGCCCTGCCACGTTGCAAGGGATGCGGATTGCCCAGGCGGCTTTCACGAGGTTACCTGTGGTCCGGCAACGGCACTATTTTTTCCCGCAACGATCCCACCATGCGCATGGTGTTCTTCGAGGCCGATTACTATCCCTATGTCTGGAAAGAACTCGAGGAAAGGCTGGGGGTGGTGATCTCGGAGACCTACATTCGCGGCCAGAAAGCCTCCGTCCTCGATTACCTGGAGAAGAACGTCCTCTACGGCTGGCGTGGATCGGTCCTGCGCAGGCTGCCCTTCTCTTTCCTGCTCCGCAGAGTCATCGAGGAGCTGGCCTTTTTCGGGTTTGGCCACCTCGAGCTGCTCGAGTACCGCAGGCACAAAGTGGTGCTGCTCAGGGTCACCAACGCATTTGACATAATTTCCCTGGCATGGGGGACCAAGGGATTCTGCGCGCTGGTTGACGGTATCCCCATGGAAATGGCCTGGACCAGGGAAGGCAAGGATTACCTCCTCACTGCCACTCCGCTGCCGGGGAGCCAGGCGGAGGAGGGGCCGGACCTGGAGGCCCAGCTGGCCTTGCGTCAGGCCAAGAAGGAGCTCTCGCAGGTCGCAGCCTCGTTCCCCGGCCACGAGAGGCGGTTGCCCTCCTGCCCCCGTTGCGGCATACCCGCCGAGCTCATCTCGTGTGCATGGAGGGAGGAGGAGGGTTGCATCGTCCTCGTCCCCGAGGGGAGGCGCATGGTTTTCAGCTCCGGACACGTCATGCTCAGCGTGCTGCGCGAGCTGGAAAGGATCACCGGGACCTCGCTGGAGCAGACATTTTTTGAAATTACCAAGAATTACCATATGGAGACCATGGAGGACCTGGAGGGTCGGGACAGGGGGGTGACCTACCGTCAACTGCTGGACCGCCTGCATTCCTGGGGATACGGCTTTCCCTTGAGCGTCAACTTCGGGGTGGGGCACCTGGAACTGAGAATCGGGAACCCCTTTTTCCCTTCCCGCCTCTTGGGGATGATCACGGCGGTCTTCGAGGGGCTGGAGGGGCAGGAGGCGGTGGTCGAGCAGCGGATGACGGAACCTCACGTCCTGGAAGTGCAGATAAACACCTTGTGACCGAACATGCGGGAGAGCGTAAAACCCGCCCGGCTACGGCGTCCTCTCGCCGCCTCCTTGCTCTTCCAGTTCCTCCACGGGAATGTAGCCCTTCAGGCTGGCGCGCACCACCAGGCGCTGGGTGGCCTGGCCCTCGGGGGCGCAGGTGGTGAGGGTGAGTATGGGGTCCTCCGTCTGCAGGGTCACGTTCTCGCTGGGGTCGATGAACCTGAGCTCGTAAACCCGGTATTCGTAGATACCCCGCGGGTTCTGGATGAAGATGGCGTCTCCCACCTTGAGCTCGTCCAGGCGGTTGAAGGGCTTGGTTTTCGTGGTGCGGTGGCCGGAGATGACGCAGTTCCCGGGCCAGCCCGGGAAACCGGTGTGGGGCAGGTGGATGGGCCCCAGGGCGAGGATCTCGTAGAGCTCCTCCTCGTCGTCGCTCCCCTCCCTGACCTCCTCGTCCAGGCCTATGGCGGGGATGCGCATGAAGGCCGGCGTTTCGAAGGAAAGGGGAGGGCCGAGCAGCTCGTCGTGGGTGAGGGGCCTGGCCACGTCGGCATCCGCGCTCGCGTCTCCCTCTTCCGCGGCGCCGCGCCTCACCCGGTCGTAGAGGAAGGGCATCAGCACCGCGAAGGAGGCGACGATCAGCACGGAGGCGAACGCCGCGATGTATGCGGTGCGACGTCCTCTCAAGGCATTTCACCCCCGGCGCTTTCTCCCCCGGCGTCGAGCATCAGCACCGCGAAGGAGGCGACGATCAGCACGGAGGCGAACGCCGCGATGTATGCGGTGTGACGTCCTCTCAAGGCATTTCACCCCCGGCGCTTTCTCCCCCGGCGTCGAGCACGAGATCCGCCCCTCCTCGCGCTCCCGGTGCCTATTATAACCGTTGCTCCCGACGGCAAAGCCAGCACCCATGGTCGACACCCCGGGGGTGTTGACCACACTGCGTTGACCCCGTTTCGTTGACCCCGTTTCGTTGACCCCACCGCGGAAAGGCAACATTTGATGCCTGACCCCACTGCGTTGACTCCACCGCGTTGACCCCGTTTCGTTGACCCTGTTGCGTTGATTACACTGTGGAAACGTAACATTTGAGTCCTGACCCCATTATGTTGGCACCACTGCGCCCCGCCTCCCCTCTTGTTGCTTGCATGGTTTTTCCTGTAACATATACATTTGAAAGCGGTAAAGCGACGCGGGGTGGAGCAGTCAGGTAGCTCGTCGGGCTCATAACCCGAAGGTCGGGAGTTCGAATCTCCCCCCCGCTACCAGCGGAGGAAGGCCGGGGATTTCTCTCCGGCCTTTATCCTTTATTTTCCTGCCGTGCCCTCCCTTTAGCCGTCACGCCTCTCAAGTGTGGGACTTCACCGAAGACATGTCGCGTTCCAGGTACTCGGGGAGGCCGACATGCCCCCAGAAATCCTCGATGAAGAGGCCGTCGACCATGCCGCTCTGCTGGCCTTCGACGAGCAGCTTCACCTTCTGGATGGTGGGGAACTCGGTGAGGGTGTTGGCGATGGAATCCAACGCCAGCCCCTCGACCATGGCGCCGGCTCCACCCTGCTGCACCTTTTCGGTGATGATTTCCTTGCTCACGTTGAGGGTACAGACACCGTTTTCGATGCTGATGTCCAGCACCCTGACCGTGTTGGGGAAGATGGCCTTTAGCCCGCTTCCCTCCGCCGGCCCCTTGAAGAGCTCCTCCATGGCCGCGCGGGCCACTGCCTGGGTGTAGGGAATGGTGCGTTTCTCCGGCACCAGGTAGAAGTCGCTGGCCGTCACCTCCATGAAATAGAGGGTGAGAGTGACGGGCCCTTCCTCGCCGCCCTGTTCCTCGCCTTCCTTTTCCTCACCTTCTTTTGCCTGCCCGTCTTGCCTCTCCTCGGCGCCGGGCGTGGCCTTGCCGCATCCCGCGAGGAGGGCGGCTGAGGCCAGCAGGGCAAGCGCCAAGGCCGCCACGCAACATCGCAATAACCTGTCCCGCAATAACCCGTCCCTGTCCATCACAACTCCTTTCCGCGTGTTGCCAGCGTTGTCCGAGGCGCGCCGCTGTTCATTCCCGAAACCGCAGCTCTCCCCGGCTCCATTGGCCATCGCGAGCCAAGCCGGCATATACTGTCCGCATAATGACCACGTCAGCATAATATGATAGGGGAGTGACAGCCGGCGGGGAACAGGGGAGCGGCGCGCGGCTGGGACCATGAGCGGTGCGCGGCTGGGACCATGAGCGGCGCGCGGCTGGGAAAGATGAATGGAGTAATGCTTAGGCAGGGGAGTGACGCAAGGCCGGCGAGGACTCGCCTGGCGCAAGCGGAGGGCGGGGAGGCCAGGATAGGGGAGTGACGGCCTGCGGGGCATGGGTCGTTGTGGAGAGGATGAGGAGCAGGGAGGTCGAGAAGATGGCGCATTACGAGCACCGGACGGAGGAGAGCTGGAAGGGTTTCAAGTTCAATTTCCCCTACCGGGAAGGGTTGCGGAGGTTGCGGGAAGAGGTGCTGGCGAAGACGGACTTCGACCCCTCCGTCCTGTGGGTATGGGGCACCATGCAGGCCATGGCGGTGATCGGCATCCTCAAAGCCTGCGAGCGCGAGTTCGGCACGGAGGGGCAGAGGGTGGTGAAGGAGGCCCTGGTCGAGGTGGGCAGGGACATAGGCCGTCAGATGATAGGGGACCTGGAGAAGCCCGCGGGCATCTCCGAAGCCGAGATGGCGAGCTTCTTCGCCACCGTGATCAACTGCGTCGCTTACGCTTCCCTGGAGGAGCCGAGCATCGACAGCGAGGGCGAGGTCAGCTTCCACATCCTGTGGTGTCCCCACCAGGACTGTTACAGCGCCTTCGACTGCCGCGTGCAGCGCTACTTCGTGCAGGGGATGCTGGAGGCCGCGTGGGAGAAGGACATGCTCACCGACTGGCAGCTGCGCTTCACCCAGACCATACCTGCCGGCGCCGAGACCTGCCGGTTCGTGCTCTGGCGCGCCGCGGATGAGGAGAAATCGCAGTGGGAGAAGTACACCGAACAGCTGGAAAGGAAGGCCCTGGAAATAGCGCGGGCGGAAAAGGCGGAAAGTAAAGAGAAAGAGGAAACGGAGTAGAGGAAGGAAAGGGAAAAGGATAGGAAAAGGAAAAGGAAAGGGAAAGGGAAAGGGAAAGGGGTAGCTGACATGTCGCTTTTGGGCTGGATCGTCATCGGTTTCTTCGCCGGCTGGCTGGCCGGCCTTGTGACCGGCACCAAGAAGCATTTCGGCTGCCTCTTGAACCCCGTGGTGGGGATCATCGGCGCTTTCATCGGTGGTTTCATCTTCACCTACCTGCGCAACGAAAAGGTCACCTTCGCCTTCGACTGGTGGAGCTTCTTCGTGGCCTTCGTGGGGGCGGTGGTGCTGCTCATGGTGGTGAAGTTCTTCGCCTGGCTCCTGGCGGGGCGCAAGGGGTAGGCGAGCTGCCGCGGCGCGCTTGAGGTACCGCATCGCTAGGCTTGCCGCGTTTCTCCACTGCTTGTTAAGTTATAGTGCCAGAAAAGAGCCATGTGCCGGCTTGAGGGACGCGCGCGGTTTGGGATATCATATGCCTGTGGCTGAGGCCGGCTGTTGAAGGCAAGGATTGCGGCAGAGGGGCGGGCATACCTCCCAGTCCTGTACGAAAAGCCGTTTTTCCCGTAGCAAGAGGAGGAAGAAAATGGAAAGAAGAGAAGAACTCATCACGCAGATAATCGAGCTGGAATGGGAGATGTTTCGCGCCGTACCGGCCGAGGAAAGGAGCGCCGTCTGCCAGGAGGACGAGGAGTCCTTTCGCATCGTGCGCATCGCGGGCTTTCTCACCTGGTCCGACGCCACCCTGGCCAGCTACCTGCTCGACCTGAAGATGGCCAAGAGCGCGGGACGCAACCTCATGACCGAGAAGTACGCGCTCATGCAGGGGCTCATCCCTTCTCCCAATCCGGACGTGGAAAACATCATCTCCCGCATCGTGCGCAAGGAATGCGCTTGGGCGGAGGAGTACCTCCGTGCCAACCCGGGGGCTACCCTGGTGAGGCCCATCTATGCCAGCGAGGACGCCCCCGGCGTGGTCTCCTCCGAGACCTACTCCCGATGCGAGCTGGAGACCTATTCCGCGCGGACCCTTGACTACTATTACTCGGACACCCTCAACATGGCCGCACGCCGCGAGAACCGCGTGGCACTCGCCGTACGCTACATGCAGGCCATGTCGGGGGACCCGCCCGTGGACTGGAGGGATCTCCTCTCGTCGGGCGGGGGCGGCAGGAGCGCCGGAGCCGCGGCCTGCACCTGAGAGGCGTTAGCGGCCCGTTGTCGTTGGGCTGTCACCGGCGCCGCAGCCTTCACCCGTGGGGGAAGGATGGGCTATTGCCGGCAGGCTATCGCCGGCACCGCAGCCGGGGGCCGGTGCCACTCGTCTTTTCACAGCCACCACGGACAACGTCATTGCGAGGGACCCCCCGGACAACGTCATTGCGAGGACCCCCGGACAACGTCATTGCGAGGAGCGAAGCGACGAAGCAATCTCATCCGCTTAACGGCTCCATACAAGGTCCAGGCAATGGCCCCCATGCCTCACTTGCTCAGAAGGGGCGCCCGCGCTCTTTCTTCATGTCGGCGAAGCTCTTCCCCAGGCCCAGGTAGTGGAACTGGAAGTCCATCATCTTGGGGAGTCCCAGCCCGCGCATGAAGGCGGCCAGCCGCATTATCGCCCGGGGCACGAAGATCTCCGCCTTGTTCTTCTTCACCGCGTCCACAATGGCGTCCGCCACCTTCTGGGGATCCACCCACCTGGTGAGGAGGGGAGGTTTGGAGCCCTCGAACATGCCCGTGGAGATGTAGCCGGGGTTTACGATGGTGAAGTCAACGCCGCTGCCCCGCAGCTCCTGGCGGATGGAGTCGGTGATGCCGATTAAGGCGAACTTGGTGGCGCAGTAGGCCCCCAGGTAGGGAGCCGCCACCTTGCCGGCGACGGAACACATGTTGACCACGTGGCCGGAGCCGCGCCGCACCATGCCGGGGACCACCGCCTGCATCATCCACACCTGCCCCAGGTAGTTGACGTCGGTGATGCGCCGGAAGTGCTCCTCCGGCGTCTCGAGCACCGTCTCGTTGATGGCGATGGCGGCGTTGTTGACCAGCACGTCGATGGGGCCCAGGTCGGATTCCACCTGCTCCACCACGCGGAAGCAGGCCTCGCGGCCGGAGATGTCCAGGATGTAATGGTAGACGTCGTGCCCCGCGTCGCGCATCTCGCCGGCGGTCTTTTCCAGCTCAGCGGCGTCGATGTCGGTGATGGCCACCCGCGCCCCCTCGCGAGCGAAGTTCATGGCCTGCAGCTTGCCCATCCCCCGCGCCGCCCCCGTTACCAGCACCACCTTCCCCCGCAGATCCTTCATATTCGCCCCCTTCGCTCCACAACCCGCTTCCCTCAAGTGTAAGAATTCTTTCCGGCCTGCCTCCTTATCTATCACGGTAGAGGATGGATTCGAACTAATCAAGCGTGCGGAAACGATTCTCAGTCCGGAAAATATCGTCACGTCTGATAGTATGTCAATCTTCGGCGAAATAGTCGGCATCCAACTTCTTGATCTCATAGGTTGCGATCGTGGACACGCCTACATCTGAACCGCCCCCGGTTTCTTGGACACCGCTTTGGTCTTGATCTCCCGCCGATTATAACTCACGCCGCCTCGCTCTCG
>CAKZMC010000049.1 GCA_937128055.1 uncultured Actinomycetes bacterium | reverse complement strand
AGAGGGCCGAGACGCACTCCATCCCCAGGAACGACCCCTCTCAGACATAAACGCGGTTTGACCCCAAAGTATGTCTGTAAAAGGCAACGAATGGGGCCCGACCCCGGATATTGACGGGCGGGCCGTGAGACATGCGCGTGTGTTATTATCTTATTATCTTGTTATCAAATACCCGCAGGATGCGGGCGACCCTGACGGGCGCATATTCCGCGGAAGCAAGAAAGTTGGTGACACGAGGGGTTGCAGAAAGGCCAGGGGGAGAAGAGATTTACCTACCTGCTTGCCATCCTGGTGGCTATCTTCGCGGTGATCCATTTCATCATCAACGTCTTCCTGGGAATGCACATCGACGAGGCCAACTGGTGGCTTGCCAGCAAGCACCTGTCGGCGGGGTATTTCTTCCACCCGCCCTTTATCGCCTTCGAGCTGGCCTTCCTCATGAAGCTCTTCGGGGAATCGCCCGCCGCCCTGCGCGTGGGCTCCCTCGTCTTCGTGTGCGCTTCCCTCCCTCTCTTCTACTACCTGTCCCTGGAATTTTTCGGAAACAGGAAGCGCGCCTCCTACTCCACGCTCATCTTCTCGCTGCTACCCATCACCAACTACTGGCTGCTCATCGCCAACCAGGACGCGCCCTTCATCTTCTTCTGGCTGCTCACCGTGCTGCTCGCCTGGAGAGCGGTGCGCGGCGAGAGGAGGCGTTACTGGTACCTTGCGGGCCTAACCTCGGGGCTGCTCATGCTCTGCAAGCTGCAGGGCGCCCTCTTCTTCCTGGGCCTGCTGATCTTCCTGGCCACGCGGCAGGAGGGTCGCGTCTGGCTGAAGAGGAAGGAGCCCTACCTGGCCTTCCTCATCGTGGTCCTGATGTTCATCCCCACCCTGATATGGTACGCCCAACATGACTTCCAACCCATAATCTACCAGCTGAGCAACCGGCCGGGCTTTGTCAAGCATGGCCTCTTCGACTACATACTCAAGATAATCAAGCACGTGGGTTGGGAGATGGCGGTGCTCACCCCCTTCGTCTACCTGCTGAGCCTCTTCGGGGTAATATACCACGGCTGCCTCGGCTTCAAGAAAAGGGAGGAGGTCTCCCTTTACTTCTTCTGGCTCTCCGCCACCGTCATCGTCTTCTTCACCATCACCGGCGGCCCCCCCTACTGGTCATTTCCGGGGCATGTCGTCTCCCTGCTTGCCGCCGGCGCCTCCTTATCCGCGCTCATGGAGAAGGCGAGGTCGCGCCTGCTGGCCCGCTGGTGGAAGCCCGCGGCGGTGGTGCTTCTCATGGTGATCCCGTTGCTGGCGAGCACTTACGTCCTCGGCTTCGCCCTTAACCGCTCACAGCTTCACGTGGGTTGGGAGGAGATCGCGGACGAGGTATACCGGGTACGCCAGGAGATGGAGAGCCCCGAGGTTTACCTGGCGGGACCCTACCATTTCCTGGTAAACGGCATAGCCTACCATCTAAAGGAAAGGGTGGACGGTTACACCCTCCTCTTCCGGGTCTACGAGACGGAGAACTTCGGGGTGGATACCACCTACGACCCCTGGGTCTATGTCGGGGACCTGGTGGGCAAGGACCTCGTCTTCGTGGACGAGGAGGACAACCCCGACGATTACTTCACCCCCTCCTCCTACTGGGAAGAGAAGCTGCCGCCCTATTTCGAGCGCGTGGAGGGACCCGAGCTCTTCCGGGTGATGCGCGGCGGCGAGGTCTTCCGCACCTTCTACATCTTCAAGTGCTACGGTTTCAAGGAAACCGACGAGAACATGGACAAGCGGGGCGATATCCGCGACTACCTGGAGAGGAGCGGGCAGGATTAGCCCCGCCCTCCAGTGAGGGGCGGCTCAGCGCGGCCGCGCCAGGACCACCGTCCACGGGAAGGGGGTGCGGGTTTCCAGGATATGTAGGTACCGGGAAACCAGCCCGCGGAAACCGCCGGGCGACCAGTGGTTTATATGCCCGGGGGTGTTGCCCAGCCTCCTCAGGTACTTGCCGCGCATGACGTTTAGCACCCTCCAGACCGGCTCGCTGGGCACACTTGCCAGGACGTACTTGCCGGCAACCTCCGCGAGCCTCCGCAGCCCCTCCTCGGGCTTCTCCAGGTGTTCCAGCACCTCGCAGCAGACCAGCAGGTCGCACCCGTCCCGGCCCCTCTCCAGGTCGTAGATGCTCCTGACGTAGAACTCGATGCCTTCCCCGCCGTGCAGCCCCTCCACCTCCTTGATCACCTCCGCGGAGAAGTCGCATCCCTTGACCGGCGCCACCTCCAGGCGGGAGATGAAGGATGCCAGGTGGCCCTCGCCGCACCCCACCTCCAGGATGGATTCCACCCCGTCCGTCCCCTCCCGTATCAGGTCCGCCACGGTCTTGAGGAAGTTGTCGACCAACCTCCTGGCCAGGGGGTTGGAGGTATGGTACTTGTCCTCCCAGTTCCCCGCCGGTATCCCTACGCCTCTTGCATCTTTCATTTGGGGCTTGCCTCCCGTGGTTCGGCTATAGGAAAGTTCCCCCCGCGCCGCGGGGGGAACCTGACACTTGCTCGCGTGAAGGCGGGCCTACTCGGGGAGCAGCACCACGTCGTCGAACCAGGCGCTCCCCGCGAGATTCCCGCCGGATCCGTTCACCAGCCGCAGGCTCACCTTGGCGGAGGCCGCGCCGGCCGGAGCAGTGGCCTTCAGGGCGAGGGGATCCCATTCCAGGCGGGCGAAGTCGTTGTTTATCGCACTGCTCGGCGAGGCGCTCTGGCCGACGGCGTTCCCCGAGGAATCGAGCCACTCTATGCTCATCTGCAGGGAAGCTCCCTTGAGCAGCCTCGTCCTGGCGAAAGCGTACAGGTTGTAGCTCTTGCCGGCCTCCACGCTCACGGGGCCGCTCTCCCAGGAACCTCCGTTGCCGTTCGACTTGATCCTGGCACTGCGGTTGCCTGAATGCGAGGCCTGGTCATAGGCGCCGTAGAGGGCCCCGCCGTTCCCGGGCAGCCACCCCGTGGGGTAAGCCCCCGCCTCGCCCTCCTCGAACCCGGCGTTCGCCAGCAGCCCTGCGGGCGCGCTCGCGGAGACCTCGATGGTCAGGGTCCGGGTCGTCGTCGTTGCGAGGTCCTTGAATACCAGCGCGGCGCCTTCGCGATTATAACCCACGCCCTCCGCGAGGATGGCGCCGTCGAGCTTCACCGTCAGGTGGGAAGCCGCGGGCCAGGCGTGCACCAGGCGCAACGTGGTCTTCCCGCGCACGTCGTTCACGGGCATGACGTGCGGCCCGGTAGCGTTGCTCAATTGCACGGTGAGGGTCTTCCCCTTCTCCACCGCCAACCCCGCCTGCATGAGGTCCAGGGTGACCTCGGAAAGGTTGCGCGCGCCGAGGTTCAACCCGCTCAGGTCCTCGGCCACCTTCGCGCGCGCCACCCCCGCCTCGGCGCCCGCCGCCGCGTCCCTCTTGAAGCGCAGCCAGTAAGCGGCGCTCTCCGCGTCGTCGTAGGTCTTGTAGGCCACCTCGCGCGGGAAGCGGGCGCGCGTGAACTTGCGGAAGAAGGCGACGGTTGTGTAGTAGGACTCCAGGAAGCCGTGGCCCGAGTAGGCGTTGGTGGAGTATTCGGAGTAATAAGGCCCTGTGGCGGACCAGCCCTTCAGCAGGTTGTAGAGGTCCTTGCCGTTGGCGTAGGTGGAGGTCGCCGGGGAATAGGGCGCCGGCGCCTGCACCTGCGTGAACCCGGAGTTGTCCTCCTTCCACTTCCACCACAGCACCACCAGGTTCTTGTAGTCGTTGGGGAAGATGGAGTCGGTGGCGCCGTGCACGATGCGGATAGGCAGGTTGGCCAGGTTCTCCATGACGTAACGGGCGCTGTTGTCCCGCATGAGGGGGGTGTCAAGCTGCGCGAGGCCCGGCTGGTCCTCCCTGCCGCTGAGCATCCTCCAGCTCTCGCAGATCCTCCCGTCGTTGACGTCCGCATAGGGGGCACCCGGCCGGTAGGGATAATGCTCGTAAAGATAGGCATAGTCATGGACCAGGTCCGACGCGCCCGCCTCGGGTGCCACCGCGGCGAAGAGCCCCGGGTTGTGGATGCCCAGCACGTAGGCGCCCACGCCGCCCATGGAGAACCCGCTCAGGTAGACGCGGTTCTCGTCCACGGAGAACATCTCCATGGCCTGGTTGATGCAGTCCAGGATGTCCCGCTCCCCGTACTCCAGGTCGTTGGTCAACCTGAACTCGTCGAACTCGTGCACTCCGCCGTAGCTGCAGATGGACACCGAGCCCTCCGTCGGTGGGTCCGGGAGGAACCTGCCGCTTCCGTACGCCGTGTCGTACTTCGGAATCTGTATATTGACGATATAGTCGTTGATGTAGAGCTGCACGTTGCCGGCGCGCATGGATATCTTCACGGTGGTCCAGGGGCTGTCGGAGGCCAGGTTGCCCGTGTTGAGCTCCGATTTCTGCACCAGGGTCCACGCGCCGCCGCTCACCCGGTAGACGCGCACGTACTTCTTCGCGCCGGACGAGGTGTCCTCGCTGCTTATGTCGAGGTGGTAGAAATCCCCGTCGCCCGCGCGGCGGAAGTTGACGCCTGCCGCGCTCACCGGGGAGGTATGCTTCGCCTCCTTGAAGCGCACCCTTATGTCGCCGTTGGTGGTCCAGGAGTCATTTCTTACCATTTCCTTCCAGCTTGCGGAGGCGTCTCCCTGCGTGCACACTCCGTCGGAGACGCTCCAGCTGCCGCTGACCTGGCTCCATCCCGCCAGGGTGGAGAAATCGTCGATGATGCGGGGTATCCTGTTGGGCCCGGAATCCTTCGCCACCCCGTCGATGTAGTAGCTGCTGAGGTACCTCCCCCAGGGCTCGACGATGATCCACTTGTTCTTATTGGCGATGTCCTTCTGCGTGTTGGAGAAGGTGTTGAAGGCGTTGTTGCAGATGAAGGGGTATCCCCCCAGGGCGTGCAGGTCGATCCAGAGCGGGTAGCTCTGGGAGGGGTCGTAACCCGAGGGCAGGAATATGCTGCAAGGGAGGTTCTGCCCGTCCGCCGTGGATTTGAAGTCGTAGCGTACCACCGTTCCCGCCTTGGGCGTACCGAAGGGCGGGTCCGCGCAGCCGCTGGAGAACGGGGCCACCACGCAGACGAGCGCGGCAATGAGGACGAAAATAAAAAAACGCGCGTGTCTTTTCACATCTCGCACCCCCAGGAGTATTTTGTTTCCTTGCCATTGTGCTTCCAGATCTCGCTACCGACAATTCCCTATGGTTAAAATATACGTTATGCGGGAAAATGTCAACTTTTTGCCTCCCCCCTACCAGGTAAAACGCCTCGCTCCCCGCCCATGTCGACATCCGGAGCCCAGGCCTCATTTGCTCCCTTTTCTTCTCGCGGAAGACAGCTCAGCGGCGACGTCGCATGGAAAGGCGACATCTGAGGCCTGCCCCATTCTTCTGCCCATTCTGCGAGGGATGCCATGAGGGCGAGGACAGCAACCATAAAGCTGCAAATATTGTCAAATATGCGGGTTTTGTATAGAATATTTACGCTTTACCGCAAACGACAACGGTTTCGAGCGTCCACGTGCAAGAAGGCGGCGATCCGGGGTGGTCGTCGCCCGGCATATGAAAGCGGGGGAAATGAAAGCTCTCATCCTGAGCTGGGAGTACCCACCTCGCATCGTCGGCGGCCTGGGAACCCACGTGCACCAACTGGCGGTGAACCTCGCCCGCCTGGGCGTCAACGTGCACGTGGTCACCAAGGATTCCCCCGGCTCCCCCGATTACGAGGAGGCCGAGGGGGTGAAGATCCATCGCGTGCCCCTCTACCCGCCGGAGATCCCGCAGGACGACTGGGTATCCTGGACGCTGCAGTTCAACGTGGCCCTTCTGGAAAGGACCGTGCCGCTCATCAACGAGAGGATCGGCAAGGTGCACGTGCTCCACGCCCACGACTGGCTGGTGGCCCACGCCGCCATCGCCCTCAAGCACGCCTACCGCATCCCCCTGGTGGCCACCGTCCACGCCACCGAGTACGGCCGCCACCAGGGCAACCTTCCCGGCCCCATGCAGAAGATCATCCACCAGATCGAGTGGTGGCTGACCTTCGAGAGCGTGCGCACCATATGCTGCAGCAACTACATGCGCGACGAGGTGGTGCGCATCTTTGAGCTGCCCCATGACAAGGTGACGGTGATCCCCAACGGCATCGAGTACGACCTCTTCGAAGTGGACGCGGACCAGGAGAGGATACGCCGCCAGTTCATCGCCCCCGACCGGAGGATGGTCTTCTTCGTGGGCAGGCTGGTCTACGAGAAGGGCGTGCAGACGGTCATCGAGGCCATGCCCATGGTCCTCGAGGAGGTGCCCGACCTGCGCTTCCTGGTGGCGGGCACGGGACCCCACGCGCGCGCCCTGCAGGCCATGATCGACGAGTTCGGGCTGGGGGAGAAGATCAAGCTGCTGGGCTTCGTGGACACCGACGTGCTGGTGAAGTTCTACAAGTGCGCCGACATCACCGTGGTGCCCAGCCTCTACGAGCCGTTCGGCATGGTG
>CAKZMC010000048.1 GCA_937128055.1 uncultured Actinomycetes bacterium | reverse complement strand
GTCCACGCATCGCTCCTTCCCGCCTACCGCGGGGCCGCTCCCATCCAGCGGGCCACAACCCAGCCCGTGCGCTCCTCCGGCTGCAGGACCAGCTCCACGCTCCCCGCCTCTCCCAGGCGCAGGGCTAGTTCCTCACATTCCGCCTGGTTGACCTTGCATCCCAGAGTGAACAAGGCGAACCTGCCCATCACCACCCCCTACAGCAGACCAAAGTGTGCGCGCACCGCGGAGGCCAGCACGGCCCCGGCGGACTCCGCCCTGAGGTTGTAAGGCCCCAGTGTCACCGACACCGCTCCCGCCTCCCGCAGCGCCGAGCGCTCGCCTTCCGTGAACCCTCCCTCCGGGCCGATGACCATGGCGATCTCCTCCCTGGCCGCATCGCCGAGGACGGCGGCGGGGCGCGCCCCGCCTTTCTCGTCCGCGTAGAGAACCATTTCCCTGCCAGGGAGGCTCGTTATAAGGCCCTCCCAGGAAAGCGGCTCTCCCACGAAGGGCAGGTATGCCCTGCCGGCAACCCGCGAGGCCTCGTACGCGATACGGTTCCATCTCTCCCAGCGACGCTGCTCGCATGCCGCAAGCGAGCGGCGAGAGATGAAGGGGATGACGCCCGCTACGCCCAGCTCGACGCTCCTCTGCACCATCTCGCCCATCTTTGCCTCCTTGAGAAGCGCCTGGTAGAGAAGGAGCCGCGGCTTCTCCTCCTGCTCGTGCCGTCCTTCCACTATCTCTACGTAGGTGCGCTGGCGGTCGACGGCGACCACGCACGCCCGGCATACCGTCCCTCTCCCGTCTAGGAGCATCACCTCCTGACCGGTGCGCAGGCGCAACACCCGGCTTGCGTGGTGGTGTTCCTCTTTCTCCAGGGTAACGCGTCCCCCGGAGGGGGCGAGATCCTTCAGGTAAAACCTGGCAATGGTCAAGGTTGCGGCCTCATCGCCTTTCTTAAACGCTCCATGTAACCCCTTTGACCGCCCTTGTCGTTCTCGAGCCTCTGGAACTCCTTCAGGAGGTTGCGCTGCTCCGCGGTGAGGTTCCTGGGCACGTCCACGTCCAGGACCAGGTAGAGATCGCCGTGGCCTCGCGAATGCATGCGCGGCATCCCCTTCCCCTTCAGGCGGAAGACCTGCCCCGGCTGGCTTCCCGGGGGGATATGCAGGCTCTCATTCCCGTTGAGGGTGGGGATAACGACGTCGGTGCCGAGGGCCGCCTCCACTATGCTCACGTTGACCGACGCCCGCAGGTCGCTGCCCACGCGCTCGAAACACTCGTGCTCCTTGACCCTTATCTCCACGTAAAGGTCACCGGGGGGTCCACCCAGGGTCCCCGACTCTCCCCGGCCGGCGACGCGGATACGGTCGCCATCCTCCACCCCCGGCGGCACGTGCACCTCTACGGGGTCCATCACCTCCCGCAGCCCGGCCCCGTTGCAGGCGCGGCACGGGTGGGTGTTTATCTCGCCCCTTCCCCCGCAGCGGCGGCAGGTGGTGCTGGAGGTGAAGGTGCCGAAGGAGCTGCGACGCGTATGGGTTATCCTTCCCTCCCCGCCGCAATCGGGGCAGAGGTCCAGCGCGAACCCGCTCTGCAGCCCGTCGCCGCCGCACTCCTTGCACGTCTCGTGCCGCGGCACCTCGACGGTACGCGTCACCCCGCTGTAGGCTTCCAAGAGGCTGATCTCCTCCACCGCCAGGAGGTCGCTGCCCCGCCGCGGAGCACGCGAGGAGCGAGCCCGCTCGCCCCCGAAGAAGAAGTTGAAGATGTCGCCGAAGGGGTCTCTCATGCCCTCGAAGCCCCGGTGCAGGAAGGACGACGGCTCGCCTGCCTCCCCGAAAAGGTCGTAATGCCTGCGTTTCTCCGGGTCCCCCAGGACTTCGTAGGCCTCCGTGATCTCCTTAAACCGTTCCGCCGCCTCCTTGTCCCCCCTGTTCATGTCGGGGTGGTACTTTCGGGCCAGGCGCCGGTAGGCCTTCTTTATCTCCTCCTGTTCCGCGTCGCGCGGCACGCCCAGCAGGGCATAATAATCCTTCATCTCGGCCCGGGATCACCCCTTTCAACCCTTCAGCATCTCGAGCGTCTGGCTCAGCGACTTGGCGATGAAGTCGACGGTGGGTATGACGCGCGCGTAATCCATGCGCGTGGGCCCGAGCACGCTTACCGTACCCATCATCTCCTCGCCGATGGCGTAAGGCGTGACCACCAGACTGAAATACTGCAGCTCCTTGAGGATGTTCTCGTCACCTATGCGCACCGTGAGCTCCTTGGTGCGTATGGCCTCGCTCATCAGGTTGAGCAGGAAATACTGTTCCTCGAAGTGTTTCAGCAGCGACTCGATGCGCTTGACCCCTTCCTCGTCCAGGTAACGCAGCAGGTTCACCGTGCCGCCCACGTACACCTTCTCGTACTGCTCTTCGGTAAGTATGTCCTGGATCACCCCCACCACCTTACCCGCCAGGCGGGCGGCTTTCTCCTCCTTGATGCCCTTTTCCGCGGCGATGCCGGCCAGGTCGTCCATGCCCTTGCCGTGCAGCTTGCGATTCAGGCAAGTCTGCACCGCCTCCAGGTTTACCTGGGTGGCGTCATCGCCGGCGTCGATGAGCTTCTTCTCCACCCTCCCGGTGTCGGTGATGATCACCAGCAGGATCATGCCCCCGCTCAGGCTCACCAGGTCGATGTGCTTGATGAGGTTGCGGCGCAGGCTGGGGGCGATGATCATGGCTGCCGTGCTGGTAAGGCGGGAGAGGAGGTTGCTGGTCTCCTGCAAGAGGTTCTCCAGCTCCTTGGTCTTGTTGGAGAAGAGGGTGAGTATGGCCTCCTTCTCCTCCTCGCGCAGGCGGGTACGCCCCATGAGGCTGTCCACGTAGAAGCGGTAGCCGAGGTCGGTGGGCACCCGTCCCGCCGAGACGTGTGGCTGGTAAAGATAGCCCATCCCCTCGAGCTTGCTCAGCTCGTTCCTGATGGTGGCCGGGCTGATCCCCAGGTTGAGGGTCTCCGCAAGGGACTTGGAGCCCACCGGAAGGCCGGTCATGATGTACCGGTAGACGACCGCTCTCAGTATCTTCTGTTGTCTCTTGTCCAGCATTAGCACTCTCCTCCTTAGAGTGCTACCTAAGAAATAAGTTACCCGCTTCCCTCAGCGGCAGTCAAGCGGGCATGAGCTCCGCGATCACCGGGTTGGAGAGGAGCATCCCCCTCTCGGTAAGCCGCACCCTCCCCCCTTCACGGCGGACGAGGCCGTATTCCTCCAGGTCCGCCAGCCTCGCCGCCTGCGGAAGCAGGCGTTCGGGAACCCCCCGTGCCATGCGCAGGCCCAGCATGACCCTCTCCGACTTTTCCTCGCCTGCCGCTAGCCTCCCGCCGCCGGAGACGGGCAGGACGCCGTCGTGCAACCGGCGGTTGTAGGCGAGTATGCTTTCCAGGTTATGGAACCGCCATCCCGCTATCAGCGAGTGGGCTCCGGCCCCCGTTCCAAGGTAATCCTCCCTTCTCCAGTAGGCCATGTTGTGGCGGCACTCGTACCCCGGAAGGCAGAAATTGGAGATCTCGTAGCGGACGTATCCCGCCTCGCGCAGCATCCGCGACGCTTCCCGGTACTCATCCGCTACGACGTCATCCTCCGGCATGTGAAATTCCCCGCGCGATACGAGCCTCCCCATGGGGCTCCGCGAGGAGAGGGAGAGCGCGTAGGTGCTCACGTGATGAGGGCGCAGCCCTATCGCCCTTTCCATGTCCTGCGTAAAACGGTGGCCGCTCTCCAGGGGCAACCCGAACATCATGTCCAGGGAGACGGCGGCAATACCCGCACGCCGCGCCCTGCGCACCGCCGCGACCGCGTCTCCCGCCCCGTGAGGCCTTCCCAGCACCCTCAGGACGCGGTCATCCAGTGACTGTACCCCTATGCTCACCCGGTTGACGCCTCCCCTGCGGGCGGCGGCAAAATCGTCCTCTTTCCAGGTCGCGGGGTTGACCTCCACCGTCACCTCGGCATCCCCGCGCACCGGGAACAGGCGGCGGCAGTAAGCGAGCAGTTCCGCAACCTCTTCGCCCCTCATGGTGGAGGGCGTGCCTCCTCCCAGGTAGAGCGAGCGCAGGCCGCCCCTGCCGGGGAGCGCCTCGCGCCACAGCGCCAGCTCAAGGCAAAGCGAATGCGCGTAGGCCACGGCCACGCGTCGCGCCGCTACGCGCGTGTTGAAATCGCAATAGGCACAGCGCGCCAGGCAGAAAGGCCAGTGTATATAGAGCCTCAACGCCCTCGGTCCTCCCGGCTCGTCCGCAACGCGGATATGAACGCTTCCTGGGGGATCTCCACCTTCCCCACCATCTTCATGCGCTTCTTCCCTTCCTTCTGCTTCTCGAGGAGCTTCTTCTTCCTGGTGACGTCGCCCCCGTAGCACTTGGCCAGGACGTCCTTGCGCCGGGCCTTGATGGTCTCCCTGGCCACCACCCTGCTTCCCACCGCCGCTTGCACGGGCACGTCGAAGAGCTGGCGGGGTATGAGCTCGCGCAACCTCTGCGTTATGCGCTTGCCTTGCTCGTAAGCCCGGCCCCTTTCCACCACCGTGGAGAAGGCGTCCACCGGCTCGCCGTTGATCAGTATGTCCAGCTTCACCAGGTCTCCAGGCATAAAGCCTATGTGCTCGTAGTCCAGGGAGGCGTATCCGCGGCTCCGCGATTTCAGCTGGTCGTAGAAATCGATCACCATCTCTGCCAGGGGAAGGCGGCAACGCAATTCCACGCGCCTCCCCGAGAGATACACCATGTCCTGGAATAACCCCCGCCTCTCCTTGGTCAGTTCCAGCACCGGCCCCACGTAATCCGGGGGCACCAGGATGGTCGCCTGCACGTAAGGCTCGCGCACCTCCTGCACCGTCCCCATGTCCGGCATCTCGGAGGGGTTGTGGATGTGGGAGACCTCCCCGCTTCTCCTCACCACCTCGTAGACCACGTTGGGGGCCGTGATCACCAGGTTCAGCCCGTATTCGCGTTCCAGACGTTCCTGCACTATCTCCAGGTGCAGAAGCCCCAGGAAACCGCAGCGGAAGCCGAAGCCCAGCGCCTGCGAGTTTTCGCGCGTGAAGGTGAGCGCGGAGTCGTTCAATTTAAGCTTGTGGAGCGCATCTTCCAGTTCCTGGAAGTCATCGGAATCCGCCGGGTAGATGCCCGCGAAGACCATGGGTTTGGGCTCGCGGTATCCCGGCAGCGGCTCTGCTGCAGGGTTCCTCTTCGCGGTAACCGTGTCGCCCACCTTTATGAGGCTCACGTCCTTGATGCCGGTGATAACGTACCCCACTTCCCCGGCTTGCAGGTCCTCGCAGGAGGTCATCTCCGGCGAGAAATAGCCCACCTCGTCCACCTCCGCCTCCCTCCCCGTGGCCATGAACAGGATGCGCGTTCCCCTGGCGACGCTGCCTTCCACCACCCGGACGAAAGCGACTACGCCGCGGTAGACGTCGTAGGTGGAATCGAACACCAGGGCGCGGAGCGGCTTTTCAATGCTGCCGCCGGGCGGGGGGACCCTCTCGATCACCAGGCGCAGGAGCGGCTCCACGCCTTCGCCCGTCTTGGCGGATACGCCCGCCACCTCGCCGGGGTCGATCCCCAGGAGGTCGGCAACCTCCATGACCGTACCCTCTATGTCCGCCGCCGGCAGGTCTATCTTGTTCACGGCGGGGATGAGGGTCAGACCCGCCTCCACGGCCAGGTAAGCGTTCCCCACCGTCTGCGCCTCCACTCCCTGGGCGGCGTCGACCAGGAGTATCGCTCCCTCGCAGGCGGCCAGGCTGCGGGAGACCTCGTAGGAGAAATCCACGTGCCCCGGCGTGTCGATGAGGTTGAGGCGGTATGCGTCACCCGGTGCCGGCGCATATTCCATGCGCACCGCCTGGGCTTTTATGGTTATGCCCCTCTCGCGCTCCAGTTCCATGCGGTCCAGGTACTGGTCCGCCATCTTCTGCCGCGGCACCGTCTCGGTTATCTCCAGGAACCTGTCCGCAAGGGTTGACTTTCCGTGGTCGATGTGGGCGATGATGCAGAAATTTCTTATCCTTGACCTGTCCATTGAAATGCACCTTATCCTATTATAGCAGCGGCGGGACATGAGCCGGGTTCACGCTCCCTGCCGCGGGTCCCGGCAAGCGCGCGGCGCGCGCGGAGACGTCTTCCCGGGGGTGAGGTTCCGGGGTCCGGTCCCCTTATTTGTTTGCATGCGGACCTTGTGCTACAATTTGCGCTGTTTGAGGAAAGGAGGAGAGGCTTTGCCCAACATAAAGCAGCAGGAGAAGCGGATGCGCCAGGCGGAGAGGAGGCGCATGCGGAACCGCTCGCGCAAATCGGAGATCAAGAGCTACATAAAGAAGTTCGAGGCCGCGCTGCAACGGGGAGATCGCGAGGAGGGCGAGGTCTACCTCAGGAAGGCCGTGAAGGCCCTGGACAAGGCGGCCGGCGACGGGATCATACACAAGAACAAGGCCGCCAACCATAAATCGCGCCTCATGCGCCGCTATAACCGCGCCCTTTAACGCAGCCGGGCACCCAACCTCTCGCCCAGGGAACGTACGATCTCACGCCATATATCCTGCGCTTCCTCGTCGCGCAACGTGCGGTCCAGCGCGTAGAAGACCAGGTTGTAGGCGAGGCTCTTCTCTCCCTGCATCAGTTGTTCTCCCCTGTAGAGGTCGAACAGCCTCACCTCGCGCAGAAGCTCGCCTCCCGCCTCGCGTATGACCGCCTCCACGGCACCCGCGTCCACCTCGTCCCCGACCACCACCGCCAGGTCCATCTGCACGGCGGGAAAACGCGGTATCTCCCGGTATTCCGGCACCGCCCTCACGGCCTGCAAGAGCGGTTCCACGTCCACCTCCATAACCGCCGTCTGTGCCGGTATCTCCAGGTGCTGCGCCACGCGGGGGTGGACCATACCCATGTAGCCCGCCGCTTCTCCGTTGAGCATCAGGGCGCAGCTGCGGGGAGGGTGCAGAAACGGGAAGGTGGCCCTCCGCAGGCTCCAACCCTCCACGTGCAGGGAGCACGCCAGCAGTTCCCAGATCCCCTTCAGGGTGAAGAAGTCGGCCTCCTCGGGCTGGCGGTCCCACTGCTTGGGGACCCATCTCCCGGTAATAGCGCAGGCGAGGCGCAGGGGCTCGCCGGGAAGCTTCTCCCCTTCCCGGGGCAAGAACACCCTTCCCAGCTCGAAGAGGTGCACGTCCATGATGCGGCGGTTCAGGTTGAAGCGCAGCGCCTCCAGCAGGCCGGGCAGCAGGCTGGGGCGCATGATCGAGGCTTCCTCGCTTAGGGGGTTGCGAAGCCGCAAGACCTCGCTTGGAAGACATTCCCTTTCCCTGTCCAGTACGTCCAGCCACGAGGAGGGTATGAAGGAGACGGTGATGGCCTCGTGCAGCCCTGCTCCCACCAGGACGCGCGCCAGCTCCCTGCGCATCCTCTGGGCGAAGGTGAGCTGGCCCACGTTGCTGGCGGTGCGGGGCAAGGTGCTGGGCACGCGCTCGTACCCGTAAAGCCGCGCTACCTCCTCCACCAGGTCTATCTCTCTCTCCAGGTCGGGCCGGAAGGTGGGCACCTCCACCTCGACCTCGTCCTCCGACACCGCCACCGCCCCCATTCCCAGCGAACGCAATATGCCCACGGCCTCGTGCTGGGACAGGGGGATGCCTATGAGCCGCCCGCTGCGCCCTACCCTCATGCGCAGCCGCAGGGGCTCTATCTCCCGCGCCACGGCATCAACGGCGCCGGGGCGCACCGCGCCCCCCGCCAGCTCCTGCATGAGGAAAGCGGCGCGGTCCGCCGCGTACCGGCACCCCCCCGGATCCACTCCCCGCTCGAAACGGTAGGAAGCCTCCGAGGCGATGTCGTGCCTCCGCGAGGTGCGCATGATGCTCGCGGGATCGAAATGTGCCGATTCGAGCAGCACCTTCACCGTCCCCGGGCTCACCTCGGTGTTCTCTCCTCCCATCACCCCCGCCAGCGCCACCGGACCCGAGGAGTCGCAGATGAGGAGGTCGTCCGGCGAGAGTCCCCTCTGCACCCCGTCCAGCGTGGTCAAGGCGTCCGTGGGGGACGCCCTCCGGACGATGATGTGCCCTCCCTCGAGGAGATGGTAATCGAAGGCGTGCAGGGGTTGCCCCAGCTCGAGCATGACGTAGTTGGTCACGTCCACTACGTTGTTGATGGGCCTCACTCCCGCGCCTCGCAGCCGCTTGCGCATCCACCAAGGAGAGGGGCCTATGCTCACGCCGTCTATGAGGCGGGCGACGTAGCGGGAGCACAGGTCGCCGTCGAGGATCTCCACCCGCACCTCGCCTTCCGCGGGATCGCCCGTCTCGGCGATGGAAAAAGAGGGCCGCCGCAGTTCCTTGCCGGTGAGGGCCGCCACCTCGCGCGCCACACCGAGCATGCACAGGCAGTCTGGCCTGTTGGGAGTTATTTCCAGGACAAGCACGGTGTCCTCCGCCGCCAGCGCCTCCCCCAGGTCCATGCCCTCCCGCGCTCCCTCCTCGAGGATCATGATCCCCTCGGCTTCCTCCGAGACGCCCAGCTCCTTCTCGGACAGGAGCATGCCTTGCGAGGTAACGCCGCGGATGGAAGCCTCCCCGATGACCGTGCCGTCGGGCAGCCTGGCGCCCGGCAGGGCAACCGGCGCGAGTATCCCCGCCGCCACATTGGGAGCGCCGCAGACGATGTCCCTTACCTCTCCGCCCACATCCACCTTGCACAGAGTAAGGCGGTCGGCGGAAGGATGCGGGCTTGCTTCCAGCACCCTTCCCACCACCACCCCCCGCCATTCCCCCGCCACCTTTTCCACGCTTTCCACGGCCGTGCCCGAGGCGGTGAGCAGCTCTGCCAGCTCCCAGGCATCGAGCTCCAAATCCACGTACTCGGCCAGCCACTGCAGGGAAACGCGCAAACCGACTCACCCCCTCAATATTGTCGCAACAGGCGCAGGTCGTTATCGAAAAAGAAGCGGATGTCGGGCACCCCGTACTTGAGCAGGGCGATGCGCTCCACCCCCATGCCGAAGGCGAAGCCGCTGTATTTCTCGGCATCGTATCCGACGTAGGAGAAGACATTGGGGTCCACCATTCCCGCGCCCAGGATCTCCAGCCAGCCGGTGCCCTTGCAGACCCGGCAACCCCCGCCGCCGCAGATGTTGCAGGAGACGTCGACCTCGGCGCTCGGCTCGGTGAAGGGGAAGAAGTGGGGGCGGAACCGGACCCTGCGGTCCTCCCCGAACATCTTCCTGGCGAAGACCTCCAGGGTCCCCTTGAGGTCGCCGAGGGAGATGCCCTCGTCCACGGCGAGCCCTTCCACCTGGTGGAACATGGGCGAATGGGTGGCGTCCGGGACATCGTGCCTGTAAGCCTTCCCGGGCGCTATCACGTAGAGGGGGGGAGGCGTGGACTCCATCACCCGCACCTGCACCGGGGAGGTGTGCGTGCGCAGGAGCACGTCCTCGTAGTCGCCCCCAGGCACCTCCACGTAGAAGGTGTCCTGCAGGGACTTGGAGGGGTGCCAGTCAGGCGTGTTCAGCGCCTCGAAGTTGTAGTAATCGAGCTCGACCTCCGGGCCTTCGACCACCCGGTAACCCATGCCCACGAAGATGTCCTCGATCTCCTCGATGATGCGCGAGAGGAGGTGGCGGGTCCCGAAGTTGACATGCCTGCCCGGAAGGGTGATGTCTATCCGCTCGCGGTGCAGGGACTCTTCCAGCTCCTCGACCAGCAACCTCTCCCTGCGCCTTCCCAGTTCCTCCTCGAGATGGCCTTTGAGGGCGTTGCCCAGCCGCCCCAGGCGCCTGCGCTCCTCGGCCGGCAACTCCCTTATCCCTTGGAGAAGGGAGGTTATCTTCCCTTTGCGGCCCAGAAACGCCACCCTCACTCTCTCCAGCGAGTCCATGTCCTCCGCCGATCGCAAGGCTTCCTGCAGGTCGGCCAGAAGGGCGCTCAAGCGCGGGTCGCCCTCCATTTCCTTCGCAACATCCTCGGGGATCATGCCCTGCAACCTTCCCGGCCTCCTTCCCTTTTTCCCCTCAAGTGCTTGATGCCCTGCGCTTCCTGAAGATCTCGTAGAGCAGCAACGCCGCCGCCGCCGCCACGTTCAGCGATTCAGCCCTTCCCGACATGGGAATACGCACCAGCTCGTCGGCCAGCATCTTTTCCTCACGCGCCACGCCCCATGCCTCGTTGCCCATCACCAGCGCCACCTTCTCCGGCCACTCCACCTCCCAGAACACCTTTCCCGAACAAGCATCGGCGGCGTACAGCGCATACCCCGCTTCCCGCAGGCGCGCAAACGCTCGCGGCGTCTCCTCGTTCACCGCCAGGGGGAGGTGAAAGAGCGAGCCGGCGGTGCTGCGCACCGTCTTCGCGTTGTAGGGATCCGCGCTTTCCGGGCAGACCACCATGGCGTCGGCGCCCGCCGCGTCGGCGATGCGTATCATGTTTCCCAGGTTGCCCGGATCCCTCACCCGGTCTGCCAGGAGCAGGGTGGAGGGCCGCGAGCGCAGCAATTCCTCGAGGGGGACATGCAGCATGTGGCAAACGGCCACCACTCCCTGCGGGGTCACCGTGGAGGCCAACGCGCCCATGGCTTCCTCGGAAGCCTCGAAGACCGGTATGGACCTGGCCCGGATGAGATCCGACAAGGCCTCCAGGTGCTGCAGGCCCCGCTGGTTACAGATGATGCATTCCGGGGGAACCCTTGCCTCTACGGCCTCCCTGACAGCCTGCATGCCCTCCGCCAGAAAAAGGGATTCCCGGTATCGTATGTTCTTCTTGTGCAGGCGGCGGTAGCGCTTTATCCGCTCGTTCCTGGGACTCTCTATCAAACCCGCCGGGCGAACCCCATCACGCCCTCGCCTCCTTCGCTTCCACTTCCTTTTCCAGGTGGTCCCTGGCGATTGCCGCCAACTCCGAGAAGGAGGCGGGATCGGATACCGCCATGTCCGCCAGAACCTTGCGGTTTACCTCCACCTCCGCCAGCTTAAGGCCGCGTATGAAGCGATTGTAGGAGAGGCCGTTCATCCTCGCGGCGGCATTGATGCGCGCTATCCACAGGCGCCGGAAGTCGCGCTTCCTGGCGCGCCTGTCCCGGTAGGCGTACTGCAGGGAGTGCATGACCTGCTCGTGGGCGCTCCGATAGTTGCGGCTGCGGGCACCGCGGTATCCCTTGGCCATGGCCAGGACCTTCTTCTTCCTCTTCCGCCTGGCCACGGAATGTCCCGTTCTCGACATCTCTCATCAACCCTTTCCGTTGCGTGATATCCAGCCCGCGTAGCGAGACACCGCCTCATCCCTTGCCTATCAACTTGCGCACGCTGCGGGCATCGCGGGGAGAAACCTCCTGCTTGACGCGGTAGGAGCGCTTGCGCCTCGCGTCCTTCTTCACCAGGAGGTGGCTACCGTATCCTTTCCTTCTCCGTAACCTCCCTCCCCCCGTCAACTCGAAGCGCTTGGCGGCGCCCCGGTGGGTCTTCATCTTGGGCATTATTACCTCCGTTACTTCCTGTTAACGCTCAGCGGGGTGAGGATCATCTGCATGTTGCGCCCCTCGAGCTTGGGCTCCGACTCCACCGTCCCCAGCTCGGAGAGCTCCTCCGCCAGCTGCTGGAGGAGGCTCCTCCCCAGGTCCGTGTGGCTCATCTCCCGCCCCCTGAACATGATGGTCACCTTCACCTTGTTGCCGGCCTTCAAGAACCTCTCTATGTGCCTCTTCTTTATCTCGTAGTCGTGGCGGTCGATCTTGGGCCGCATCTTCATTTCCTTGTACACCACCACCGCCTGCTTCTTGCGCGCCTCCTTCATCTTCACCGTCTGCTCGTAACGGTACTTCCCGTAGTCCATGATCTTGCACACCGGGGGGTCGGCAAGGGGAGCTACCTCGACAAGGTCGAGATCCATGTCCTCGGCGATGCGTAAAGCCTCCTCCACCGGCTTGATCCCTATCTGCTTGCCGTCCGGGCCCACAAGCCTGACCTCCCTGGCCCGGATACCCTCATTGACTCGCACGTTCTTTTCTATCTGGCATCCCTCCCGCGGTAAACGAAAAGGATAGCGGTTTCCCCGCTATCCACGGGCTTTCCCTAACCCTGACGGCTCTCCGCCCCAGGGTGAGAAGCGAAACCGCCTCTTCTTCCCTTATTCGGTTGTCGTCGAAAAGTATAGATTATCCGCCCACATATGACAATATTTTGCGCTGGTTCACTACATGGTGGACACATTATCCCTATGCTTGTTCGAATCATACCAGCTATTAAGAAACTCCATG
>CAKZMC010000047.1 GCA_937128055.1 uncultured Actinomycetes bacterium | reverse complement strand
GGGATGGGTGCGGCGAAGGCCCGTCCAGAGGGCCGAGACGCACTCCATCCCCAGGAACAACCCCTCTCAGACATGAACGCGGTTTGACCCCATGATATGTCTCTCCATCCCCAGGAAGGACCCCTCTCAGACATGAACGCGGTTTGACCCCAAAGTATGTCTGGGGGGGGCGGAGCCCGGCCCCGGGGTGCTTACTGGATCATTCGGGGACGAAGCTGCGCATGTCCTGGAGGGAACCCGTCCTCTCCTCGCTCCACTTGACCTTTACCCGCATGCCGATGCGCACGTCCTCGGGCTGCATCTCCTGGCCCACGCCCATGATCCAGGTGTCACTGCCGTCCAGCTTGACCATGAGGGAGACGGTCGGCACCTCTAGGGGGTTGCCGCGCACGTCGGCGTAGCCGATGGTGTAGCTCATGACCTCCCCGTGGTCGCTGACCTCCGCCGGCTCATCGACCCTGACGTGGCACTTGCGGCAGTAGAAGTTGGCCGGGAGGTACACGGTGCCGCACTGGCTGCACCGGGAGCCGATGAGCCTGGCCTCCTTCATGCCCTCCAGCATGCGCCGCATGCCGCTTCCCTCGATGCGGAACTTGAACGTGGAAAGGTCCCACGTGCCGTTGACTATCCTCGTCTCTTCCATCCTGCCCACCTCCTCAGGGCTTCTTGGGCTTGTCCGCCAGGATGGTGATGGTCACGTACTGCATGAGCCCTCCCCAGCCGTGGGCCAGGGCCTTGTGCACCTCCTTCTCCACCTGGTGCTCCCCCGCCCTTCCCATGATCTGGAGGGCGCACTCCGTGACCCGGTTCATGGCCGAGGTGCCGATGGAGTTGGTGCTCACCACCCCGCCGGAAGCGTTCACCGGAAGGCGGCCGCTCATCTCCAGCTCCCCCTTCTCCAGGAGCTTGTGGGCCTCGCCCAGCTCGCACATACCAATTTTTTCCAGGAACATGAGGGTCTGGTGGGCGAAGCCGTTGTAGATCTCCACGTAGTCGATCTCCTTTTTGGGATCCTCTATGCCGGCCCTCTCGTATGCCTGGCGCGAGGCGATGACCGCCGGCATCTGCTCCGCGGGGTCGGTGATGATGCCCTCGATGAGGTTCCCGGTGGTGGCGTCGCTGCAGCAGTTGGACACCGCCCACACCCAGGCCGCCCTGTCCGCCAGCTTGGCCGCCTTCTCCTCCGAAGCGAGGATGCACACCGTGGCCCCGTCGGAGGTGGGGCAGATGTGTCCGAAACGGATGGGATAGGAGACCAGCGGCGTCTGCGCTATCTTCTCCGCCGTGGCCTCGGGGTCCTTGAGGTGTGCGTAGGGATTCTTGGCGGCGTTGCGCCTCTCCATGGCGGCAATGGCATCGATGTGCTCGATGCCCGCCCCCGAGTGCGCCAGGTAGGAGGACGCCTGGTAGGAGATGCCGCCCGCGCTGCCGCCCCCGATGGCCCCCATCCCGCTCTGGCCCGTGACGTCTATGCCCAGGGCCAGCATGGCCATGATCTCGGGGGTGATGATGCCCAGGAGGCCCACCTGCGAGTCGCCCTCCGAGTGCTTCTCGTAGGTGACCACCATGACCACGTCGTGCAGCCCCGAGACGATGTGGTAATAGGCGGCGTGCAGGGCTGCCATGCCGGTGGTCCCCCCCGTCGCGATGCGCATCACCGGCTTGCCCAGCGAGGCGATGTAGTCCGCGCACCAGAGATGGGGGAGATTGACCCCCTCGAAGGTGTGCATGTTCCCGAAGATGATGGCGTCGATGTCCGCGGGGGTGAGCCCCGAGTCCTTGAAGGCGTTCTCCACCGCCTCGGAGATCATCTCGGGAATGCACACGTCGCGGCGCTTGCTGACGAAAACGGGGGTGTACCCGATACCCACAATGGCCACGTTACGCATCTCCATCACCTCCTATACCCCCAGGACGAGGACGGCGTTCTGCTGGGCGCAGAGCCCGTCCTGGCCGTGCGCCACGGCGATCTCGGCCTTCCCCACCTGGTTCTCCCCCGCCTCGCCGCGCAGCTGCCGCACGGCCTGGGCCACGCGAATGAGCCCGCTGGCGCAGATGGGATGCCCTCCCAGGGCGCCACCGGAGGGGTTGAGGGGGATTTTCCCCGCGACGGACGTGTCCCCGGAGCGGTAGGCCTCCTCCGCCTTCCCCTCCTCCAGCAGACCCATGGCCTCCGCCAGCAGGGGCTCCTGGTGGGCGAAGAGGGCGGATATCTCCGCCAGGTCCACCTCGGCCCCCGGGTTCTTCACTCCCGCCATGGCATAGGCCCTCTCGGCCGCCTGCGCGGTGGAGGGCGAGGCCGCGAGGTCGCGTTCCCCGATGTAGAAGGTCTCGATGCTCCGCCCCATGCCCAGGACCCACACCGGCTTGTCGGTCAGCTCCCTGGCCCGCTCCTCGGATGCCAGGAGCATGGCGCACCCCCCGTCGGTGGGCGGGTAACAGTGCAGTTCCCGCAGGGGTTCGTAGTAGTAAGCCGAGGCCGCCACCTCATCCTTGCCCACGCCGGAGATGCGCCTGGCCTGGTAGGGATCGAGGGCGGCGTTGCCGAGGGCCTGCGCCGCGATCTCGTCCAGGAGCTCCTCGGAATAACCGTATTTCGCCAGGTAGACGCGAGCCTGCAGGGCGGCGCTGTTGAGCTCGTTGAGCAGCCTTGTCTGGCGGTCGTAATGGGCGCTCAGCGCGTATTCGATATGCAGGTAGGGACTGACCTGGCTACCGGTGAGGCCCAGGGCCACCACCATGGCCGTGCGGTACTGCCCGGAGAGGATGCGCATGCAGGCGTAGATGACCGCGTTTACGCCGTCCATCTCCACCTTGCTCTCGTCCCGCAAGTAGGCCCCGGCGGGTCCGTCCAGGAAGACGTTGGAGATGGTCCTCCCGTCCAGGAAATCGTTGGAGTCGATGATGGTGGTGTCCACGTCGACGCGGTCGATGCCCAGGTCGTCCAAGAGCCCCCGGGTAAGCTCGAAGGTCAGGCGCTCGCGGCTGGTCACCAGGTCCGGCGCGCTCATCATACGGAATCCCACGATGGCCACTTTCCCTTCCATGCCCTCACCTCCTCAGGCCGGCGCGAAGTGGTCGAGGTCCCCGTAGTCCCCCTCGACCTGGTCCTTCCAGACCGCTTTCACCCTCATCCCCGGCCGCGCCTCCGCGGGGTCCAGCCCCTCCACCCTGGCAAGGAGCAGCGAGGCGTTTTCGTCCAACCTGACCAGGCCAAGGAGGTAGGGGTTTTCCGCCGGGTTCAACCTGCCCTTCTCCAGCACCACGTGCCCCACGGTGAAGTTCTCCAGCGTCCCCTCCTGGGGAAGCTCCACGAACTCATCCATGATCTTGTTGCACACCCCGCAATATTTGCGCGGGGGGACGGCTATCTTCCTGCATCCCGAACACCGGGAGCCCATGATCTTCCTCTCCTTGAAGCCCTCCAGATAGCGCGTCATGTAGAGACCGATACGGTAATTGTAGGTGAAGTCCATGGGGATCGCCGGCGTGATGAAGGCCTCCTCCGTTGCACCCATCTCTCCCTCCTTTCGCACGGGACGACCTACCGTTCGGATTTGTAGTCGCGGGGTTTCTGCCGAGCAATGCCATCCTATACTTTTCGCGCGCGCTTGTAAATATCTTAACTGTAGCTCGCTACTTCATATATACCCCTCGCTCCCGTCCCCGCGGGCCGCGCCGGCGGCCACCTTGTCTTTTTCGCGTCCTCTATCTATATTTAATTAAGGGTTAGTTTCCAACCACTTGGAAGGGGTTGTTGTTAACCGCTTGGCAGAGAGGGTTAAATACGCTGCGGATAGGGAATCTTACCCGCCGAAAGAGATGGCTATTGGTTTCCTGGGGGGATTGCTATGAAGAAGAGGTTCCTTTTCATCATCACGTCTCTCACGGTCGCTTTTCTTCTCGCCCTGTCCGTCGCCCCGTCTTCCCTGGCGGGTGCGCCGCAGGAATGCGACCGCTACACGGTGCGCACCGCCGACGGGGTCGAGCTGGTCATGAAGCGGTACCGCCCGGACCCGAAAGCCCCTTTCCGCAAGGGGAGGCAGCCCGTGATCCTCATGCCGGGTCTCCTGAGCAACATGAACGAGTTCGACATCTACACCCCGCCTGGCGAGAAGTACGACGTCAAGCTACCCTCTCCCCTTGCCCCCTGGGCGCAGGGCGACCCCTACATCGCCCGGGACCCCATGAGGTATTACAGCCTGGCGCATTACCTCTGGAACCAGAGGTACGACGTGTGGCTGGCCAACTACCGCGGCGAGGGAAGGGGGTCCTACCAGAGCGGCGGCGCCGGCGGGTACTCCATCGACGACCTGGGCATCTATGACGTGCCGGCGGTAGTGGAAAAGGTGTTCGAGGTTACCAGGAAACACCCCATATACATAGGCCACAGCATGGGGTCGAGCATGGTGTACATCTACCTGCAGGGTGCCCGGTACGACACCGGTCCCGACCCGCACGTGGTATCCGATCCCGCGCTGGTGAGGGAGCGCAACGCCGGCTGCGGCAAACAGTCGCTCAAGGGGCTGGTGGACCTCGACGGGCCCATGGGCACCATGGGGATGACCTTTCCCTTTGATCCCTACAACCCCACCTGGTGGCAGCTCGTGCGCGACCGCTGGTATATCAACCTGAGGCCGCTGAACCCGCTGCTGGACCTGCTGGCGCCCTTTACCTACCACATGTACAGGGTGCTGTGGTTCTTCTGCCAGTTGCTGCACTGGCCCGACCTCGGCATGTTGAACGTGCTCCTCTCCACCAACCCCGGCAACATCAGCCAAGAGGTCAATCGCTACACCATGAAATACGCCGTGGACGGGATGAGCACCCGCACCCTGGCGCAGTTCGAGGCGGCATATACCATGAAGGAATTCCGCGAGGACTGGTACAACGGGGTGGATGACTCCACGGTGGTGGCTCCCCCTCCGCCCTCACCGGGCGACGGCTACTATTACTACAGCGACCACCTGGACCTCATATCCCTTCCCGCCTTGGTCATAGCGGACAACACCGTGGATATCACCCATCCCGACGATATCAAGAACTTCTATGAGGGGAAGTCCAGGCACAGGCTTGACGCCTTCCTACGCGTGCCCAACACCGCCCATGTAGACCTGGTGATGGGACTCAACGGACCCACGGAGGTCTTCCCGGCCATCGGCGATTGGATGAACAGGCTCTGCAGGTGCAGGTAGGCAAGCTTCGGGCGGAGAGACCCCCTTACCCTCCCCCCACGCGCGCCTTTCCGCGTCCTATTCCTTGACCGCCAGAACCGCCAGCGAGGCGCCGCCCCGCAGGTCGATACGGGAGATGAGGCGCGCCTCCAGCGAGAGCAGCGCGCGTAGCAGGACCTGCGTGACCGGGAAGACGGTGTCCATGCCCCAGGTATATTTTCCCCGCCCGCCAACGATGTTTCCCCTCCGCATGTAGTAAAGGACCAGCGGGTGCACGAGCACGGTATAGGAGGTCAGGCGCAGGGGGCGGAAGCCGCTGCGCCGCAGGAGCTCCCGCACCTCATCCAGCGTGTAGCGGCGCAGGTGGCCGGCCTGGCAGTCGAAGTCGCTGTAGAGGCCCGGTCTCGCCGGCAGGGTGGCCAGAAGATGCCCTCCCGCCCTGAGCACCCTGCCCAGCTCGCGGAAGGCCGGGAGGTCGAGCCGCAGGTGCTCGATGACGTCCAGGCAGGTGACCAGGTCGAAGGAGCCGTCCTCGTAAGGGAGCTCGTATATGCTGGCCTCCTTCACCGGCGCCGTGCCCCGCAGGCGGCAGAATCGCACCGCCTCCTCGGAATAGTCGCACCCCTCCACCACGCCGTAGCGGGCCAGGAAGGGGAAATTGCCGCCCGTGCCGCAGCCCACGTCGAGGATGCGGCTGTCCCCGGGAAGCTCCAGCCCGTCGAGGAGGGCGCCGAGGACCTTGCGCCTCCCCACGAACCACCAGTGCTCGTCCTCCCTCTCGTAGATGACGGCGTACGCTTTCTTGGTCAGTTTCATCTCCGCTCCTATGCCCGGGAAAGAGCCCCGCGGGGGCAGGCCTCCGCGCAGCAGAAACAGGCTATGCACAGTGAGGTATCTATGACGGGAAACTCGCCCGCCATGGTGACCGCCTCCACCGGGCAGGCCTTCACGCAGACGCGGCACCCGTCGCACCTTTCCTTCTCCAACCTCACTTCCCCGAAGCGGCCGCTGAGAGCGCGCCCCAGGAAACGGTCGAGGGGTTTCCGCACAAACCCGTACATGCGGAGGAGGACCCCGGTGATCATGAAGCGGTTCAGGTCTGGGTGGGCGGGAAGCTCGCAGCGCCTGCGCACCGCCTCTATGCCGTCGCCCACCACCTCGAAACCGTCGAGGCGGCCCAGGCCCCGCTCCGCCGCCAGGCGGATATGGGCCACTCTTTCCGGGTCCAGGCCCATCATGCGGCAGCAGGCGGCGTCCACCTCCACCACGTTGTCACCGGCCACGATGGCCCCTATCCTCACCGGCTTGCCGTTGGTGGGCCCCAGGCCTCCCTCCATGCCCACCAGCCCGTCCACCACCGTCAGGCGTGATCTTATCACCGTGTTGAGGTCCACTATGCCCTGGTCCAGGCCGTTGAGGTGAACGATGAGTTTGTCCTTGCCCGGCACCACGCCCTTGATGTTCTTGAGCCCCAGGGAGACCACCGTCTGGAGATGCGTCTTGAGCACGGGCATGTTGATGAGTCCGTCGCACTCCAGGACGGGCTTGGCCACCACCTCCTGCTTCACCGCCACCCCCCGGGGCACGCGGACTTCCACCCTCTCCTCGCTATCCAGGTCGAGGAGGGGAAAGCCGTGGCGCTCCCGGAAATCCCCGTAGCCGGCGCGGGGGAAGACGCGCGAGGAGCGGAAGGGATGGATGGGGCTCTCCCCCACCACCACCTCGGCCCCCGCCGCGGCAGCCAGGCGGCATACCTCGCCCACCAGCTCCGGGTCCGTGACCGTCCCCGTCTCGCTGGGTCGGGCCGCGCATATGTTCGGCTTCACCATTATCCTCTCCCCGGGGGAGACGAATCTCTCCATCCCTCCCAGGAGTTCCAGGGCCCTCTTCGCTTCTTGCGGGGATCCCGCTTTTATGACCGCTACCGTCATCTTCTCTCCTCGCGCCGCACGATCTCTATAACCATGTCCCTGCACCATTCCTTTATCTCGGCACAGCGGGAGGACGAGGACACGAAGGCCTCCAGCTCCTCCCCGCCCGCGAAGGTGCGGCCCGTCAGCTCCCCGCACTCCAGGGACCCGAACCTGCTGCGGAACTCCCGCAGCAGCGGGTGGGCCACTGCCCACAGCTCCCGCTCTCCCCTGCCCGCGTAGAGGTTGACGTGTCCGCGCACGAAAGCCTGCACCGTGGCGGCGATCCCCTCCTCCTTGGGTTCTATGCCCCAGAGCAAGCCCAGGGGGAGGAGGGCCCCCGCCAGGGCCCCGCACAGCCCGCCGGAAAGCCCGATACCTCCATCAAGGGATATGGAAATATTTTCTAATAAAAGATCCCCCGTCCCGGTGGCCGCCCGTATGCCACGCAGGACATCCGCCGCGCAGCAACCTCCCGCCCGACCGCCGGGTCCCGCCGCGCCGGGCTCCGGCACTCCCCCGGCCTCTTCCCCCTCCAGCAGAGGCCGGTTGACCGTCTCGATGAGCTTCATGGCCGACTTCCCTATGTGGCTGACGCAGCGAGTGAACACCTTGCCGGTGAGAATATACTTCGTGAAGCCCGCGACGCGGGTGAGATCGACCCCGCAGCGCTCCCGGCACAGCGTGCTGCCGAAATTCTCCTCGAACCACAGGGTGTACCCCTTCATGCGGGCGTAGAGCGCCTCCGTCCTCGCCCGATCGCCCTCCAGCAGGTCGGCGAGGTGTCCCAGCGCCAGGGCCATGCACCCGCCCGACACCACCCCGCAGGTGGAACCCGCGCTCGCGCCGCCGCCTTCAAGGGGAGCGGCGGCCCTTACCGCGCTGCGGTCCGAGACTCCCAGGTACCCTACCAGGGTACCGAAAGTGGCCTGGTTTCAGTTCAGGTAGCGTATGAGGCGCACCTGCGCCAGGGTGGCTATCCACCTGTTCACCAGCTCGTCCACCTCTTGCTCCTCTCATTCCCTGCCAGCGGCTGTCCCGCATGGTTCCTGGAACACGAAAAACAACGTTATTATACCCAATACCATGCGCGCCCACGGCGCCGCTGAGGTTCCTTTCCTTGCGCCTGCCGGCCTTCGCGGGTTTCCTTTAAAGAAATCTTCGCCCGCAACCGAAGAAAGAGTGGAAACGTCATTGGCATGCCGAGCGCGAGGGTCTACGCATAGCAGCAAGGGAAAGGCATGGCCGAAAGCGCAAGCGACAAGGCTACATCGCAGGGGTTGCGGCGCAAGAGGAGCCGCACCCTTTACCAGGTGACCATCCTCATGGTCGCCGTCTTCTTGCTCTCCGGGCTGGCGACCTATTTCATCTACAGCGGCTCGCGCGACCGCCTGCTCAACAAGAACCGGGAGAAGCTCCTCCAGATGCACGTGGACACGGTGCGCGGCAACGCGGACTTCGCCATCGATTTCCTCGTCCTCCTGGGCGAGGAAAAGCTGGAAGAAATGGACCTCCCCTCCCTGCTCGACGCCTCCCGGAAAGGAGAGACCACCGCGGGGCAGCAGTACCTGGAAAGGATGCTTCGCATCATGGTCGAGGCCGACTTCTCGGGGCTGCAGGGCGCCGCGCTGGTCGTGACCCCCTCACCGTCCAACTCCCAAGCCCTCGTGGTGGCAGCGAGCGGTTCGCTGGACCTCCCCGAGATGCCGGCGGAGCTGCTGGCCGGGAGCGGGCAAGGCGAATCCTTCTTCTGGGTCGACGAGGCGTACCGCAAGAACTCCGAGGGGCGCAATCTCGTCGTCTCGAAGGAGGTGGACCTCAACGGAAAGGGGCTCGCGGCGAGCTTCCTCGCCGTGAGGCCCATGGACGGCGAGATCGCCGCCATAGACAGCTTCTGCGACGATAAGCGGAGCGCCGGGAACGTGAACCTGGCCCTCTTGAGCTTCGTCGGCATCGCGTTCATGTCGCTGCTGGCCTACTTCTTCATGAGCTTCCTCGTGCGCCGCAGGATAACCCGCCCCATAGAGGAACTGCAGCGCGCCGCGGGCGAGGTCATGTCCGGCGACCTCGACGTGCAGGTGACCGTGGGCCATGGCGAGGAGTTCGCCGGGCTCAAGCACGCCTTCAACACCATGGTCGCAAACCTCAAGGCGGTGCTGCTCCTGCCCTTCGCGGGGGAGGACTCCCGTCACCTGGAAGACCTTGCCGCAAAGGGAGAGGCGGGCGCCGGGCCCGGGGGGGAGGCGCGAGGAGGGGGCGGGAAGGCGGGAGGCAGGGCGCGCACCCTCTTCTATATAACCGTCTTCCTCGCCGCCGCGTTTCTCGCCTACGGGCTGGCCGGCTTCATGATCTTCAGCCGCTGGCAGAATAGCCTCGTCGACGAGGGGACCGGCGAGATGATCAGGGGCATATCCGAGTACTTCGTGAACGAGTCCGACTTCATCCGGCACACGCTGGACCCGGTGATCACCGAGAAGCTGGTCCAGGAGGGGATGCGGGAACTCTCCCTCGAGGAGAATTACGCTCTCATGGTGAACAAGCAGCTCTCCGATTACCAGCGCTTCTATAACCGGTTCTGCGCCGACCTGGTGGAGCGGAGCGCCCTGGGCCTGGACGCGGTCTTCGTTATCCTCAGCGGCATGGGCATACCGGGAGGGTCGACGGTCGTCGTCTCCAGCGACGAATCCATGGTCTACGAGTGGCCGGTGCCTTCCTGGCTGGGCGAGGCCATAGACGAGGGCACACCCTATATCTACTTCGAGGAGGGCATCCCGGAGCTGGGGCTTCAGGGCGAGCACACCGTCGTCATCGAGACCTTCTCTTACGCCCAGCTCGCGCAGGCGTACGTCGGCGTAAAGTCGATGCGGGCCGAGGTGGGCGAGATAAAGGACTTCTACGAGAGCGAGAAGGGCGCGGTCTCCGCCCGCTACATACCCACCGTCGCCGTCTCCCTGCTCGCCCTGGTCGTGCTGTCCCTGGTGGTCCTCGGTTTCCTGCTGCGCCGCAACATAACGCGGCCGGTGGAGGAACTGTCCGAGGCGGCGGGGCGCGTCATGCAGGGCGACCTGGACGTGGAGATCGCGGTGCGCGAAGGCGAAGACCTCGCGGGGCTGCAGCGCGCCTTCAAGGAGATGGTGGAGAGCCTGCACAAGTTGATATCCAGGTCCGTAGAGGAAGACTGACGGTCATACGGGCTTTCTCCGGCGGCGCATCCGCTGCTTGGCATCCATTTCCATTTACCGCAAAGGGCGGAGGCCGGCCATCCGGCGGACGCCTCCCCGCCTCACGCGGCAGGATGGCGCGCCCCACCGCCGGCCAGGAGGAATGCAGGAAAGCCGGTGCCTCACACACTGCTTGACTTCGCTTTTTCTATGTTAAGAATCTGATTGATAAACCTCACCTTGTCCAAGCCCGCAACAAGACATAAACACCAGCCATCGAGCGCGGCGGGGAATGGCCTACGGGTGTGCGGTAAATGAAAGGCAAGCGTAAGCTCTTATTGCTCACCGCGGCCCTCGCCTGCCTGGCCCTCCTGTCCGCGGTCATCCCTTCCGTGCTAGTAGGTCGTAACGACGCTGCGCTCGCATCCACTATCGCGCGGAACGCGGCGAAGACCGCGAGGGACATCAGATGTTACTACGCACAAGTGGAGATGAGTTCTGAAGATAACGGGGATCCCGGCGGCAGGAGGACCGAGAGGTGCGATATCTGGGCCAGGGGCCATGACAGGATGCGGGTGGATGTCGAGATCGCGGGGCCGGAGGGATGGGGGTGTGAGGTCGCCAGGAGCACAACCATCCTGAACGGCCACCGGGTCGTCACCCTGAACGCCGCAGACGTATGCATATATGAAAACTGCCCGCCCTTCGACTATATGTACGGGGAGTTCTTCAACCCCTTCGTCCTGCCCGACGAACTCAACGCCCTGCTGAAGGCCGACCTCATCAAGCCGCTGGGCGAGGAAGAGGTGAACGGCAGGCGCGTATACAAGATCGATACCAAGCGGATCAACAACGACGCCGGTAAAAGCGCCGGCGTTCCCGGACGCGAGCTGCGATGGGTTGAAAAGGACACTTCCATCTGTTTGAGGAAGGAAAGGTACCTGGGGGGAAAGCTGCTCAACAGCCTCGAGGTCGTAAGGTAAGAGATAAACGGCGAGATCCCCGACGGCATGTTCGTTCCCCAAACCGGGGGATTGACCTGCAGGGAGAGCCGCGACGGGGGGGTACCGCGAGATCGACATGAGCGAGGCTCCCTCGCTCTGCGGGTTTGACCCCATCACACCCGGGTACGTGCCGGAAGGCTATATCATGAGCGCCACCGGATGGCGGGACCCGCGCCCCATCGGCCTGCCTCTCGACCTGCCGCCGCACCTCGCCCCCATGTGGTACAAACCTCTTTTCATCACCTACAGCGACGGTTCCTCCGTGATCGACCTCTGTGAAGCCAGGAGATACGACGAGGCGGTGCCCGACATGGACTCCCTCGCCGTCAATCCGGATGGTTCCCTGAGCGTGATCGAAAACAACCTGGGCGGAGGACGTAACGCCTACTACGTCCCCGAAACCCACACCCTCTATTTCTTCAGCGGCGACAAGAGGACCAAGGTGAGGATAAGGGCAAGCCTTCCCATGGAAGAACTGGTGAAGATCGCCGCGTCCATGGTCTGAAGACGAAGTCTGACTTGAAATACAAGCTATCTACAAACTTTTGTTGCACTAACGCTTCTGGCCAAGAAGATAGGCAGGTCTTACAAGAGCATATATTTCGTGAACTGCTTGCTGTGCGCGCGGCCGCAAGACCGGAATGATTGGAATAGAGCAGTCAAGCCGTGTCTTGACCATGGATGGCTTGTGCGCTCGATTTCCACCTGCAATCCCAGATAAAAATTCTGGTTCTATTGGCTAGGTCCTCCATCCGGTGTCAACCAGATCTGGGTGGAGAACATCAACCCGAACTGCAGCTACCTGCTATTGGTGAAGAACTACGTCCCTCCCAACCAATCGGTATCTGTACAGGTGGATACCAATATCCCGTACGACCCATATACTATTGTTTACAGGATTACCTATTCTGTTTAGGGGGTCAACAAATGCTGCGCAAACACCTGTCCGCGGCGGTGTAAAAATGTACACATTATGGCGGAATAAAAATGTACATAGCAATCCAAGCTAATAGGATAACG
>CAKZMC010000046.1 GCA_937128055.1 uncultured Actinomycetes bacterium | reverse complement strand
TAGTTCTCCGGGCAAGGTGGGTGGAAATCCCTACTTCTTCAGGGCGTGGCTGCTTGGGACGCTTACGGAGACCGCAAGGCCATGGCGCCGTCCCGTTTGGATAACGCATAACGTTTACTATATAATCCCCTCGGGAGAAGCACGCTTCATAGGCGGCGCCATACACCGCGGGGAGCGTCCCTGCACGGGGATCCGGTCGCTTCCCGGAAGCGGGATAGAAGTCCTGCGGATGAAATCAAGCAGGGAGCTCGCGAGGAGGCAGGTGAGGGAATTGCTTTTCGATCTGGACGAGGAGAAGAGGCTTTTTCGCAGCACGGTCAGGGACTTTGTCGAAAAGGAGATCCGCCCGCAAGTCGATCGCCTCTGGGAAACGGGAGAATTCCCCTATGAAATCGTGCGCAAGATGGGGGAGCTTGGGCTGCTGGGCATACCCTGGCCGGAGGAGTACGGAGGGGCGGGAGACGATTACCCCTCGTACGTCGTTGCCGTGGAGGAATTGGCACGGGTTGACGGGGCCTGCGCCGTGACCGTGGAGGCGCATGTCTCCCTGGGATCGGCCCCCTTCTATTATTACGGATCGGAGGATCAGAAGCGTGAATGGCTGGTCCCCCTGGCCCGGGGCGAGATGTTGGCGGCTTTCGGCCTCACCGAGCCGGAGGCCGGCTCCGACGCCGGCAACACCAGCACGAGGGCCGAACTCAAGGATGGGGAGTGGGTGATCAACGGCACCAAGTGCTTCATCACCAATCCGGGCACGGAGATGAGCGGCGTGGTCACCATAACGGCGGTCACCGGCGCCGCTCCCGACGGCAGGAAGGAGATCTCCAACATCTTCGTCTCTTGCGGCACGCGGGGATATAATATCGCCCCTGAATACCGCGAGATGGGGTGGCATGCATCCGGACACCCGGGGGCTGAACTTCGTGGACTGCCGCGTACCAGAAGGCAACCTCATCGGCACGCGGGGAGAGGGGTTCAGCCAGTTCCTGGACTGCCTGGACGGAGGGCGCGTAGCCATGGCGGGCCTGGCGGTGGGCACGGCGCAGGGGGCTTTCGAGGAAGCCCTCCGCTATGCCAGGGAGAGAGTACAGTTCGGCCGGCCTATAGGAAAATTCCAGGGCATACAGTTCAAGCTGGCGGACATGGCCACCGAAATCGAGCTGGCCCGCAACCTGACCTACAAGGCGGCGGCCATGCGCGACGCCGGGTTGCCCCACAGCATGGAAGCCTCCATGGCCAAGCTCTTCGCCTCGGAGATGTGCAACCGCACCGCGAGCCAAGCGGTGCAGATCTTCGGGGGTTACGGTTTCATGGACGAGTACCCTGTGTCCCGTTTCTTCCGCGACGCCAAGATCCTCGAGATAGGGGGAAGGCACCTCGGAGATACAGAGGATGGTCATATCCCGTGAGCTGGGGCTGTAGCCAGGGAGGAGTCCGTGGAGAGAGGCGCCAGCATTTGTGCGGCAAAAGGGGAAAGACTCGCGAACGCGCGATCGCACGATGGTATATAATGCGAGCGGTAAATAGAAAAAGCATGCCCATGAGCGAGGAGGAGGTGCCATGTACGAGCTGACCGAGGAACAGAAGATGTTGCAGCAAACGGTGCGGCAGCTGGCCAAGGAAAAGGTGGAGCCGCGGGCGGCGGAGATAGACGCCAAGGGCGAGTATCCGTGGGATATGTTCGAGCTGCTGCGAGACAACGACCTCCTGGCCCTTAGTTTCCCGGAGGAATACGACGGCGCGGGAGCGGATCTCCTGAGCATCTGTATCGCCATTGAGGAGTTGGCGCGGGTGTGCACCAATACCAGCCTCATTCTTGGCGTCAACAAGCTGGGCTCAACCCCCATCATGCTGGCGGGGAACGAGGAGCAGCTGAAGAAGTACATCCCTCCCCTGGCCCGCGGGGAAAAGCAGTGCGCCTTCGGGTTGACCGAGCCGGGCGCCGGGTCGGATGCCGCCGCCATGTCCACACGGGCCGTGCGCAAGGGAGACGTGTACGTGATCAACGGCCAGAAATGCTTCATCACCAATGGGGGCATCGCCGATACCTATTCCATCTTCGCCAAGACGGACGAGAGCTCGGGCGTCAAGGGCATCTCCGCCTTCATCGTGGAGAAGGAATTCCCCGGCTTCGAGGTGGGGAAAATCGAACACAAGATGGGTATCCGCGGTTCCCAGACCAGCGAGCTCGTCTTCAGCGACATGGAAGTGCCGGCCGAGAACCTCTTGGGGAAAGAAGGCGAGGGTTTCAAGATCGCCATGATGACCCTGGACCGCACGCGCCCCACCATCGGAGCCCAGGCGGTGGGTATCGCCCAGGGGGCCCTCGACCATGCCGTCGCCTACGCCAAGGAACGGGTGCAGTTCGGAGGCCCCATCGCGCGCCTGCAGGGCATCCAGTTCATGCTCGCCGACATGGCCATGCAGATCGAGGCGGCGCGCCAACTGGTCTATTACTCCGCCGCCATGGTTGAGAGAGCGGGTCGCGAGGCATCCGCGGTTTCCGCCATGGCCAAGTGTTTCGCCAGCGATGTGGCCATGAAGGTCACGGTGGACGCGGTGCAGGTGCTGGGCGGCTACGGGTACATGGTGGAGTACCCGTTGGAGCGCATGATGCGAGACGCCAAGATCACCCAGATCTACGAGGGCACCAACCAGGTGCAGCGCGTGGTCATCGCCCGCCACCTCCTCGGCTGAACATATTTCCGGCCCGAGGCCTTGGAAACGCCTGCGGGTCAGGGTCATTCGTTGCCTTTGATAAGACCAAGGGAGAGGCTCCGCCCCTCCCTTGACCCTCCCCAGACATACTTTGGGGTCAAACCGCGTTTATGTCT